>CBFHLZ010000120.1:0-3565 GCA_965656795.1 Patescibacteria group bacterium
AAAGTTCGTGTTAAATGAACAACAGTTTTTGCGTTTATTTCCAAATTTATATTCTTTAGGAATAAGAAATTTATGTGAAATAAAACAAAAACTTATATTCAATGGAAAAATAAATTCTACTCAAGATGAAAAATGGAAAGTAATCGGATATGCTTGCTCTAATCCTCTATTACAACTCAAACTTACAATTACAAACCAGAAAGACATACACAAAATCTATTACTCGGAAGAAATTATCGAATTCCAAGCTCAAAAGGTTCCAAAAATTTCTGCTGTTTCTGGTGGTTTGTTTACTCGTTTTTCACTCAGAATATCTGGTTTAGAGCAAATTATTTTTCATCAAGAAGAACAAAAAATTGTTCCATTGATCCAAATCGCTTCGTAAGAAGCGATTTTCTTTTGAAGAAAATTTATTTCTGTTTATAATTCCTCAAAATAATTCAAAAAAATATATATGTTAGAAAAAATAATTCAAAATGTCATTGATCATTATCCTGATTTTTCCTACGAGGATGTAGAAGAAATCTGTCAGGAATTTTTAGATGAACAACCTGCTAAAATAAAAGAAGAAACAAAATTAAAACGTCTGAATAAATTTTTAGAAAAAGAATTTGAACTCAATAAAGCAGACTTAACTACCAGTTTAGAAACAAAACAATATAGCTTAGAAACTATTCCAAAGTATTTATTTTCAGGAAAAGCAGAAATTCAATCGAGTTTAATACAAATCAATAATCTGCATAAACACATCGAAAGAACGCATTTATTTGAAGCTGCTGACTTTCAAATTAATAAAGCTGATAAGATTGCCTTGATTGGAAAAAATTGAGCTGGAAAAACCAGTTTACTTAAAATGATTTTAAAAACTGATGAAGAATTTATCCCTGATGATGGAGAAATTTTTATTGCTCCATGAGTAAAAATTTGATATTTATCTCAAGATATTTTTTGGGAAAATATAAATAAAACGCTCGCAGAAGAAATGGATAATATTTTTCCTGAAATAAATGAAAAAATATTTAGACTCCAAGAAATCCAAGAAGATTGAGAAAAATGGGAAGAAATAGAAGCATTAAATAAATTTTTAGTAGATATTGATTGATTTAGAAAATTTGAACTCCAAAAAGATATTCTAAAATATTTTTGATTTTCTCAAGAACAAATGTGATTCAAAATTTCTCAACTTTCTGGATGAGAACAAACTAAAGTTCAAATTGCAAAATTTTTAATCCAAGATGTTGATCTACTAATTTTAGATGAACCTACTAATCACTTGGATATAAACGGGATTTTATTTCTCGAAAAATTTTGTACCAGTTGGCAAAAAGCTATTCTAAGTATTTCTCATGATATACGATTTATAAATAATACTTCTAATAGTATTGCTGAAATTTCACAAAAAAAGATTCATAAATACCCTGGAAATTACGAATTATACCTCCAAGAAAAACAAGCAAATTTTGATAAACTCGAAAGAGATTATAATAATCAACAAAAAGATTTGAAAAAAACTCAAGATTATATTGATAGATTTCGTGCAAATTCTGCCAAAGCAAGTAGTGTGCAAAGTCGTATAAAAGCTATGGATAAAATAGAAGTTTTAGAAAAACCTGAAAATGAAACGCTCGTAAAAGATATTCATGTGGAAGTAGATAAACGTTTACCAGAAATAATCATGAAAATTTCTGATGTAGTGATTTGATATGATTATCCAATTGTGCATTTACCTGAATATGTAGAAGTAAAAAAATCAGATAAAATTTGAATTATTTGAGAAAATTGAGCATGAAAAACAACATTTTTAAAAACTCTTTTATGAGAATTAAAACTTTTAGATGGAAATATTGAAATAAATGAAACTCTGAAAATTGGTTCATATTCTCAAGTTTTAGAAGACTTAGATCCAAATAAAAATATTTTAGAAGAGTTATTAGCTGATTTTCAAGATGAAACAAAAATCAGAAATATGCTTGGTTGATTACTCATAATTTGAGAAAAAGTAGAACAAAAAATTTCAACACTTTCATGATGAGAAAGAGCAAAAGTTGCACTCACAAAAATGCTTTTAGTAAAACCTCATGTAATTATAATGGATGAACCGACCAATCATTTAGATATTCACTCAAAACAAGTTATCAAAAAAATGTTACAAGAATTTGAAGGAACGACGATGATTGTTTCACATGACAGAGATATTCTCGAAGCAATTTCAAATAAAATTTGGCTCGTAAAATCTGGATTTCTCAATGAATATAAAGAAATGGATAGAGCATTTATGGAAATTTGGTGATAAAAAAATACTATTTGTAAAATAGTATTTTTTTATTTTTCATATTGAAAATTATTTTGTGAAAATAAATCTTTTTCTATTGTATTGAGATTATCTGTATAAATTTGAGCATCATTTATACCACTAAGAAAATATTCTTCATATTTTTTATTCGTTACGATAAAATTTGTCATTTTAGCACCAAGTGATTTATTTGTGTTTTTAAAGTATACATTTTCAAAAACGCTATCTAAAGTGGTAAATAAGTTTCTAGAAAGCTTCGTTTCTCTATATACATCAGTAATTATGTTTAAAAAAATATTTTCTCAGTGTTCTTGGAGTTGTTGAAAAAATTCTTGTGTGAGTACTTGAGATGGAATTGATTTCCCAGAATATGCATCAACAAGAATAAAATCATATTGTTTATTTTCGTCTAAATTATTTAGAAAATATCTTGCTGGTTGCGCGTAAAAATTTATTTTTTCTGAAAGATTTTCTTCTAAAAAATATTTTTCTGCTATTTGTTTTAAATCTTTATCGACATCTATTACATCAATATTTTCAACAAATTCAAATTCAGAAATATCTCTAGGAAATGTAAATCCTGCAGCTCAAATCACTAAAATATTTTTTGGTTGAAGTTCTTGTACTTTTTTTTCTGCTTCTTTTATATATTGAAAAAAACTTGTTTTATCATCTATATTTACTCCACTTGAATAAGCTCAGTCCATAGAAAATATTCTTTGAGTATTTTCTAAATTATCATAAATAACTATATCATGATAAGCATTTGAAGTAGAAAAAATAATATTCGGATTTACAATATTCGTAGTCAAAAACAAAATATAAAACCCCAGTAAACCTGCTGAAATAAATGATAAAAAATTTGAAAACTTTTTCATAAAAATCATCATCAAAATAGCACAAATTACGAGAAATATAGGTGCAATTGCAGCTGTTTTATTTACTCAAATCCATGGGAAAAATACAGTAGAAGTCCCAACAGAACCAGCAAAAGATCATACGGTTGAATAAAATAAAAGTTTTCACATTTTTTCTCCACTATGATTCCCTTTTAATAATTCTGATAAAAGAGGAATCGTCTGACTGGCTAAAAATACAGGAATAAAAAATAATAAAATACTCGAAATTAAAATCGCAAAAAAGTAATTTCCTGTTGCAAATAATAAATTTTGAATCGTAAATTCTGCAAATACAAAGGTAAGGAAAAAATAATACATACTCGAAATTAATAAATTTCTGAGTAATATTTTTTCAATATTTTTCCCAATAGCT
>CBFHLZ010000121.1:0-3551 GCA_965656795.1 Patescibacteria group bacterium
CATTCATCTTTAATTATTTTTGCTTGTGTTTTTGCATCCATACCTAAGATTGATTTAGGATTTACACTTGCTAATTGTCTAGCTAGTGCCAGTTTTTCTTCATTCGCTTTTGTAAAAGATGCTTGCGTATCTTTATACCTTTTTTCATAATCAGAACCTTCTTCTTCTTTAGGTTGACTATTATTAAGTTGTTCTTGAAGTTCAGCCTTTTGTTCTGGCGTGAGAGTTTCAATGTTCATATTTATATTGTTATTTTTTAATATTATTTTTCATGTATGCTAATAATTGCTTAGCTCAATTAGTATACTCAATTCACTTTTCGTCAGAGATAATTCTATTTACTATTTGATTTTTTGTTTTATGAAATAGCTTATCTATAATAGTGCTACCAAGAGCCTCCAGTTTTCTCTTTTCTTCTTCTGTGAGGTCTATCTCTTGGTAACTATTTATAAATTGTTTCCATTCCTTAAAATCTTTCCATTCACTAAATATTTTCATTTTTGATATTTATTTACTTATTATATCTGCTATATCTGCAAGTATATCATCACTACTTCTTTCTACATTTAAATGTTCAACAGTAGCTTCAACTATATGTTTTGGATTATAACGTTTATTAGTTTTTTCCAAAGTCCATTTAGCTGTATCAACAACATCCTTTTCAGACAGATTTTTCATTTTCCCTTTTAATGCTTTCTCAATAATATTTTCTGAAAGTTCGTTCTTATATTCAACACTTTGTTCTTTCATTAATTCATATTGTTTCTTCATTTCTGGGAGAGTATTTAAGTGAAATCTGAATGTATGATATGTTGTACCAACTTCCCTACAAGCTTGTATGATTGTCATAGGTTGTCATGGTTCAACTCAATCTTCAATATTTTTTGGGTCACACACCTCACTTTTTCATAAGGTGTGATAATTCATTATTTTCCCCATTTTGATACCAAACTCATTTTCGTCTATGAGCTTTTTTCCTTTCTTTCTTCAATTCTTCTTTCATACATATGGCTTTTTTGTTTTAGCCGTATCAACTTCTACTATATTTAATTCTTCCATTTTCTATTCTTCAACAGGTAATTGAGATGCTCAACTTAGAGAACCAACTTGTTGTTGTATATTTCTTTGTTCTGGTGGAACATAGTTTTCATCAACTGCAGTTCATTTAGTTCATTGAGTTTGTTTGTTGAAATTTTTCAACATATCTTCTGGAGTTTGGAAAGTTCAAGAAGTTTCTGTAAGTTTTTCAAAGTCGAAACCAAATTCTTCTGTAAGAAGTTTTGCAATTTGACCACCTTTGATAACTGGTTTACCATCATCTCATTTAATATTTCAAACAAGTTGAGCATATTGTAATGCATTTTGTTTTCTTCTTTCTTTATTATTTCCTAACATAGTTTCTGTTATTGGCATAACTAAGAATTTACCTTTAGTCATATCTCCTCCAATAACTGCTTTACCATATCCTCCGCCTTCTTCTTTTATAAAAGTACCATCAGAGTTTATATCTCATCCCTCTACAGGAATTTCAATAGAACTAGCTTCGTGTAGAAATTGTATATTACTCATTCTAAGCTCTGCCAGTCTTCTATAAAAGTTATAACTATTATCTTTTATATTTTTATTAATTCTTTTTTGACTACTCTTAGTTTTATTAGCTGTACGAGTTGCTGTTTCAGAAGGATTTAATAATTGAGATTTAAAGTCGATACCAGATTTAGCTATGATATCATTATCAATTTTAGTTTCCATATTTGATATATCATTCACAGGAACTGAAAAAGTAACTTGTTCAATACCTTTCATATCATCAACTTCAAGAGTTTCTCATAATCCAACTCACATATCATCAACTTCGATATCAGCATTTCTATCAACCTTTACAAAACCGATTGAAAATTTAATACCCTTAACTAGTAATGTACGAATGTCATTCTTAGTTTTTTCTTCTTGTTCTAATAGTTCCATTTCACCTATACCCCAAATTCTATTGTCTGCTTTATTATCTATATATAATGCAAAAGGAAGTTTTTTATGTGTATAAGGAATTGGTGTGTTTCTAATTTCAATACCATTAGCAACAACTCTAAATTCATCTCTTGCTGAATTGTAATATCTTATTTCAACAACTGTATTATCTTTTGTTTTATTATCGAACTCATCCCCTACTACTCAAGACAGTAAGTGATGAGATTTATCTGCTTCACCAACTTTATCTAAATTTGAATAATTTGGGTCTTCTTTCTTTTCGTTTAAGTATGCTTCTTTATCATAAAAAGTTACAACTCAAGCTTCTGTACTATTATCTATATCAGTACCATTGATAAAGAAATTTGCAAAAGGAATACGTTCACAGAATATACCACTTTTATCTAGCATATCTCTTTCTTCATATTCAATAATTTTTCTTTTATTTCCTTCTTCGTCAGTTATTTCTTTATAATAAGGATATTTAACTTTCTTATAAGAATGTCTTATTCCTTCTTCTATAATACCTGTACCATTTGTAGTAGCACTTTGTATTGCATTAGAAATATGCTTATCACTTTCTGACATCATCCAGTGAAAATCCCAAGTTGGTTTAATAACCTTTCTGGTCATTCTTGCATCTCCATCTAAAGGAATAAAGCTCCACTCTGGTGTTGCCGACAATAGTTCAGCATCTTTTTGCATTTTAACTGCCAAACTTATCTGTGTCCTATATTCATTTTTTATAGGGTCATTAACTTCTTTAGCATTTGCTTTTCTTTCCCATTGTACAGATTTACTCTGCAACATATGTTCTTCTTTTAAAGCATGCAGATTTTGCATCCTTTCCTCTACATATGTTAATGCTGTTATATTAGCGTCTTTTTTTGCCATATATTTATTAATAGTTTATGCGCGATTTCTTTGCGCGATTAATTTTTCTTCTAGCTTTCTTTTTATAATTGCTTATTTCACTTTCCACTTTATATCAAAATATGAAATAGCGAAGAGCATCTAATGCATCATCGAAAACTTTATTAACATCTTCACTCCCATTTCATTTATATGAATGGGTTTCAAGTTCTTTAATTAAATCTTTACATTTATCACTTATTATTAATAAACTTTTTTCAAAAAGTTCATTAATTTTAAATATCCCAGCTCTTCTGTTTGAAAGGTTGTTTTCACCCTTGCTCCATTTATCTGCTGGCTTAGTAAAAATTCCATATTGTTCTAGTTCTAAACGTGCTCTCGCGTCAGCTGTATCTGCTACTATATATTCCAAACTTATTCAGTGTAGAGCAACCTTCTCTCTAATCATTGAAGCAAGTTCTGACAGTAGGAGTTTCTTTTTATATATCATATCAAATATATAAATGTGTCAATCTTTATCAACAGCTATTAATAAGAAAGCCATTGGATGGGAAACCCCGAAGTCGAGCGCTCAATAATATTTAGTTCCTTCTCATAGTTCTCTTGGAGAGAAATATGGAACTAGATTACGTTCTCTATTAAAGTTTTGATAAACTAAACCTGTAGGAGGTATAAACATACCATACCTTCTTATTTTAGCTTCTTCTTCA
>CBFHLZ010000122.1:0-3467 GCA_965656795.1 Patescibacteria group bacterium
TCTCAAGTTCGTGATGAACAAGAAATGGTAGTTTTAGAAAAACAAAATCAAGAAAAATTAGCAGAATTTATGAAAGAACAAGATGATGAAAATCTTTCATCAGAACTCAAAAAAGCAAAAGAAAAATTTGCAAAAGAATGACTTTCAAGAGGATTTGGTTCTGATTTTATCATGAAAATATTTGCTGCAATTTTCTTAGGAATTGGAAAAATAGAAAAAGCTATTTGAGCCGGAGAAGGAGAAAATATTTTTACACAAATTGATAAAGCGATTTGAAACGAAAATAAAGATGGAGCAAATATTGATAGAAATAATATGTCAGATGAAGAACAAAATTCTTTAGTAGAAAGTTTTACTCTTCCAGAAAATCTTCCAGCTGTGAAATTTTCACCATATCCTCAACTTGATAGTTTAGCAGATGATTATGGTATTGATCCATCATTTTTATATTCTATTTGGGCTATTGAATCAAGTGCAGGAGCAAATTTAAATTCAAGAAAAGAAGACTCATGAGTAACCAGTTATGGGATGTTTCAAATACTAGATTCACACTTTATCGAATGGTGAGAATCTGATTTACTCAATCAAATTAAACAAAATCCTTGAGACAGAGAATTAAATATTCAAGCATTAGAAATGTTTTTAAAAAATACTCCAAAAGTTGTTTCTGGATTACAATCATGAGACCATCATATGATTGCCACATATTATAATTGAGGTTGATATCAAAAATGGGCAAAAGAAAACAACGCTGTTGCCTATAATCAAAAACTTCAATACTATCAAAATGAATATTCTAAATATAAAAAACTACATTAAAATCAGACAGAAATATTTTTTAAAAATAATATTTCTGTATAAAAAAGCTATACAATTTTCATCTATTTTTTTGTGAAAAACTAAAAAGACAATTGAATTATTTCAAATGTCTTTTTCTTATGCCAACTTCGGTATATAAAACTATTTGACTTGCGAAATATTATCAATATAATTTTAGTTGGATATATTTGTATTTTTTACAAATACGTTTAAAAATATTTTTTTAAATATTATATTATGAAAAATTTATTAGCATCAGCAGCTTTAACGGTAGGTTTATCAACAGCTCCAGCTCTTGCACAAAGTAATAATACATCACCAGAATCAAAAGAAAATTCTTCTCAAAAAATAGAAGTAGTAAAAAATACTGTTTGTGATAAAACAAGATTTGCTTTAGAATGTGAAAAAGCAGGATTAGTTTTAAATCCAAAAGGTTATGTTGAAAATCAAAATAACATAGAAAAAAATAATAATACTATTTCATTAAACGAAGTAGTAAAATCTTCTAAAGATCCAGAAGATGCACTATTTTGAGATTTAAGATTTATAGATTATACTGTAAGTGAAAATGATCCTGCTAAAGTTGATACTCTCTTTCAATTAAGAGATTTATTTACGAATGTTATCATGTCTAGAATATCAAATAGACAACAAGATTGGGAAAATAAAATAATGTCACTAGAAGATAGTCCTCAAAAAGAACTTATTTTAGGTTTTATAAATGATGCGATAGAAAATATTAAAACTCAATTTGCAGATCAACCAAATCAACTTCCTACTAATGTTCCACAAATCTATTTAGAAAAAGCAATTACAGCATCAATTTCATCTCTACTAAATTCTGATAAAGAATTAATAGTAAATGAATCTCAATCTGAAGAATTTGTACTACGTTATTTTACAGATTTAACGGTAGCACTTTATTTAAAATGAGATCTTTCTAAGGATCAAATTCAAGTGTTAGAAAAAGACTTATGAGAATGAAAAGTTGCTTACTTTTCAACATTTAAATTAAATAATCAAACAGTACAAAAACTACTAGCAGTTACAGATTTTGAAAATGCACAAAAGATAGTATCAGCGATGAATACAGTTGATAAAAACACAACAGTAGAAGAACCAGAAGTAGAATATGTATCATTTGAATGAGTAAATGAAGAATATATTTGAGATGTAGAAAAATATCCACTCGAACTTCAAAAAATATTCATGGATATATTTAATAGCTACGCACCAAATCTTACATGAATGCCACTAGATGATTTACACTATGAACTCACTGGTACATTTAATGCAGTAGATAATAATCCCAAGAGAGCACTAGAAGATGCTCAATATGTAAAAGATACTTTTGGCTGGGATTTATCAGCATTTGTTGAATATGCACAAAATGCAAAAATAGAACAAGACCAAAGAGTTGCTCATCATGAAAAAGAAATGAAGCAATGAGAAAAAGAATTAGCAGAGAAAGATGAACAATTAGCAGAGAAAGATGAACAATTAGCTGCTAAAAAAGAACAAATAGCAGCTCAAGATGAACAAATAGCCGCGTTAAGGAAAAGTCAAGAAAATGCAAGAAAAATCTTAGCTATGCTTGATGGGAATTAAAAAGGGTAAATAAATTATCCTTTTTTTGTTATATTTTTTAGTGAGTATTTTGATATTTCAAAAGATATATGATATCATAGTATATATTATATGCTATGATATTTTTTATGAGTGGATGAATCGATAATCTCAATACAACTCCATCATCTGAGCAGTTAGATGTACAAAAAAATAGTATTCAGGAACAAAACTTAACTCCTGAAGAAATTTTAGCGTCTATTGATCCAAACTCTGAATATTATCAACAAGCAGTAGAAGAATATGATGAATTTGAAAAAAATAAAAATGAAACCTTTGCAGAGCAAATAAATTCATCTCAAATGGCACTCAAGGATTTACGTCTAGAATTTCAACAAGATATCGAAGCGATTCAAAAAATGGATACATTGTTTGATAAATTTGAAATAGAGTGAAATCAAAATGTAGTAAAAGTAAAATTTAGCGAAGTATTTTCAAATAATGAAGCACTAGAAGAGAGTTTTTTTACACTTATAGATACTTTATGAGAAGAAGCAGTCAGAGCATATATAGAAAAAAGACTCTCGAATCCGAGAAGAATAGATGATAGAGGGATTCAAAGAATGATAGATGGGTTTCAAGAAGAATTGAGTGAAAAATTTGAATCTGACATTAATTCACTTATAAATAGTGCAAATTCTTCAGAGGATATTGATTATATTCAACAAAAAATAAATAAACTTCCAAAAGAAAAAAAAGAAGAATATAAAGATATACTTATAGATTTAAAAAAGAAATTACAAGATGAGAAATTAGAAGAGAAAGATGAGAAATTAGAAGTGAAAGATAAGAAATTAGAAGAGGAAGACGAGACATTAGAAGGGAATGTTGATGTGATAGATGAAGAAATAAAATCAAACTTAGATTTATGGAATAAAACTCAAGAATCATTAAAAAAGAAAGTGGATTTTAATGGTATGGATGAAAAATTACAAAGTAAATATAGTTCATTATTAGATGAAATTAAAAGTTTTGTTGATATTGAAAATATTTCAAATGAAGATATTTCAAATATCTCTGAA
>CBFHLZ010000123.1:0-3292 GCA_965656795.1 Patescibacteria group bacterium
TTTAATTTCTGGAGTTCAAAAAGCAAAAAGCGTAGAAATTTCTACATTTTTAACTGCTTTAGCTATCGCTGGAGTTGGGAAAAAAACAGCTAAAACTCTTTGAAAATTATTTCATTCAAAAGAATCTTTATTAGAATTTCCATATGATGTAGAAGATTTAGTGGCTCTGGACGATATTTGACCAGAAATTGCACAAAATATGATTGATTATTTTTCTAATGACGCACATAAAATTATTCTCGAACAATTAGATGCTATTTTAGATATTAAATATTTTGAAAAATTAGAAATATCTCAGGAACTTCAAGCAAATCCATATTTTTGAAAAAAAATGTGTATTACCGGGAGTTTTGTCTGAGATGATGGAAATAAAATTTCTCGTGATGATTTAGTGAAAAAACTAGAATCAGTTTGATGAGAATTCACTGGAAGTGTGAGTAAAAATACAGATTTTTTATTGGCTGGAGAAAAAGCTGGTTCAAAATTGAAAAAAGCACAAGAATTAAATATTTCAATTATCAATTTGCAAGATTTTTTAAATCAAGTAGACTAATGTTAATAAAATAAGTCCAAAAATATTTATTTGGACTTATTTTTTATATAAAATATTATTACTCACTATTATATAAATATGAAAAAAATATTAATTTTTGTAATGATGAATATATTTTTATTTTCTCAAGTACATGCAGCAAATATAGATAAATTTTCCGAAAAAATATTTATAAGTCATCAAAATGAAAATATTTTCAATCAAGCAGAAATTTATGAAAAATATATTTCTCAGTTAGAAAAAATTATTCAAAATAATCCAAAAACTGCATTTATTAATAATATTATAGAATTAGAAAAAAATATTTCTATAAAACATGATGAAATTATTTCGGAAATATTACAAAAAAAAGCAAAAATAAAGACGGGAAATACCTTGATTTTAAAGTTTTCAAATACTACAAATATTTCTCAATATATTCTCAATAATTCACAAAAAATAAAAGATTCTAACAGTGTTTTTATTTTTAGAGAATCAGAAAATCTTACGAGTAAAAATATGAAAAAAATTACTTGAGAAATTAAAAATATTTCTGATGATATTTTGATATTTACTGATCAAGAATGAGGTCAAATAAATAGATTTATTAGTTTTGAAAATTGATTTTCTTTAGAAAATTATACTAATTATTTATATGTATTTTTTCGTTTTAATGCTTTAAGTTCTCAAGAAAAAGAAAATCTAAAACAATTATTTTGAAATTCTCAATATTTTCCATCTATGTGAAATATTTGAAAATTTTATAAAAATATTTCAAAAGAAAATAAACAAAACTTCTTAGAAATTATTACATTTATTCAGCTAAAAAATTTGCAAAATCATGGAATTAATACTCATTGATTTATTGCAGATTTAGATCTTTGAAATCCTGTTATTTCTGGATTAAATAGGAGTTTTAGTGAAAATATTTTAGATTATTTTGATTTGATTAATGCCTACATAGAAGCTTCAAAAGTAACGTGAGTTGTCTTATATGCAAAACATTTTCCTGGACACGGAGCAGGGAAAATTGATTCTCATAGTGATATTTTAGACTATTCTCAAAATTCTGATTATGTTGAAAAGAATCTATTAGTTTTTGAATATTTCTTAGAAAATACAAAATTATTATGAAAATGAATTATGGTTGGACATATGTATTTAGACAAAAATATTTCAGATAAATTTCATAAAATAATTGATAAATCAGATTTCATTATCACTGATGATTTAGCGATGGAATGATTTAAAAAAATAAAAAATATTCCTGAAAATAAAATTTTTTCTACTCAAGAAATTTTACAAAAAAATAATCTTATCAAAGTACATACTCAAGAAAATATTTGAATAAAATAAAAACCTTCCCGGGAATATTCTTGGGAAAGCTTTTTTTATTTTGCTTGATATGTATGAACATCTCTTTGTGGAAAAGGGAAGTTCAAACCTTTTTTATCAAATGTTTTCTTAATTTTTTCAGTCATTTCCCATTTTGTTGGCCAATAATCAGATGATTTTAAGAAAAATCTAAAGTTTATAATTACCGCACTATCTCAAAGTGAATCAACGACAATAGTGATATCTTTGTCTTGCATAACTCTTGAGTCAGCTTTTGCTAATTCTAAAAGTGTATCTTTTGCAAGATCAATATCGTCTGAATAACTGATTCAAACTTGCATATCAAGTCTTCTAACTGGTTCACTTGAATAATTTGTCATTGCAGAATTGCTAATATCAGAATTAGGAATGATAACAGTTTTTTTATCTGGAGTTAATAAAATGGTGTTAAAAATATGAATTTGAGAAACACTCCCAGAATAACCTCCAGCTTCAATATAATCTCAAATTTTATATGGTTTAAACATCAAAATCATCACTCATCCAGCGAAGTTTTGTAGTGTTCCAGAAAGTGCCATACCGATTGCTAAACCAGCAGCAGCAAGCATTGCTACAAATGAACTTGTTTGAACTCAAATTATCCCAGCTGCTGAGATAATCACCATTACTTTGAGTAAAATTGAAATGAGGCTTGAGAGGAAACTTTCTAACATTGGATCCCAGTTATTTTTGTCCATGATTTTGTGAACTCCACGATTAATCATGTTTACTATTTTGAAACCAATCCATAAAACTAATATTGCTCATAAAATTTTTGGAACAATGACAGCTGAATAGTCAACCAACTTTTCAAACAAAATATTCATTTGTTCGCTATTAAGAGATTCCAGATTCATAATATATATTATTAAAATGTAATTATATAAATACAGTATAAAAAAATATTTAAAATATCCTAAAAATTTCAATTTTTTTATTTTTATTTTCTTACAAAATATTTACATAATAACTTATTTGAAATATGAAAATATATCTACTTTTGTTTTATTTGAGCTACTTTTACTAAGAAAATAAAAATTACCTATAAAAAGTAAAAAAAGTATATAAAAGTATTTGCTTTTTATAAATATATGGATATAGTTTAGCTGAAATAAGAATTTAAACGTCAATTGATCCCGTGTACTCATGTCATTTTTTACCATGTTTCTCATAAATCAAAGTCAAAGGTATTATTTCATATATTATATTTTATAACATTTTGTTATATGGAAACTAGTAAAGTTTTTGTAGGAGGTATTTCTTGGAATATCGACTCTAACCAATTAAGAGATATTTTTGCTGAAGTTGCAGAAGTAAAATATGCTAAAATCGTTACTGATAGAGAAACTAACAAATCTAGAGGTTTTGGATTTGTTGAATTCAACT
>CBFHLZ010000124.1:0-3196 GCA_965656795.1 Patescibacteria group bacterium
TCGCACCATCTGCACTTTGATCAGGCATTACATCAATGGTGTTGGTCGTTACAGTGCCAGCAGCCAAATCTGCGACGGTTGGCTCGATGATATCTAACGTGCCGTCTTGCATGATTTGAACGTCATCACCAATAGTTACATTAAGCTGCGATACCAATGAGTCATCGCCATCGCTGTCTACCGCATAAACAGGAAGTTCAAAGCTTAGATCGTTTTTATCTAGGCCATCCACATGGTCTAGCGCTTCAAGTAAGGTAAAAGTGTATTCACCTAATGTAGTAGCAGAGAAACTAATGGTGAACACTGGGATTTCAGAGCCAGAACCGTTGGTAATAAAACCGATGTAAGTGCCCGGGTTAGCAGAGTCTTCTTTTATCTCGACCGCAAACCCATTCGATTCCAGTGTCCCACCGACATTGAATTCAGTTGGTTCAATACGAAATTTAGCAACATCGTCACTACCAGCAGTAAAGGTAATCGTATCGGTTTGGCTCACCGCACTTCCGCTTGGAGAAGATCCATCAGCAAGATTTGTTTCTGAGAGAGTAACAGGCGGGATCAAATCAATGATTGGATCTTGGCCGTCAGTGATACTTAGCTCAAGCGTTGAAGTGTCAGTGTCTCCATCACCATCTTCAGCTAAAAATGAGAACTGTTTTACAATGGTTTCACTGTTTGTGTGGTCAATATCGCGCGCAACTTCAAAACTAAAATCGCCATTTAGTGAGATGGTTACGACACCCTCAGTAAAACTGAATGTTTGAGCAGCATCTGGCAGCAAGCTCTGATCTAGTGAGTAATCAACACCATCATAGTTAAAAGATTGAATTGTTGAGCCATCAGCGCCTTCAAAATTAAATAGGTTGTACGAAACAACCGTATCACCAGTCAACGTTGGTTCATCGACAGAGACAACGTTATCCACTAATTCAACAACATCATCTTTTACATTAACGAGAATTTCTGCGGCTTCTGGTGTACTCGAACCGCCAGATAGTGCAGAACGATCCCCATCCGCATCTACCGCATAAATTGGCAGTGCAAAAGTTAATAACGCATCTTCAGCGCCTTGATGAGACAGTTCTTCATAGAGGTTAAATTCATAGTTACTCAATGATGGGCTATCAATTTTTACGTCAAAGACCGTAATTCTTGTGCCGTTTACCTCAACATAGCCTTCATAAGTACGTACGCCATTAGTTTCATCAACCAATTCGAGTAACACAACCTCACCGTTAGATATCAGTGTGCCACTAGTATTAAACTCTGCAGGTTCAAGTTCATGATGATCGATAATGTCACTATCAAAAGTCTTTGAGGTAACACTGCCACTGCCTGATACTGTCGCTGTTCCCTCCTGAGAACCGCCAACAATACCAGCTTCATCAACATCGATACTGTCGACATTGGTAATAACTGGTTTAGCACCATCTGAAATAGCGAGGTTGATGGTATTGGTTACCACATCTTGGTCAAAATCAGTAACCGTGATTGGCAAAGAGAAAGACAGCGAATCAGTACCAACTTGCTCTATCGGTCTCAATTGCTCAAATCGATAGGTACCGTCAGTATCTAAGCTAACGGTTAAAATAACGTCACTGCTACCTTGAATTGACAGCGTGATGGTACTGCCATCAGCAGACAACGATGCAACGGTCGCCTGATTATCGCTGAGCCACCCATCAAACTGGTCCAGTGCACTTGAATCAAATACGACTGATTGAAGATTATCACTGCCAATATTGGAGAATGTCCCTTCGATTGGAGCATTGCTTGTTTCTACGTTATTGATATTGACACTTTCAGCAGACGGATCGACCCCATCAACCACGGCAACTTGCGCATTGATTGGTGTTGCTAATGGGTTTCCGGCGGTGTCTTCACCTTGAATATCAAAAGTGATGTTAATTTGATCGCCTGTATAGGAAACCTGACCACCGCCAATAGAAGGTACATGGTCAATTGGCTGAGAAATCGTTGTGGTCAATGAAAGCTCAGCGTTGTTTCCAACACTAACAACATCGATGTCGATGCGTAATACTTCATCGGTGCCTTGAACACCTATGATAGAGTTCGTCGCCGCATCATAAGTAAACGTAACGGGTTGACCACTTGAGGTAATATCACTGTTTAGCTCTGTGAGTAGCGAAGCGAGAGACAGTGCTTCTGGAACAAAAGAATCAGGGGAGAGCGCTAAACTACCAGCAATAATCGTTTCGGTAGTTGTAATAGATTGGGGATAGGTATTACCAGAAATGGAGCCTTCAGTGAGCACTTCACTGATTGATTGACCGCCCGATGAACGGGTTATTGTTCTGAACTCTTCTCGGTCTTCATCAACCGTTTGTTCTGCTAGACCTGCTGTCTCAAAAAATGTCGACGGATGAGTTTCTGTGTAGTTATAGTCAATCGTCACAAAGCCAGCGTTTGCAGAACCTAATCCGCCACCCGCAGCCGTTGCTTCTAAGATTTGGGTCGGATCGGCGCCACCTAAAATCGCTTCTTGGATTGCAGCAAATTCATCATCATCAAAATCTCCTGCATCGGCTTGCTGTAAGTCAAAATTAACTTCTCCAGCGATCGGAGCATCAGCCCACGCTAAGTCTTGATCAACACAACCAACACAATTACTTGCCACTTCAGTGACACCGTTTGAGGTACCTAATAAAAGCTCTGCTTGGTTTGCAGTGATAACAATCTCGTTTTCACGAATAATATCGCCAACTGAAATTTTTCGTGCGCTTCCGTCAGACTTAACCGCAATGACTTCTCCACTCACTGCCTCTACAACTGCAGCTTGGCGCGAAACTTCAATACCCATATATCCCCCGAGGTCACAAAATGCTGTATTGCCCAACATCGTGAAAATGATAGTAATAACGGTTTCAGGCTTAAATTATATTCAGAATTTATTCTCTGCATTAACAATCAATTACGTAGAATGATGTATGTGATGCGTTAGTTCCGTTTCGCCTGTTTTCTTTATAGTTTACTTAACCTTAAGCCTAGTCTTCCTTATCCGAAATGTCATGTCTGTGCGAAGTGACTTCTTTTCACAAATCTAGGCATTCACTTTAGTTTGTTCATGGACTAAGCAAAAGTTTATAGGGTGTTGATTAGTATGCAATAAAATGCACAGCTTAATTACACCTCAAATTTTTATAACTATATACAGTAATCAGATTGATAAATCATT
>CBFHLZ010000125.1:0-3157 GCA_965656795.1 Patescibacteria group bacterium
TTCAATGAATTTTTCCATATCAACTCTATCTTTTGCATCTTTGTATTGTTCCATTAGTTGGAGTGCTTCTTCTCTGGCTCTTTGAGCTTGATCTAAATCAAGATCATCAACATCAACGAGCATATCAGCCATGATTTTCACACTGCTGTTACTTACTTCAACTACCCCTGAACCTACGGCAAAATCTTCTCTTTTTTCTAAACCATGTGAATCTTTATATACAACATATAAAGTTGAAGGTTTAATACTTGTAAGAAGTGGTGCATGATCATCTAAAACAGTGATTTCACCAATTGCAGTAATTAAGGTAACCGAAGAAACAGTTTCAGAAGAAAAAGCTTCTCAACCAAATGATAATATTTTTAATTTCATTGGGATTGATATTTAAAAATTATTTTTCTTCTGAAATAGATTTATTATAAGAAGCAATTACTTTATCAAGATTTTCTTTATACATAAAGAATTTTTCTGGAATATAATCAACTTCACCATCTAAGATTTTTTTGAATCCTGAAACAGTATCAGTAGATTTAGCATAAACACCAGGAGCACCTGTAAATTGTTCAGCTACGTAAAATGCTTGAGATAAGAAATTTCTAATTTTTCTTGCTCTATTTACTGTTAATTTATCTTCATCAGATAATTCATCCATACCAAGAATTGCAATAATATCTTGTAATTCTTTATATTTTTGAAGAGTTTTTTGAACGGCTCTTGCAACATTATAATGTTCTTCACCTACAACTTGAGGATCTAAAACAGTAGAAGATGAATCTAGAGGATCTACAGCTGGATAAATACCAAGTTCTGCGATTGATCTGTTTAATACAATAGTTGAATCTAAATGAGAAAAAGTAGCAGCTGGAGCTGGATCTGTCGTATCATCTGCAGGAACATAAACAGCTTGTACTGAAGTGATTGAACCATCTTTAGTAGAAGTAATTCTTTCTTGAAGAGCACCCATATCAGTAGCAAGAGTTGGTTGATACCCTACAGCTGAAGGAATTCTACCTAAAAGTGCAGATAATTCTGAACCTGCTTGAGTAAATCTGAAGATATTATCAACAAATAATAATACATCTCTTTTTTCTCTATCTCTGAAGTGTTCTGCCATTGTTAAACCTGTTAGAGCAACTCTTGCTCTTGGTCCTGGAGCTTCGTTCATTTGACCGAATACCATTGCAGTTTTATCAATAACTCCTGATTCTTCCATTTCATGGTATAAATCATTCCCTTCTCTTGTTCTTTCACCTACACCAGCAACAACTGAGTAACCTCCGTGACCTTGAGCAATATTATGGATAAGTTCTTGCATAATAACCGTTTTACCTACACCGGCACCACCAAATAAACCTACTTTCCCCCCTTTTAACATTGGAGCGATAAGATCTACTACTTTAATCCCTGTTTCAAAAACTTCAGCAGAAGTAGTTAAATCAGCAAATTTTGGAGCTTCTCTATGAATAGGATCCATAAATTCAGTTTTTGGTTTTGGTTTATCATCAATAGGATCTCCGTTTACATTAAACATTCTTCCTAAAACTTCTTGACCAACTGGTACTTTAATTGGATTATCAGTAGATTCTACTTCCATTCCTCTTTTTAGACCATCTACAGTGTTCATAGCAATAGTTCTCACTACTCCATCACCGAGTTGTTGTTGAACTTCTAGAACAACTTTTTCTTCACTCCCTTTTACTTCAAGAGCATCGTAAATTGCTGGAACTTGAGTCCCTTCAAATTTAACGTCGATTACTACTCAAACGATTTTAGTAATTTTTCAAATTTTCATTTGTTGTTTGGTAATTTTATAAAATTATTTTGATATTTTTATTTTATTTCTTTATCTATAAAAATTTCCATTTTTTCTTCTTCTGAGTTATCAGATGTTTTTTTATCTGATGTATCAGTATTTTTTAGAATATTTAGATTTATTGCTAAATATAAATATTTTCTTAAGAAAAATGTGATAATGAAAGTTAGAATTAGAGTAAAAACTGCTAATTGCAAATGTATAGGATTTTCACTTCCTGGAACTGTTTTATCTAAAAATTTTGTTAAAATTAATCAGAAAATAAAATTTTCTAAAAAAATAGCAACCAAACTATAAAAACAAAACAGAATAACATTTACAAATGATTTTAAAGCGATAATTACAATATTCATAATAACAAAATTAATAATAATTATATGAATAATAATATTTTTTTTGTTAATGTAAAGATACTATACATCTTTCATTGCTTCTACACCAGCTGAAATTTCTGATACTTCTTGAGTAATAATAGCTTGTCTCGCTTTATTATATTGAAGTGTAAGTTTATCAGAGATTTTTTTCGCTGAATCTTTTGCATTTTTCATCGCAATCATTCTTGAAGAATGTTCAGATGCTTTTGCTTCTAAAATTATATCGTAGAAAATCATATCTAAAATCATCGGAATAACTTCATTAGCAAGTGCTTCTGGAGTTGGTTCTAGATCATAGTTATAAATATCTCCGAGTGATTCAATTTCTTTTTCAAGATCAACATAATCTTCAACAATATCTGTTAGATAAGATTTTATTTCTTTTGAATCAATTGGAAGAGAAACTTTTGCAACTGGAACTTGTTTAATAGTATTAATATAATGATTGTAGAAAACTACAACTTTTTTATATTTTCCAGATAAAAATTCATCTTTATATAATTTTGAAATATTTTTTGTAAATAATGGTTCGATATTATCTGTGAAATCAGCTGAAAAATCAGCTACAAGTTTATTTCCAGTTTTTGCTACAAAGTTTGCAGCTTTTTTCCCGATAGCAATAAACTCTAAATCTTCCCCAGTATCTTTTACGTATTTATTTACTTGTTTCATAACGTTTACATTATAACCTCCACAAAGACCTTTGTTAGAAGTTATAACCAGAGCGAGAGTTTTATCTCATTTTCCTTCATTAAATAGAGGAAAATCATCTAAAAACCCTTCAACTCTTAGAAAAATCTTAAGCATTTCCAATACAAATTCTCTTTTTTCTAAAGCAAGATCTTGAGCTTTTTTCATCTTTACAGTTGAAATAAGCTCCATTGCTTTAGTAATTTTACCTGTATTTTTAATTGATCAGATCTTTCTTTTTATCTCTTTAGCGTTAGACATAAAAATTATTCTGGTTATT
>CBFHLZ010000126.1:0-3136 GCA_965656795.1 Patescibacteria group bacterium
AATAAGTTTTTCAATTTGAATATGTTATCATATCACTTGTTCCGTCAGTTAAAGACAGAGTATAGTTTAGATAGTTAAATGAAGAAGTTGCTAAAGGTTGTTCTTCTGGTAGAGTTTCAAATAATCAAGTTATTTCTCTACTTAT
The DNA here is from genome assembly GCA_965656795.1 of Patescibacteria group bacterium. Classification (GTDB taxonomy): domain Bacteria; phylum Patescibacteriota; class Gracilibacteria; order BD1-5; family UBA6164; genus CAJXJP01. Next base: position 146 of record CBFHLZ010000126.1, read on the forward strand.
TGCCGTATCTCTTAATGTTGTTAAATTTTGTTCATAACTAAGTCTTCTAACACTTCTAGTTGCCCAGTCAAGATAGAACACTTCTTGTTGAACATCTGTTATAACATTTTGAGAAAGAGCTCATGAACTAGTAATTTTATTAAAAACTAGATTAAATGATGTTCAAGTATCTTTTTCACTATTTGAATACCATATTGAATTATCCTTAAATACATATAATCAATTTTCACCAACTTTCATTCAAGTGATTATACCTTTATCTCAACCAGATACAGATTGTCCACCAGCTGAATAGTTAGAAAAGTTTAATATATTTAAAGGTTGATTTGGTGTAGATGTTTGAGAAAATACAATGTTATCATTATCTTTATATCATCATAAAACAATTTTACCATTATATATAGTACCAGCTGTTGGTAATCAAACCACATTATCTCAAATTGAATATAATACATCATCAGTGAAATAATATGCTCAACCATTGTCTTTATCTAAAATAAGTTCTCACATATTTCATACAACTATATTAGCTCTTCATAAATTAGAAAAACTATTTAATCATTGAGTATTTTCAAAAGTGTTAGTATCTATATTAAATGCATCCATAGTTAATCAGTACCAATTTTGTATATCTAAATCAGAAAAACTAATTCAGTTTTGATATACAGGAGCTCAACTTTTACCGTCAGCAGTTATTGGTATAACTCAATATGCACTTGATGGAGATGTTCAAATCCCTGCCCATTTTCAATATATCTCAATAGTATTAGGATATCAATTATCTTTTAAATATTGAATAAATTGTTCTTTGCTTGAAAAATAAGATGAATTAACAGATAGTTCATTAGATTTTCAATTTCTAACAGTAATTATTCAACTTGTATCAGACCAAACATTTCATTCATTATAAAAAACAAAAACATCATTTCAAGTTTCTCAATCTATATTTTCAATATATCTATTAAATTCTACAGAGGTAGCCTTTTGTAATATAATTGAAGCATATCCATTTGGGTCTTCTTTTCAATAAATAGTACCAGTTCAATCTTCTAAAAATCAAGGACTTAAAAATGTTTTAGATATATCGATATTTGGTATATTTAATGCCTCAATTTTATCATAAAGTCCATCTCTAATTGCCTTATCATATTCAATAGCACTTCAATAATCAGAAAGTGTATCTACATCATAATAATAATCTTCATATCAATCTATATTAAAATGAAATCACTTAACCCATCAATCTGTCCATATGAAATTAGAATTTTCAATTAAGTTTTTTAAATATAAAACGTAAGTTGTATATGATGGAGTTGTTATTGTTATAGTTCAATTAGATGATATGTATATATATTCAGAAGCAATAGATGCTGTATATCAATCAGCTTCAACGAGTTCTTTTAAGTTTTTATATATTTCTTGTTCATTTTGACCAGTTGCTCAATAATCAACACCATCTATAGTTACATAATATTTAACTCCATCTGGGAAATATTCAAATGTACTTTCCGTGTATGAAATAGTTTCTCAATTTGGGTCGTTTATTTCTTGCTCATAAGCTCTAGTTAATCAACTAACCTTAAGTCTTGCCCCACTTTTACTTTCTTGTTCAATTCAATTTTTAAACAATTTATTCTCTGATATTGTCCATAAATCATTATTATCAATTTTTAATGTATTTATAGGTGATGTTGCCGGTTCATTTCAACTATCTTTAATTCATTTTGAACTAACAAGTTTGTTTCATTCAAAATTCCAGTTGGTTAACGAAATCATTTGTTTGTCTTCAATTTCAGAAGGATAGTCACGGACATTTATGCCACCCGTAACATCTTCCAATCTAAAATCTTGATATTTTCTTCATTTACTCATTATTCTTTTTAATTAAGATATTGGTCATAAGCTCCATCTGGTAGTATATCACTAACTCTTCTCATATCATAATAAGGAGATGTTGGGCTTATTTCTATTTTTCTTTTAGTTTTCTTTGTTGCCTTAGCTTTATATCCCTTGTATTTCTTTTCCATCTTTTCAAGCTCTCATACATAGTATTTCCACCTTTCGTCCTCCCTAGAGGCTAAAAGCCTATAAGAAACATCATATACAACAACTCTAGTATATTTAAATTCAATATTAATAATATCATCATCATTAGACATTATTGTCATATCTGGAACATATTTAACTGTAACTGAATATTCTTTGTCAGAGTATGGTAGATATAAATATTCATTACCGTCATAATCTCTCATTAATGTATATCTATTTCTTGTATTCATTCAAAAATCTCTATTGTCTATATATTCAATTTTTATTCAATTCAAATACACTTCTGAAATTTTATTAACTCAATATGGAACTCTGTGTCATACAATAATTCTATCATAGGCTTCAATTAAGTCTGTTCATGAAACAGTGAAGGTTCAATTATCATAATTGAAATAGTTGTAAAAAAGTCATTTCCCTACTAAAAAAGTACCTTGAATAGCAAGAGGATAGCTTTCTGATTTAGTTATATCAACAGTGTGTTCGTCTACACTAACTTTTAATCAGTTAAGACCTTTAAATCAATAATGTTGTAATCTGTCTCTTGAATTTATTTCGTCAAATAAAACTCAAATTGTTTTATTAACTTCTTTTACTAAACGTTCTTTTGGATATATTCTACTATAATTAGTACGACCTATTTCATCATAAATATCATTTACTAAGTCTCACATTGTTGTAATTCAATCTCATGCAACGTCTCTTTCTTCCCTCATAAAAAAAGAAGATGTTATACTAGTTACTGGCGCAACTTCTAAAGTTATTTCGTCGCCTTTAAATGTATAGGTGCCTATGGGCGCGCCGTCAACAACTACGTCTTGTATGTGCGATATATATCAAGAAGTTTTAAATGTTTTATTATTTCAATCAATAATATTTTCTAAAGCTTCATTTTCTATAAGTTTTAACATATGTTTTTTCTTTTAGATGGGTAGCTAATCACTA
>CBFHLZ010000127.1:0-3104 GCA_965656795.1 Patescibacteria group bacterium
TAATTACGCAGTAAAAAATCATTTTAATATTAAACTATCAAAAAGTGTTAGGAAAAGTAACTATTATTGGGAGACCAAACGTAGGGAAATCAAGTTTTTTCAATATGTATACGGGGCATAAAATTGCCATTGTCGCTGATGAAGCAGGGACGACAAGAGACATAGCAGAATTTGAATACCAAGACAAAGAAAATGGTCTGACGTATATTATCGCAGATTCAGGATGATTAGATGTTGATTCTGATACAGATGAAATTGCATCTGATATCGTAGAGAGAACGCAAACAGCTATCGGAAATAGTGATTTACTTATTTGGTTAGTCGAATACGACAGAATTACTGAATTAGATGATCAAGTTTTAAAAATTTTAAGAGAAACAGGGATAAAAGATATTATTCTTGTAGCAAATAAAGCTGATAATGAATCAAAAGTAATGGAAGCATATTCTCTTGCAGGGTATGGTGAAAATATTGGATTTTTTCCAATTTCAGTTTCTCATAACCATGGTGTGAGTGATGTAAAAAAATTCGTTGCAGATTTTTTAACGGCAAAAGGATTAAATTTCGAACACGAAGAAGTTGATGACTCATTTGTTAAACTTGCTCTTGTTGGGAGACCAAACGTAGGGAAATCAAGTTTAATCAACTCTATTACTAGAGAAAATAGAGTTATGGTAAAAGATATGGATCATACGACTCGTGATAGTATCGATACAAAATTTACTCATGATGACAAAAATTTTGTGTTAATTGATACAGCAGGGATGAGAAGACTTTCTAAAGTTGGTGTAAGAAATATAGAAGATTGGTCAGTTATGAGAACTAACAGAGCTATTGCGAGAGCTGATATTATCGGAGTTGTAATCGACTGAGTACAATGAATCGTTCACCAAGACTTATCTATTATTTCTAATATTTTAGAAGAAAAAAAAGGTCTTGTAATTATTATCAATAAATGGGATGCTGTTTTAGAAAAACCAGGTGTTGATAAAGAAAAAATGATGAATAGATATATTGATTATCTAAAATCAAAAATTGAATTCCTACCTTGGGTTCCAGTAGTATTTACTTCTGCAACTGAAAGAAAAAGAGTAGATGAAATCTTAGAAAACGCTATTGAAATCAAACAAGAACGTTATAAAAGAGTGAAAACAGGTGTATTTAATAACTTTATTGAACAAGCTGTTTATAAACATCCACCAACTGGGAATAAAAAATCACATAACCCAAAAATTTACTACTGATCACAAGTTGACGTAAACCCACCAAAATTTGTATTAACAGTAAATAATCCAAATCATTTCCATTTTTCTTATAAAAGATATTTGGAAAATAAAATCAGAGATAACTTTGGTTTCCATGGAACTCCTATTACTATTGAATATAAAGGGAGAGGGAAATATGCTGATGTTTCAAAATAAAATAAAAAAGTCTTAAAAATATTTTTAGGACTTTTTTATTTTCTCTTACTCTTGATGATTATTATAAAAATGTCACGAAAAAGAAATTTTTTCGTAATAGTATTTGAAGATTCAAATTATTTATCATTTATTTATAAAATTATGAGAGAACAAAAATTACAAGATATTTGATTTTTACTCAATGTAGTAAAAACACAAATGCATACCCAAGATACTCCAGAAGTGAAACAAACATATTTTTATCTTTTAGATTTAAAAGAAAAATTACAAAAACAATAGAAAATAATCAAACTATTGTTTTTTTATTGTAAAAAAATCAGTATAATCAAATAAATATTATTTTGATTGAACTTTGAAAAAATGAAAAAAATGTCATTACAAAAATTAGCGACCGTTATCTCATCTTTCACCGCATTTTTATTAGTAAGTATGAAAATGTTTTTTTGATTATTGAGCTGATCTATTGCTGTTTTGTCTTCTGCTATTGATTCACTACTAGATATGTTTGTATCAATATTTAATTACTTTGCTGTAAAAAATGCAGAAAAACCAGCAGATAAAAATTTTAATTATGGAAGAGGAAAAATAGAACCATTAGCTGGTTTATTTGAGTGAATAATTATTTTTCTTTCAGGAGGATATATTTTGTACCAATCATTTTTAAAGCTGATTTTAAAAGAAGAAGTATCATATATTTGAATCTCTGTTTTAGTTATGACAATCAGTTTTTTTATAACTCTAGCTTTAGTATACTTTTTAGAATTTGTTGCCAAAAAAACGAAAAACCTTGTGATAGAATCTGACGCGTTGCATTATAAAACAGATTTATTTTCAACCGGTTGAGTTTTGATTTCTCTGGCTATTATTTATTTTACTTCTTGGTATTTTGTCGATGCATTAGTGGGGATTTTTATTGCTTTATATATAATGTATTCTTCAACAGAAATTATAAAAAAATGATTTTTGTGAATATTAGATGTTGCTTTAGAAAAAAATGAAGTCGATGAAATTATTCAAATAATTGAAAATAATTCAGAAGTAAATAGTTTTCATTATTTAAAAACTCGTCGTAGTGGAAATGAAAAATTCGTAGATGTTCATTTAGTTTTTACTCCGTTTATAGAATTATTATACGCACATAATGAAGCTGATAAAATAATTGCTGAAATTAAAAAAGTAGATATAGACTCTACTTGGCATATAAATATTCACATGGATCCGTATGATGATTCTGCTGAACATCAGCAAGCGTGTAATATTAATGTCAGATAAAAAAATAAATATTTTTAAAAATATTTATTTTTTTTGTCACGTATTTTTTTCTGTATCGTTACACTGTGTACAAGCCTTTTAAAATTTACAATTAAAATAATTATTATGAAAAAAATTATAGCAAGTTCAATTATCGCAAGTGCTTTAATCGCAGTTCCAACTTTTGCCAATGAAGCAAAAATGGAAATTATGCCTATTTCTGCTCCTATTTCTGTAACTTCTGAAATTATTGAAGATACAGCAGTAAATAAATATGAAACGATTATTAGAAATAATAAAATTCAAGCGGATGGAGAATATAATAATTCACATTATTATACAACAAAAATTAAAGCCGAAGATATTGTAATCCCAGAAGAATTAAAAGACTCAGCTGAAAAATTCTACTTTTTAGTAGAACAAGGAGCTCAA
>CBFHLZ010000128.1:0-823 GCA_965656795.1 Patescibacteria group bacterium
TAGATCAATCAAGAAAAGAATATTTTTCTATGCAAACAAGATATCATGAAGAATATAATCAATCAAATGATAGATTAAAAACCTTAGAGCATGAAAGAAATATTAAAAAAGAAGCTTGAATTGATACTACTGATTTAGATTTTCAAATAACAGAAATTAATAATCAAATAAAAGAAATAACAGATAAGTTTAAACAATTAGAAATTAAATTTAAATATCATATTGATAGTTATTTACAAGAACATCAATCTAAATTAAAGGAAAAAGATGAAAAAGTAAAAGATGTATTAAACCTTATTAATCAAATCGGATTTAATATAATTCCACAAGAAATTGTAAATAATGTTTTCAGTAAAATTTCAGAATCAAATCCTGTTGTAGTTGGAAATAATATTATTACTGGATTAGATTTAAACACGATGGATTTCATAGGAGATTTTAATCCTACTCTAGGAGATGGATGACCAAATGATCCTAATACAAGAAATGTATTAATCCAATTAATGAATAAAATGATTAGTTGAAATGAAGATATTCCAGCTGTTATAAGTTCATATTCTGAATCATGAGATATGCAATTTAAAACTTCTCAAGATTCAAAAGAAACAATGACAAGAGAAGAATTGAAATGATATATAGCAAATAGTATTTGATTAGTTGGTGGAAATCCAATCAATCTCATCGATCAAAACTTAAAATCTACAAATTCTCAAGAAAAATAACCCTTAAAAAATACCTACAATAAAACAAAAAATATAAAAAAACCAAAGAAATTTATTTCTTTGGTTTTTTCTTAAGTTTTTCTTAAGACTATTTTGCTATA
>CBFHLZ010000128.1:833-3018 GCA_965656795.1 Patescibacteria group bacterium
GTCGTTTGAAAATCATATTCAACGGCCTTTTATGTTGCCAAAAAATCTCAAATTTTCTTAAAAAGGTTAGACTAAGGTTTATTTAAGGTAATTTCATTATTATACCTAAGCTAAGGGTAATAAAAGGAGGAAACCTTTACAGCGGGAGGGAGTGAGTTGTAGGAGACTTACTTTCTTTTTTTGTGATTTTTTATATAATCAAAACCATAGACAATCTGTCTTCTCTTTGATAAACGCAAGATGTTCGTAGGACAGAGTGAGGTTATTAAATTCATTATGAAATAAAATAAAAAATATGAAAGAAAAAATATTTCAATTATTAGATAATTTAGAAATAAAATATCAAAATTTTGAACACGAACCAACTTTTACCTGTGATCAAGCGAAATGAGTGGATGTGCCTGGAGTGAGAGTAAAAAATTTATTATTGAAAAATAAGAAAAAAAATAATTTTTATATGGTTGTGCTCGAAGATGAAAAAAGACTTGATAGTAATATTATTCGTAAATATTTTTGAGAATCAAAGGTGAGTTTCGTAGATGAAGAAATCATGAAACAAAAGATTTGAGTCACTCCATGACATGTAAGTCCGTTGAGTTTGATGAGTAATCAAGAAAATGATGTACAGGTAGTATTTGATAAAGTTTTAGAAAATAAACAAATCTGAATTCATCCGTGAAGAAATGATAACACAACAGTTATTTGAGTTCCTGAAGTAGTAAAATTTATTGAAAATATTTGAAATAAATACCATTTTTTAGAATTATAAAAAAATATTTCTAAAATTACTAAAAAAAGTCAAAAAAGTTCAAAAATTTAATGTCTATTTAATATTGCGTGAGTATACTAAATTTGCGATATAATTATTTAGGAAGGCTTTTTTATATTGCAGGAGCGAATAAACGATAGTTTATTCGTTTTTTTATGTTCTTAAAATTATTATTTTTTAATAAAATAGTTTTTTCAAAAAAGTTCAAAAATTTAATGTCCATTTAATGTCACGCGAGTATACTATTTTTGCAATACAAATAAAAGGAGGAAACTTTTTACCGTTTTGCGAGCATGTAATACTATAAATTACATGCTTTCTTATTTTTTGTATACAATTTTAATACAAAAAATATGTTAAAAAGTATTGATGTTTAAGCAAAAGTTTGTGTATTCAAACAATGTTTTTATGAAACATTTAAAAAGAATTGACATTTTTTTTATAAATGGCATAATAGATATGTTTACATTTATTTTTTATTTTAATACAGTATGTTGAAATGGTTTAACGCATTTGGTAAATCAAATGAAATAGAAAACAACGCAAAGTGAAATACAAAAACAAAAAGTTCAAAACTAGTTTCATGAGTTAAAACAGCAATTTTTGCTGGTATGATGGCAACTTCGAGTTGAGCATATGCAAAAAATAATACTCAAGAAATAAACTATCAAAACTCATTTGAAACAGGAATCTCGTTTTCTACTGATACTTCAGATTTGCAGGATGTTGTTTGATCAAATTTCAGACATATGAATGATAAAATAGGAATCAAAAATGGAAAAATTTCTATAGAATCTTCTCCAAATTTCAATAATATACTTCGTTTTGTTGTAGAGCAAAAAAATGGTTTAAGAACTATTTTTGAAGTATGAAAAGATAAAAAAGTAATCGTTAAAAAAGATGTTGCACAATCTGATGCAGCTAGTTTTATTCGTGCAAAAAAATCAATCGAAGATATTTCAGCAGAAAATGATTTTAAATTAATTTGAGCAAATGTTTCATGAGATAATTCAAGTGCGAGTTTTACTTATGAAGAGACAAAAGTAAGAGCGAGTAATAAAAGTATTTCTGCCGATTATAATCTTTCAAAAACTACAAAATTATCAGCTTCAGCTGGTAAAAATAATAATACAGTTGGATGAGAATATAAATTCTGAGACTCTAAATTAATTGCTAAAGCTTGAGATAAAAATATTGTTTGAGTAGAACATGAATTTGATAAAAATATTTCTGGGAATATTTCAGCTGACGAAAATTGAGCTTCAATCGGTACAAGACTGACAAGTGATGATAGAAAAACTTCACTTACTCTTTCTAGTTGAGAATCTTCTCAAGCAAATTTCCGTACGACAACTCCAAAGATTTTTTGACAAGAAGCAATTATAAATATTTGAGCAACCTATAGTAATGATACAA
>CBFHLZ010000129.1:0-3014 GCA_965656795.1 Patescibacteria group bacterium
CGGTTATTATCGCTCCAGAACCGATGACAAACTTTACAGCACTGCAACATCCTCCAAAAGATGCTGAAGCAATTGTAACTCAATATAGTGCGAATCCTTTAGAAGATTTAGGGCTTTTAAAAATGGATTTCCTTTGACTGAGAAATCTTACGATTATTAAGCGTGCTCAAAAAATTATTAAAAATAATAAATGAGTTGATATAGATATTTTAAAAATTGATTTAAATGATCAAAAAGTTTTTGATGTCTTTGCTGCTGGAGATACAACTTGAGTGTTTCAGTTTGAATCTGATGGGATGAGAAAATATCTCAAAGATCTTAAACCAAATGTTTTTGAAGACTTAATTGCCATGGTTTCTCTGTATCGTCCAGGTCCACTTGCTTATATCCCAACATTTATTGATAGAAAATATGGAAGAGAGGAAATAAAATATATGACCGATGCTCTGATAAATATTATGCAAGAAGCTGGATATAGTGATGATATAATAGAAGAACAAAAAAATAAATTAGAAAATGACCTGAAATCAATTCTTGACGTTTCTTATGGGATTGCGGTATACCAAGAACAATTGATGTTTATTGTGCAATATATGGCTTGATTCTCACTTGGTGAAGCCGATCTATTAAGACGTTGAGTTGGGAAGAAAAAAGTAGAAGTAGTAGAAGCGCTAAAAAAACAATTTATTGAAAGAGGAGCATCGTATAAATGATATAAACCAGAGGTAAGTCGTTATATTTATGAAGAAATGATTCAACCGGCTGCAAACTATTCATTTAATAAATCACATGCTGCGTGTTATGCCTATATTGCTTATCAAACTGCATATTTAAAAGCCTATTATGAAGCTGAATTTTTAAATTCTATCATGGTTTCAGATGAAGAAAATATGGAAAGAATTGTTTTAGTTGTTTGAGAATGTCAATCTAAATGAATCAATGTACTTCCACCAAGTGTACAAGAATCGATGAAACATTTTACCTATATTGATGACAATAATATTCGTTTTGGATTAAAAGCGATAAAAGGTATTTGAGATGGTCCAATTAATAAAGTAATTGCTACACGTGATGAATTATGAAGAGATTTTGAAAATTTAGAAGAGTTTATAGAAGCATGTGGAAATGAAGTAATAAATAAAAAATCACTCGAAGCGTTAATTATGTCAGGAGCTATGGATACTCTTTGAGATAGAGCTGCTATGTTTAAAAGTATTCCTGAAATGATAAAATTTTGTAGAAAAGATGAGAAAAAAAGAGCCACTTCTCAAATTTGATTATTTGATGATTCTGATGTATTTGAAGAAAAATTAGAATTAATTCAAACAGATCCATTTACATTTGAAGAATTATTAGCAGGAGAAAAAGAAATGATTTGATTTTCTGTTTCTGGTCACGCACTTGATGGATTAGGACGTTATTGTATGAGACGTTCAAATAATGTGAGAAAATTAAAAATTCCAATGTCAGATTTACTCGAAGCTGATAAAAAAGAAAATCCTGATAATTATTTACCAGAAGCTGAAAAAAAGAAATTAGAAGAAGAAAATAAAAAAAATTGAATTAAAAAAGAAAGACCAAAAGATGAAATAGTTCAAGCTGTTTGAGTGGTTGCTGATGTGAGAAAAATCGTTACAAAAACTGGAAAACCAATGGTGTTTTTAAAATGTGAATGATTTGATTTTGATTTTGAAGTGGTTATTTTTCCAAAAGATGTAGAAAAATATCAAGATAAACTCGACGTTGATAAAATAGTAATTGTAAACGGAGGATTACAAATAAACTTTGAATATGGAAGAAAAACTATTCAAGCCCGTGATATAAAAATTGCAAGTATATCTCAAGTCAGAGAGCAAGCAACTGATTTATGACTGATGAATAAACAAAAACGTTTATTATTCAATCCACTTGCTGCTCAGCAAGATGAACCAGTAGAAGATAAAAAATCAGAATCTAATACTCAAGAAAATTCTGTAGTAGAAGATAAAAAATTTGATGAAAATTTAGATAAAAAAATTCATTCAAATGAATCTGAACCTCAAGAACAAATTTCTCAAAGTACTGATAAATATGTTGTAGAAATACCAACTCATGCGAAAAAAGAAGATTTACATGAGTTAAAATCATTTTTATTAGAACTTCAACCAGGAGAAGTACAAGTATTTATTTTACTCAAATGACAAGAAATTTTTACTAAAATTTCTGTGAGTGATATTCAAAGTATTACAGATTGGGAACAAGATATGTGGTACTAAAAAAATCTCAAAATTTATTTTGAGATTTTTTTTTCATACAAAAACTATTGACAATAGTTATAAAAAGAATATAAAAATATTACTTAAAAGTAAATTTCGTTCAAATGAGAAATACAATGAAAAAAATTATTGTCTTATTTATTCTAGCCAAACAGGTCTAAGAGATTTTTTCGAAACTTTATTTATATATAAAACTTCACTAAAAACTTTTAGACCAAACAGTCTAAAAGTTTTTTTAATTTTATTCTCTAGTATATAAATTTAAAAACTTTAAAATAAGGTTTTTATGGTTTGTATATTGGAATTTTAAAATTAAATTTTTCTCAAAGATATTAAAGGAGACTTGAGAATGAGTACAATATATAGCGAAATGGGTGTTCAAGAAGGTGCAGGTCTCAGACAAGAGTCATCTTCTTCTAAGCAAAATAGTAATGAACAAATAACAAAGTTCATTCAAATTGGCAATGAAGTATTAGAACTTCTTGAAATCAAACAAAGTAAAAGTTATAAAGTTATTAACTTAATAACTTTAGAAAATGATGAAATCACTTCGGTGATAGATATTGCTTATCCTATAAGTGCTAAAAGTTTTCAGGCTGCGGCGCGTAACTACCTAAAACAATCACAAGGTTTTACTAGAACTGTGTATATTAAAGAAAAAATTACTCAGTTTCAGAAAAAATCTTTAGATCAACAATTTGAAAACGTTAAACCAAATTGGTAGGAGTCAATTATGTTAGAAGCTGCAGATAATCCAAT
>CBFHLZ010000130.1:0-2952 GCA_965656795.1 Patescibacteria group bacterium
TTTTCACCAGTTTGATAATTTATAATAGAAAAATTATTATTTACAGCAACATCAGGAATTTCATAGGTTAATCAAGCGTAAGAGTATGTTTTTTTATCTTCTTGAGTATTTACTCATAATTCAGATTGAGAATCAATAGAATTGATTTCTTCGAGGAATTGATCTTTTTGTTTTTGTGTTTCGTGCTGATTATATTTATTAATTAAGATTTCTTTTAATATAATATCTGGATTATATTTTTTATTAATTTCTTCAATGTTTATATTATTACTTATTTCTTCAACTTTCTCTTCAATTTCTTGAGTTGAAATACTTTCTATATCTCATTGATGTTGAGTATATGTTTCAAATACACTCATTTTAAATATAATACTTTGATTTTTTATAAGAATGCCTTTTGCATATTTAATTTCTTCTCACTCATATCATTTATAATTTATATATTCATTTATAGCATTATCATGATTAGTTGAGTATTTTGATTTAAATTCAATGAAATCATTCATTAATCCTTCCTCTGTGAAACTTTGTTTATAATTTTTAAACTTTAGTATTGAAGATTCTTTTTGAACCATTTCTATAGAAATAATTCTATTATATAAACCATTTATTAATTCTTTTTGATTATATTTATCATTTCATAGTGAACCTAATTCTTCTAAGGCTAATTTATGTGAGGTCACATCGTTAGACGATAAATTTCTAATTATCCCATCGATTTTTTCTTTAGAAAATTTTATATCTTTAGATTCAAAAAAATCATAAATGTTATTATGTAAAATATTTAATTTTTCAATATCAGATGCATTTCATAAAAATTCATTTATTGCATTATTAGCATTATTAATATTTTCTAATAAATCAGATTCTTCTGAAATAATATTTTCTATTTTATCGACATATTCTTGGTTTATTTTAAGGTAGCTAAAATCAGTATTTTTATCTCTCATAATATTAATAACCTCTTTTCTTAAAATTGGATTATTATAAAATGATTCTTTTTCAAAGTCTGATAATTTTTTATTTTCAATATTTTGTACTAAATTAACAAGAGATTCAAATGAATTTATACCATTCATATTGATATAGGAATTAATCAGTCAAATTCAAGATTTATTAAATGCAATATTTAGTAAATTTGGATATTTGGTAAATATTTCATTTGGTATAAACATTACAAAAGCTTCTCAATTTGGAGAACTTAAAATTGCTTTAGCTAAGTTCACATCATTTACATATAATGCTAATTCTCAAAAAATTTCTCATCCAAGATTAATATATTTAATCAGTAAATTTTCATAACCAGAAGTTCAATTTTTTTCAACAAATTTTTTTATTTTAGCAGTATCTCAATCATATATATATTTTTCTAATTCATTATCATTTTGAATTAACATATCTTGATAAATTAAATCTGTCATTGATTTTGATAATCAATATTTTGCTGTTTGAGAAATTGTATCTTTGAAAATATTTTTTATTTCTTGGTTGCATATAATTTCATTTTTTAATTTATTGATTAATAAAGGAATCAAAGAACCTCCAGAAATATCTTTTTGAATAATTAATTTTAAAATATTTTTATTTTCTACAAGTCATGAAATAGTATATTTATTTAATGAAATATAATGCATATCCATTTGTTGAACTATTTCTGGATTATATATCAAATCGTTATTTATTTGATTAAAACGAATATTTGCTCATTTATCTAATAATTCTAAGACAGTATTTGGATTGGTTATATTTCAAATATATTTTTCATATAATTTTTTTCAATTAATTGATTCTTGCATAAGTAAATCAGTTGATAATGAATTATAACTTATTTGAGATATATTGTTTATATCTTCTTTAAGATTATCTGACACCTCAAATGATGTAACTTTTGTAATAATATTTTCTAATCAATTTTCTTGTAATGTTTTTAATACTATTGTATCAGAGTTATTTTTCCATATTTCAGCTAATTCATTTACTTTTTTTGTTCATAGAGTTTGATGAATAGTTTCTTTATTAATTCAATTATTGTTTGCTAAATACATGAAATAATTAGCCAATTCAAATGAATTGATATTATATATTGATGTAGTTCTATCTTTCAACTCTGCCTCAAATTTTTCTATTGAAACCAGGTAATTTCATTCTTTATTATTAAATCATTTCAAATATTCATTATTAAATCATTTTTCTTCATTTCATAAAATCTTTGCAATAAGTCTATCTTGATAGACATTCACATCTTTTTTATCAGCTAAATCTCCCATGCTTTCTTCATCTGTTCAAGCAAAGTTTCATTCTTCAAAATCTCAATATTCTTTATTTAAATGTTCCAAAATAACTTGAGCTTCATCAATCGAATACTCTGAGATATCTTTATTTAAAAATCATTCAACTTTATCAAGGGCTCAGTCTGTATCAGATCAAAATAAATTTTTAGTAAAATGATCCCAACCAGATCAACTTGTATCTACTCATTCGTTATCAGCTAACTCTACGATATCTCATAATTCTAACATAATTGACATTCTTTCTTTTTTTGAAAATTCTCTTCCGTGATCGAGGGAATTTTTTATTGTTCATCTTAATTCATCATATTCTTCTTCAAAACGTTGATACATTTCATGATCTTTTCATAAATCATCTTTCACATTTTCCATTATGAGTTTAGCTTCGTTCAAATATGACTTTACTTCATTCTCTTCTATTTCGGATGATTTAGACGTTTCAATTTGGATTGTTAGTCAAGTTTCAGATGCCATAATTGTTCTAATAAATATTATTTTTATTATTTTATCATAATTATTCGTTTATTTCAAAAATATGTATAACCATTCTTGAAATTGCTGAAATATTCATATAATGGCTATATTAAAATAAAAAATAAATAAATAAATTATGAAATTTAGTTGTAACGAAATAAGAGAAAAATTTTTAAAATTCATGGAGACT
>CBFHLZ010000131.1:0-2896 GCA_965656795.1 Patescibacteria group bacterium
TAATATATTAAATCAATGAAAAAATTCTATATCTGTATCTCAAGTGATAACTATATCATAATCTTCTAAATATTTTTCTAATAATTCATCTTGTTTATCATTGAGAAATCATATTTTCAATAAATTTTTATATTCAAATCATTCTATCATTCCAACATCTCAAAGTGAATCTCACAGTAAAATAACGTTTTTTCTATTTTCTATTTTTTTATGAATTTCTGGGAAGAGTTCTAAGGCTGTTTCATCTTTATTAAAAACATGGACAATAGCATTTTTGAAACCAGTTGCATATCAATCATTTCAAAATTCAAATTGATTTCACACAATATGAATATTTTTATAATTACACTTTTCATAATCAAGATAACTTGAAATTGAATCTACTCATAAACCGTTTGCAGTAATAATTACAAGTGGAATATTTTTCTCATTTAATATTCAAAATAATTCTTTTACTCCTTTTCTTAAGCGTATAATTCATGAATTTGATACTTTTGAGATATCATCTTTATGAAGTTTTGATGCTACTTTGAGTTCTAAATGTTTTTTCCACCATTCTAACATTTTTTCTTTTTTCACTTCAATAGAAATATTTGGATCTATTTCTATAGGATGATATGTATCAAATAACTCATATGCTTTTTTAGAATATTGCTCTCATAAATATCATTCACTTCTAAGTACTGAGACAATACTTGGTCTTTTTTTACCATCAACAAAATGATAGGTTAATGTTCTATCAAAATCTGATAATATATGAATATTATCATGTCAATCTGCTTGAAAATTTTCAATTAATCTATCAAAATTTTCTTTATTTTTATAATAAATTCACATAATATTAGATTAAATTAAAATATATTTTTATAATTATATATTTTATTATATAAAAAAAATGAAGAATAAAAATTATTCTTCATTTTTAGTAGTTTCTTCAAGAGTATCTTCTTTATTAAATAATTCTATTGTTTGAGTAAAATTATTATTTTGAATAAAGCTATCTAATACCTTTTTAGCTTCTTCTAATTGTCTATCGTATTTGTCTATATAATCTTGTTTTTCAAAGCTTACTTCTATATCTGGTGCTATTCATTGTTTATCTATATTTTTTCCATCTGGTGTAAACCATTTTGCAATAGTAATTTTTAGAAGTGAATCATTTGATGTTTGAAATGGTTGTTGAACCGATCATTTTCCGTATGTATTTTTTCAAACTAACACTCATCTTTTATGATCATGGAGAGCTCAAGCTAAAATTTCAGAGGCACTCGCAGAGTTTTCATTTATTAAAACTACAATAGGTTTTTCATAGACCGGTCCAAAACTAACAGCTTTATAGACATCATTTGGCTGAAAACCAGGATATTTCGTAACCACTAATAAAGTGTCATCTGGTAATAGTTCACTCAAAATTTGAGTTGCAGTATGAAGATATCACCCTCCATTATCACGAACATCTATTATAAGTCCCTCAGTATCATAAAGTTCTTCAAGTGCTTTTTCAAATTCATTTACAGTATCTTCACCAAACATATTTAGTGCAATATACCCGGTATTATTATCTAATCTTTGCGATTCTATTGAAGGGATGATAATTTTATCTCGAATAACTGTAATATCTAATATTTCAGTTTCTCATTCACGTAAAACTTCTAAATCTACACTTGTTCCAGCTGCACCTTTAATTAAATCTATAGCATCATATAAATCTAAATCTTGTAAAATTGTTTCATTTGCAGTGATTAAAATATCATTTGCTAAAATACCAAACTTTAAGGCTGGAGATCATTTTATCACTCTATCTATTTTAACTCACAGTGGATGTTCTTCTACAACTGCTCAAATTCATTCAAAGTCTCAAGATAAACTCTCTTCAAATCTTTGTTTTTCTTTGAGAGTCATATATTCAGAATGTTTATCTCCTAATCATTCTACTAATCATTTAATCGCTCAATCAATAAGATTTTGTTTTTCAATATGATCAATATCATAACTATACTTTTCTATAATTTCATACACTTGCCAGAAACGACTTAAATCGAGATTTTCACCATCTTTTTGGACGATTTGTTTATATTCATTGAGAGTTTTTCACAATGGAGTTGTAGTATTTTGGCTTATAAAAAGGCAAAACAATATTCACAATAAGAAACTTGTTAAAAAAGTTATAAAAACTACCGGAAAAACACTTTTTTGTTTAAAACTATTCATAAATGTCAAAATATCTTTTTAATAAAATTTTCACAAACAACTATAAAGTTTTACGAAAAAAAGACAAGTCAATAAATAATTTTATATATTGTGAAAAACTTGTAAAAATCATATTTATTGGCTATATTAAAGTGATTAAATATATTTTTTATATTTGTGTTAAAAACTATTTTTATTAAAAATGGCTTTAATAAGCTATTTTTACATTTTAACATAAATGATTAATAATAATACTAAGTATATAAAATATAAATAATTACATAAGTAGTACACAAATGTGTAAAAGATAAAAAGATGAAATCTTAAATTTGTAATTCAATAAAAAATGTGTTATTTTATATATGAATATTTATTAATTATCAACGTATGATTTTTGATTTCTTGAAAAAACAAAATGAAATTGCAAAGAAAAAAGAACTCATAACGATTATGATTCAATCTATAAACATTTCTGAAGAACAAAAGGAACTCTATTTAGAATCCTTGGATGTGTTAGATAAACAATGAGTTGATAATCTGTATGAAGAACTTTCACATTTTATTGAAAATATAGAATTAAAAGAATTAGAAGATATAAAACAACAAAATTTCTGAACTATTTCAGGAATGAGAAAAAAAGAAGCCGAAGAAAAGAAAAAAGAAATGAATTCTTTTTCGTTTTTACTCCATAATTTATAAAAAATGT
>CBFHLZ010000132.1:0-2892 GCA_965656795.1 Patescibacteria group bacterium
ACATCTGCTTCAATATTTTCTAATTCAAAATCTATTTTATTTAGATGTCATAAAACTTTAGATATTAACTCATTTTTTTGAGCTGAAGTTTTACCTAATTTCCCGGAAGTTAAATCTAGGTCTGAAAATAAATCATCAAAATCATCTTCACTTTCAGTTCCCATTGTAGAAGATTCAATATTTTTTAATATTTTAGTCAGTTCATCTATTATAAAATTATCATCAGAATTTTCACTTACTGAATTCCCTTTTTTTGAAATTTCACTAAATAATTCATTCGGATTTAAAAAATACCCTAGATCTTCAACTGAATTTTCTCTTATAGCTTCTATTAATTCTTTTTCATAATTATCATTTTCATTTAACTGATTATATAATTTTTCATATCAATCTTCTTTTAGTAGTTTATTGGCTTTAATAACTATTTTTTCAGATAAATATTTATAAAAAATAAAACCCAAAATATAATCTCTAAATTGGTCTGCATCCATTTTACCTCTTAAAGTATCTGCGATATTCCAAAGTTGTCTTTCTAATTGTTGTTTTTGATCTTCTGACATAGATTATTTTAAATGAATAATAAATTGATATAACTATATAAGTTTTGATATGAAAAGCAATGAAAAATCACGCATATATTTTCGTAAATATAAAATTTCTCATATACAAAAAAACACTTCATTTACCGATGAAGTGCTTTTTTATTATTGAAAAAAATAAATTTATATAATATTTTTATGAGGATGTAATATTGAGAAATTTTTTCTTTAAATCTAATATTTTTCTTTTATACATGTCTAATTTTTTCTGAAAAGAAGTTAAATATATATCAGATCCCATTTCTTCAATAAAGTCTAAAATTTCATCAAATAGTATGATATATTTTTGTATATTATAATCAATAATATCTTGAATTGATGTATGAACATCAGTATTTTTAGAGTAAGAATGTAATTTTGGATTATCTTTAAAGATATTTTTTATTTTACTCGCTTGCATAAAAGTATTTCCGAGAGATTCTCAAAATGATTCCTCAATGTACCCTTGTTTAAATCGTTCAATATTAAATTTAAATTCTTTGTCTAAAAATGCAAATTGATCTAATAGTATCATTAATTTATGGTATGTAAAAATGAGAGGATTTTTTTTCAGATAAAAAATAAACACAAATAATATATAAATAACGACAAATAATAATACAAATAATATACTCAACCAGAACATTATTCTCAATGATTCTATATAAGCCAAAACAGGAAAACATATGAGACTATAGATAAAAATTCCTATCAAAGCTCAATATATCAAGATTTTACGAAAGTTTTTTTCAATAAATTCGTTATGATACTCTATTGGTTTTATATTAAAAGTTTTATTTGCGATATAAATATGATAATTATTTTTTGTGTACTTTAATATTAACTAAGAAACTCTTTTATATTCCTGTTCATAATTTGGATCATTAATAGCCTCAATTCAAGAAACCATATTATCTAAAGGAAAATCATTTTTTCATCCTTTCATTTTAAATAATAAAAAAGCATATGGAATATTAAATTTTTTAAAATTAGCAGCAAAATCATTATTGATTTCTTTTACTTTATTGAAATATTCATTTTTATCGCTTATTATTTCTATATAAGAAGTACCTTTTTTTAAAACATAAATTTCTTTTTCCTGTAAAATTAACACTTTCATTTTATTTTCAAAAGAATCATAATATATACTAAAAATTGGAGTATCAACAATATTTCCTATTGAAATTTTAATTAACTCTATATCAATAAAGTTATATAAATTTTGAAAATGATCTTTATTATCTAATAAAAAAGATTTTTTTAAATCTAAGTTTAAACTTTTCAATGATTGTATCAATTCTTCAATACTTTTTTCAAATTCATTTTTTAGATATAAAGTAAAGTCTTCATTAGAGAATACATTATCTTTAAACAATTCTTTTCATTTTTCTATCTCATTTTCTGATAATTTTAAAATATTTTTTACTTTTTTATAATCATCTTCTGGATTAGTAGATATAGATTTTAAAATTAAATTATAATCAACTAATAATCAAAAAAAGATAACTCATTGTTTTCTTCTTTTTTTAAAAGATGCTAATATGGAATCCATTTCAGTTTCTGAAAATTTAGTTAAATTTGGATATTTTTCTTTTATATAATAAGAAATTTCTATATATCATTCGTTAGCAACAAAAGTATATAATTCTTCAGGATTTTTATACAAAAAGATATATTCAGTAGCTTCATTTTGAGATACTCAATTTCATATTCTATCTGATGATTCCTTAAATCATTTAGTAAAAGAATCATATTCTATATAATCTGTATTAATACCAAAATCTTTTGAAAATTTACAAGCCGTGCTAAATTTTCAATTTTCTATTATATATTTTAAAATAGATTTTTTGACTTCTATATTTAAATTTTCAACTTCATTTTTAAATTTATCATAAGTAATTCCATTTCCTACCCTATCTGATAAATTCAAATAAATATTAATATCTTTTTCTTCTAATATTTGTCATACTCTATTTTTAAAAAATTTTTCATATATATTAAATAAATTTTTATATATTTCCGTTCATTTAATATACTCTCAAGTTTCTAATAAATTCATTTTATTTTATTCATTTTAGTTTATTCATTCTATTTTATCATATTTTGTATTATAAAACAAAAAAATACAAAGCTTTACCAAAACAGGTAAAAACTTCGTATTTTTTATAATCTAGTTTTAATACAATTTAATAGAAAAAATAAGCATTTTTCTTAAAATAGTTCAATGTAATTTTAATTGGAGGTGCCTAGCGGGCTCGAACCGCTGTATACGGTGTTGCAGACCGCTGTATAACCACTCTACCAAGGCACCGGT
>CBFHLZ010000133.1:0-1867 GCA_965656795.1 Patescibacteria group bacterium
TGGTGCTTTTGTTGGACCATTGTTTGCCGTGATATTTTTCTTAACTGTTTTCTTCTTAGCAATTGATTCTGCAATGGCTTTAATCGAGGCTCCAGCAGCAGCTATTAGAAAACGTCTTCCAAAAGTAAAAACAGAAATGGTTTTCTTTGGAGTTGCAGTAATTGCATTTTTAGCAAGTATTCCATTTATGTATTGAAATGGTTTATATTTATTAGATATTGTAGATTATTATCTTACTCAATATGCTGTTACATTTGTAGCACTTTTCGAATTAGTAATATTCTTATTTATCTGAAAAAAATTAGCAAAATTTATCCAAGAACATTCATCACTTCCAAAATGGATTACACATACTAAAACACTTTTAACTGCTTGGGGAATCTCAGCACTTGCTGTTTTAACACTCATAATATTAAATTTCAAAGATGGATTTTTTAATTATGCAGGATATCCAAAAGAAGACATGATGGTCTGAGCAATATTCTTGTGATCAATTTATGTATTATCAATAATTTTTGGTATCGTAGCAATGCTAAAAACTCCAAAAAAATAAAACTAAAAAAGAAACATTTTAAAAATGTTTCTTTTTTTTAGTTTATTTGATATAGTATTATATGTAGATAACAATTATATATAATTTAAATTTATGGTAAAAATATCATCTTCTCCTTCTTTTAAAGAGAGTCTAACTAGAAAAAATAAAAAACTTTGATTATCAATGAGAAAAACTATTATTTCAACAGCATGAAAAGTATTTCATATCCTTTTACAGTGAAAAAATAATTTATATCAAACATCTGAAAATTTTTCTAAAAATTATCAAATTAACATTGATGATATGTCAAAAAAAAGTATAGAGGAATTAAAGGATCAGAAAAAATGAGTAATAATTTCAAATCATCAAAATATGAATTTTTCCGATTATTTACCACTTTTTAAACAATTAGGAGAAGAAATATTAGCAAAAACAACTTTTTATACAGCAGAATGGAATTTAGATATGAATAATTCAATATTTAAAGACAATACATTTAGACAAGCTACTTTTAAAAATATTTCTGATTGAAAAGATATTATTCAACAACTTAGTGATGATATTCAAAAAATAGAAAGTGACTGAGGATATATATTTATTATACCAGCATGAGCAAGTAGAGAAGAAAAATTTCAATGAATATTTAAAAGAATCATCCAAAAAGAAACTGACCTACCTCTTCTTTATTCTAAAGTAGAGACAATGCAAAACTTATGATATAAACAAATTGTGCAAGATATGTATACTGAAAGCTCTTGAGAAATTAACATTCATACTCGACTTTGAAATACTTCTGATTTAACAGAAATGTCATGAGAAGAAATGTTTACATACTATCATCAACTACTTGAAAACTAAAAAGAAACATTTTAAAAATGTTTCTTTTTTTTAGTTTTAGAATCTAATTTAATTCCACTAATATATTCATATTTAACATTATTATTAGTAGTAAGATAGCATTTGAAAATTGAATTTTATTATAATTATAAGAAATAAAAATTATTTTAATTCAACTAAAAAAATAATTCTGAGAATTTATTACTGAAATAAGACATAAAAATTCATAATTAAATAAAATAAATTATTTCTTTTTTTTTTATTCATACAATATATCATCCCATGGGGTTCTATAAAGTGGTTCTTTGAGTCTTTTTTGGTCGATGATATGACCGATGAAACCTGTTGTTCTTGCGAGGATAAAAAATGCGTTAAATATTCCTGCTTCGATATATTCTCTGATTTCTTGATGAGAGAGTCCTACATCTTCAAATAAATCGATTAACATTACAGCAATCATTCCATCCACGTTTAGGATAAGATTACATCTTTTTT
>CBFHLZ010000133.1:1876-2875 GCA_965656795.1 Patescibacteria group bacterium
ATTAACATTCATACTCGACTTTGAAATACTTCTGATTTAACAGAAATGTCATGAGAAGAAATGTTTACATACTATCATGAACTACTTGAAAACTAAAAATAAACATTTTTAAAATGTTTATTTTTTTATATAATTACTGATTATTAATATCATTTAAATTTTTCTCAACAAAATCCATATCACTATATCAACTTATAAAACTCCGACCACTAAAAATTTCCCGTAATGTTCTCCAAAATAATTTATAATCATTTTGATATCTATCATTATCTTGTTTAATATATTGTAATCTAAATAATGTTTTATCTAACCTATGGAAAAAAGCAAAAACATCGTCCGGCATATCTACAGATAAAAGTAAAAAATTAACTTTTTTATGTAATAATTCTAGTTGAAATATTAAATCTTTAAAGTGTTCATCATTTTCCGATTCTTCAATTTTGTTTATTAATTCAGACCAATTACTTTTTTCCTCTCAACTTTTAGAATCAAAATACTGTTTAAAATCATTTAATTCAATCAGGTCATTTGGTTGTTTTTCATGTTTATTTAAAACCCAAATAAATATTTGTATAGTGTCTAATTTAAAATAATTATATTCTTCGTTAAATACTTTAACTATTTTTTTAGATTTTTTTAAATTTGGTATATAAACTTGAAAAACATAAAAAATAACTGCTGCAATTACAGATATAAAAATAGAATATAAAAATGTCATGATTTCTTTTCAAAACATAAACAATTCTGGAATTCTATTTGTAAATATATAAATAAGAGAAAAAACAACAGAAAGAATAAATATTAAAAGAATTATTTTTTCTTTTTTTATAAAGTTTTTCAATTCATTTATTTGCATAAGATAAAATTAATTTTTTAATAAATATTTTATTCATACAATATATCATCCCATGGAGTTCTATAGAGTGGTTCTTTGAGTCTTTTTTGGTCGATGATATGACCGATGAAACCTGTTGTTCTTGCGAGGATAAAAAATGCGTT
>CBFHLZ010000134.1:0-2865 GCA_965656795.1 Patescibacteria group bacterium
ATCTGCTGTCATCACTTTTTTATCAGTGGTTTCAGTAATTGTATCTATAGATTGTGTTCCAGTATGGTTTGTTCTTTCGAAAGCGTCTGCTTCAATATTTTGTGGGTCGTAAGTAGACTTATTCATGTCTCCAGATCAAGGGTCTCATTTGTCACCTTTATCTCCTTGTGGTCATTTAAACTGTAAAGCATCTTGTATTTTTACAATATCACCGTCTTGACTATCAGTGATTATTACTTTATCTCAAATTACTGAAGGAGTCAGCTTTTCAGGTAAATTACTATATTCTATATCAGCCATTTTTTTATTTATTAATAATTAACTTAAAACAAAAATACATTCTGTATCCATTCATCAAGTCGATGTTCAAATTTCGGTTAAAGTAAGAACTACTTGAGTAGATGTTATAGCCCCTCATATTTCTATTCTATAATAATCTCAACTTGAACCATATATATATCAAAAACCGTCTGTTCATTTTCATTGAGTACTTAAATCTCAATATACATAACCTTGACTTGTTAATGTAGAACCATTCCAATTAAAATGTCATTTACTATAAAAAGAATCGTCTGGTTTTATTCATGTATAATCTATTCTTAAAGGAATTCTACCAAGAGAGTGATTTAGTGTTACATTAAAAGTAGTAGATGTGTCAGATGTTATAGTTTGTACAATTACATCTTCAGATAATTTATTTAATTGATTAGCTTGAATAACTCAAGTTCAATTTGAATTTTGTGCTTCCGTGTCAGTTGCTAATTCTACTTTACCTTTTACAGTTGTTGTAGCATCAGGTATAGAAAAATTACCTACATAATCTTCTACAGCTTTAACACTTGGGTACTTTACATCACTTCATGTATCTGTATTTATATCTGTAGATAAATTACTCTTATCTTGTTTACTTACTACTGTAGTATTTGCATCGACTAAAGCATCTGAATAGTATTTATTAACACTTCATTCGTCTAAATCATCAGTTGTAGCATTTGTAAGTGTGTACAGAGCTATACTTGATATTGTTAGGTTAAAATTTGTTACAGCATCAGAACTCCAAACGACATCTGTTCCGTCTGGAGTTGTTTTTGTGCTATAATCAGTTGGGAATATATTGCTCATATTTTGTTTTTAAGTATAAACGGTATCTATTTTATTTACCTGATTACCTGATATTCATTGTACTAATTCTCAAGATAAATCAAAAACATTTGTTCCTGTTATATCTTCTACATAACTAGAGTACCTAGGTCTTGAATAAATAGTTGGGGCTTCACTAAAATTTCAAGTATGAAATAATATTCTATCTCAATTATTAGTGTTAAGTATTCATAGTTGAGTTATTAAATATCATAAATCAGACTGTAAAGCACTTCTTTTTGAGTATTCAGTACTAGGCTTCACTCTAGGAGTGTATGTTGTGGTTGGTTTTATTCTAGGCATGGTATTATATTAAATATTCTAATAGTTCTGCGATTTGTATTAAAACAAAAACTAATAAAATTAAATAAACAAATTTTCAAAAATCAGACATTTCTCACATACTATTTATACACATTTTATAGATTGCTATAAATGGAAGAAGTATGTATCAAATTATATTGTATATCATAGGTGTTTATTATCAGTTAAAACTCTATTAAAAGTATAATAGAGTTTTAATGTTTTACAAGTTATTATATTTCCTTTATAATTATAACATCTTTTCAGTTGTTTTTATAAGAATCTATATATTCAAATCTTGAATCTCTAGGGAATAATACTTCTTCTTCATTAAAAGCATTGAGTTCTCTATCTATCTTAGCTCAATTCTTTCATTCAATTTGCAAGATTACTCATTTTTTACCTTGTCAATCCCTAGCAAATGTTGTAGCATCTCAGAAACTTGTTGATGAACTTGTATATGCTTTATCAGTATATCAATTTTCTTTTATATTTTTAATAAAATCCTCTACATTTCATTCTTTTAATGTTCTACCTCTAAAAGAATCCCCTTGATATTTTTCAGCAGTTTGTACAAATTTATCTAATTCTGAAATTAATTTTTTATCATCGATTGATAAATTTCAACTTCTTATCTTTTTATTAATTTCTTGTCATCAGTCATCGGTATATTTAAGTACAGCATTTTTAATATCATTTTTGGATATAGCACTTTCGGTAGTTCACACCTTACTAAAATCTTTCCCACTATCATCTATGAATTTACTTCTAGCTCATACTTTGTCTGCTAAATCATCTGCAAGCTGTCCTCATTTTTCGATTGCTTGTTCTTTAATTGCATCTCAAACAACCTTAGCTTCTTCTGTACTTAACTTAATACCTTTTTTAAGTTTATTACTAATGTTTGAAATAGTTTTAGAAGTTGCATTATATGCTTTTAGTATTCATACTAATGTAGAAGGGTGTGTAAGTACAAATGTAGCTATTGCAGGTATTACTCAACTAGATAAACCTATTCAAGCTGCAGCAGCTTGTCAGTATGTTCAAACTTTAATACCTTTTGCTAACTCAACATCTTCAAGAGCTTTTAGTGCGTTTATTTTATCTTCAATATCTGGGATAATCTTTTTAATTCTTTCTAGTTTTAATTCTTTACCTTTTCAAGTTAGATTAGATATTTGTTGAATATAATTATCTCTTATATTACCTTTTGAATCATAGATAATATCTTTAAGTTTTCTTAATTCTGTAACTTCTGGAGCAAATTTTGCATCAAGTTCTCTTAATCATGGTATTTTAGTTTTTGCAATTTCGTCTACATCTCTCCTTATATTACCTATAATTCTTTCCCCATTTGGAGATAATTTTCTTTTTACTCATGTAGCTGGATCATATAGGATACTATCTACTTGTTTTCTAAGT
>CBFHLZ010000135.1:0-2856 GCA_965656795.1 Patescibacteria group bacterium
TGAGTGGTTGGACTTTTTTCATCTCAATAAGTTGAAAATCCATCTAGTCATTTATATTTATTTAGGTTACACCATTTAGTTTCATTATTTGTAAAATTTTTTGATACAATACTTACGCTTGGTCAAACCGTATCTTTTACTGCTATTCTTCATTCAACACTACATTTATTTTGGTTTATTGTAGGAGTAGATGTTTTAATATCTCATACTTGATTATACGAAGTAATCAAGTAATTTTTAGCACTACTAATATTACAACTTCCATTATCTCAACCAATTGAATAATAGCTAGAATTATTTATATTACATTTTGTTATAGTGCTATTTCTGGCTGGATTATGAGTTGTTCAATTTACAGCAACATAACAAGAATTGTTTCATTCATTATTATAATATATGTAGCCATTAGGTAAATTATACAATGATGATAATTTAGGTCTTGAACTGTTTGCTTCCATATTTTTATATATAGAAGTTGAAAAGCTTGGTGAAGTCTTATATGTTTCACATCTATGTGAAGACGATCTACATTGATTATATTGAGCACATGTTGGTCAATCAATTTGTTTATATCTTAAACAAGTAGATTCTCCAAATCTTTTACAACTATTTAAATCATCAATTTGATTATATCTGATACATTGTCCTTGAGTACATGTAGTTTTTACTCTCGGAGTTCCTCCCGGTTGTCTTCTACATTGATCTTCACTCATTCAAGGATAATATGTTCTCGTTGTATCACATCATATTACATTTTGAGTACAACGCTCCTCTCAGTATTCTAAACAAGTTGTACCATTTTTTTTATTATACTCTAAACAGCTAGGTGAAGAATATGCCTCACATGAGCTTTTATCATCAATTTGTTGATATCTTTCACATCCACAAGAAGAAGATCTATCAAGTTCATACGTTGCACATGTTGACGTATCTGTACATGAGTATGAAGTTTTGTATGCTGTTGAATTACTTGTATTACATTGTAAAGCAGAAGATGTTCCACTTGCTTTTTGAATCGTTCCAGGCACAATCCCAGCTAAAACTTGAGAACTAAACAGAAGTCCACACATTAATAATAAACAAATTGCTAATCTTTTTATTGGCATAGTAATAGGAAAATTAAAATTATTATACCTAATATATCATAATTATTTTTTAGATGCAAAAAAAACGACTTGATTTTTATATAATTTATTTTCTGTTATATATAACTTTAATATTTTATATAAAAATCAAGTCGTTTTTTTGCAGAGAATTTTTAAATATGTTATTCTAAAATAGAAAATTATTTATTAAAAAATATTATGAAAAAAAATATTTTCTTACGTTTAGAAGTACAAGTTATTATTTCACTATTTTTAGCTGTTTTAGCTGGGATTTATATTCCAGAAATTTTACCATATATTTCTTGGATGTGAGAAATATTTATGACTGCCTTAAAAATGTTTCTTTGACCTCTATTATTTTTTGCAATAATCACTGCAATTTTAAGTCTAGGAGATTTTAAAAAACTTTGAAATATCTGAGCTAGAACATTTTGATATTATATGCTCACAACTACTCTGGCTATTGGGACTTCACTGTTACT
The DNA here is from genome assembly GCA_965656795.1 of Patescibacteria group bacterium. Lineage (GTDB taxonomy): Bacteria > Patescibacteriota > Gracilibacteria > BD1-5 > UBA6164 > CAJXJP01. Next base: position 1,589 of record CBFHLZ010000135.1, read on the forward strand.
GATGAATATTCTCTCTCCTGGAGCAAATTCATCTCTTGGGAATTCTATAGAATTTAATTCTGCTGGAGTTCAAACTATTTCTTTTGCACAATTTTTACAAGACTTAATTCCTGGAAATATTTTTGCAGCATTTGTAGATTTTAATGCTATGCAAATTGTAATGTCTTGAATTATTTTATGAATTTCTATTCTCGCACTTGGGAAAACAAAAAAAGTAGAAAATCTCAAAAATATTTTTTCTACACTCAACGATGCTATTTTAAAATTTATAGAATTTGTAATCAAATTAACTCCATTTGGTGTATTTGCTATTGTAACAAAAGTAGTTGTTGAAAATGGGTATCAAGCAATGTTGGATTTACTTCCATTTGTAGCTGTAATATTGCTCGCATTATTCATCCACGCATGTGTGGTTCTCCCATTTATTTGATTTTTAATTGCTGGCTTTAATCCATTAAAATATTTTAATCAAGTAAAAGAAGCAATTTTAGTTGGGTTTTCAACAGCTTCAAGTAGTGCAACTATGTGACTTTCAATGTCAGTTGCGAAAAACAAAGCAAAATTATCAGACGAAGTAGTTGACTTTAGTTTTCCTATCTGAACAACTATAAATATGGATGGAACAGCTTTATATCAAGCATGAGTAGCTATATTTATCGCTCAAGTATTTGGAGTTGATCTATCAATCGCTCAGCAACTTACCGTAGTTGTAGTAGTTATTTTAGCTTCTATTGGAGCTGCGTGAGTTCCTGGAGCTGGAATACTGATTTTAACAACTGTATTTTTAAGTGTTTGACTCCCTGTTGAAGCAATTTGAATTATTTTAGCTGTAGATAGAGTTTTAGATATGTTTAGAACTTGAGTAAATGTTTGGGGAGATTTACTCACAGCAAAAGTAGTAGATAAATTTTATAAAAATACTTTAGCTACGACAGTGTTAGAAAAAACACCAAAAAAAGAAGTAAAAAAAATATTAAAAGAAGCTTTATAAAAAGAATAAAAATAACTTTTTCACATCAAAATAAAAAAAAGGGAGAAAAACTTGATTTTCTCCCTTTTTTTTATAGAATACTCGAGCTTCTAAATCCACGAAAGTGGTTATGGACTTTGGGTAAATAATCCAAGGAGACATAATTCAAACTATTTTATTTGTCTAATTTTCGAACAATGGCAAAAGATGTAAAAGGATATATTAAGTTACAAATTAATGGTGGTCAAGCTAATCCAGCTCCACCAGTTGGTCCAGCTCTTGGGCAATACGGAGTACC
>CBFHLZ010000136.1:0-2792 GCA_965656795.1 Patescibacteria group bacterium
TTATTGTTCACGCTATCATTTATCCTTTGTATAGTTAAAACTAGATGCGCCGAACCATCTAATAAATTTAAAATAGATGTGGGCACAGCTTATTGCAAATCTTGGGCTTTTGCTATCGAGAGCATCTTTTAATAGACGCTCATATAGTCAGCAATCTGCCTCAATTCTATCGTATTCACTTCACCCTTTTCCGTAGCTTTTGTCGTGTAGGTCGGCGTTAGTTCTTTTAAAACCAATTCGGTTTGAGAGCCAATTAAGAGCGAGTGCTAAAATTTTATATTTAAAACTCCCATCGCCTTGTGGTCAGTATCAATTTGTTATCATAATTTTGTTGTTATAAAAGTTCTTCTAAAATTTCAATACCGTATTTTTCAATAGCTTCGCTTTTCGCTATATTTATTTCTTCTAACAATTCTTGACCTCTATGCTCTAAAAGATTGAGCTCGTGAGTTTTTAATTCACTTGGCTCATACATTCTTTCTGTAGCGTCAAATAGAGCTAAGTTTTTAATAGATTTATTAGAAAGTTCTTTTAAGTTTTTTATTGCTAAATCCTTTTCTTTTTTTTCTATTTTTTCTAAATATTCGGGAGATATTACAATTTCCCCATTTTCATACTTACATCAGTTTTGTAATTTTATCAATTCTGATTTATTATTTAATTTAATTGTCATTCAGCCATGAACTGATATCTTTTGATTAGAATGTCATTCATATAATCATTCTTTATTTATTGCTATATACATATTAATATAATGTTAAATAATAGAAAGTGGCTTTAGGATTGTTTCATAATGTTACATTTAAATCTAATTGAGTATCTGTAACATTAGATATAGTAGCTAATCAACTAACTGATGAAGAATACCTAAAGTCTGCCACATATCAATCAGTTTGTCAATTACTTCAATCTGATACAGTTGTCATATAATTTCATAATTTCCAGTATCAATTTGATTGATGAGTTTGGTCGGCGTCATATCACATTATTCATTCAACTTTTATAAAATTTGGCATTTTTCATAATCAATGATTAACAGTAATGGTTCAAGAAGTATTTGATTTAGACACTATAATATTATCAGCCTCTATATGATAGATATTTGTATTTAATATTAAATCATTAACTATTTTTCATAAATATAAATCATTTGAATTTAAAAAAGTAAATGAAAATGTATTATCTTCTTTTAAAAATAATGGAGTTCATATAGATGTTTTATATTCAATATCTAATTCATAAAACAGACCAGATGAATATTCACTTAATGCATTTAAATCAGTTATACTTGAAGCAGTGCCATTATAAAAGGATGTATAAAAATTTTCTTGTCTGCTGTTAGTTCTGTTAAAATATAAAGAATTTAATCATATATTTTCAACAACAATTGAGTATTTTCAAGCAGTTAATTCAGTATCTGCTCAAAAATCAAATTCACGAAGTATTTCTGATGAATTAATAAGAATTGTGTTACTTGTTTTTAATATATTTCAATCAACATCTAAGATATAAGCTATAGCATTTGTTAGTCATTGAAGCCCATATAAGGTAATTTTAAAATTATTTTTAATGATAAAGTTATGCTCTGAATTAATTACAAAACAATAACATTGATTTTCAGAAATGGTATTGCTTCAAGTTTTACCTGTTGATTGAAATTGGTCTAAATAAGAAACATTCAATAATCAAGATGTTTCATATTCTCATTCTTTAAATGCCTCAATTTTTTCTCAATTTAAATAATTGTTTTTTACAAAAAATAAATTATTATAAATTTCTCAAGGTTTTTTCTTGTAATATTTATTTACATCTTCTCATAAGCTTTCTAATCATTTTCTAATAAAATCTCAAGCTTGTAGATTTTCTCAAGCAATAAAAGATTGATTTTCTGTATAATTTTCTTGAAGATATTCTAAACCAACTACGTCTGTTTGATTTTTTACATCTCAAGTAATATCTCACCAACTCAATGAAACATCTACATCATATGTACTACCAACAGATATAATTGTGTCGTATGAATTAATAGTTATTCCTGTTCCACTACATTGAACTGTAAAATACAAATCAAAAGGACTATTTGGATAACCATTTTTACCGATTGTTAATAATGTTGAAGAAGTTGCATTTGTAGTTTGATTATTACCTGCTTCAACCGTGACGCTTCTTTCATACACTAAGCTATCGTCACTAAGTTTTTTCCCTCTAATTGTAATAGTTCTACTTTGCGTAGTGTTGTGTAGAAAACTAATATTTGTACTTAAATTATGAGGTGCGTTCTTTTTAATGCTAATTGTATTAGCAACATCATTAAGTTCAAAAACATCAGTGTTATTAGATTGTGACATAATATCAAAAGGAACTGTTTGTTCTGTTGTGGTTAATATAATTGGTGATGAATACCCATATTCCCCACTTGCGCTTTGTAAATTAGCTATTGCTTGCTGGTTAGCTTCTGTGACAGCCTCTACTAAATCAATAGTATTATTAATGTCTGTTTCAATTAAGTCAACCTCTGATTTATTATAAACATCTAAATTATCTCTAGCTGTTTGTTTATTTTCTAGGTCACTTAAGTTATTTTCCGATATTAAATCACCAACTCAAGGGTCTCATTTATCACCTTTGTCACCTTTTTCACCTTTTTCTCAAGGGTCTCATTTATTACCTTTATCACCTTTTTCACCAATGGCTCATAAATCCCAATAGTTTTCATCAGTAGGAAGGTTATTTAATGTAACATTGTTCGCTATATATGAACTTCATTCATATACAACTATGTCTCCAATTTG
>CBFHLZ010000137.1:0-1325 GCA_965656795.1 Patescibacteria group bacterium
CCCGTTGTTATTGAATCTAACGAGTTACTTAACTCACTTTGCGACACATTATTACCAGCTTCTGACAACAGGTTGCTATCAGATTGTGGACTAACGGACTGCGGACCAACGACGTCCTCTTCTGTCGTTTCCGGGCCGTTACCACCAGAGGCAATTGTCCCAGAACCGTTGCCACTACATGCAGTTATCATCAATAAAGACGCTAACGAAACAAGAAAATTTCGATATAAAATAGTCATGGTATCCTCCTTTATTCAGATACTTTCCTTATGGTTGATAACTAAGAGGGAACGGCTTATTTTAGCTCAAGGACTCGTTGGTACTACGTACTCATAAACCTTACGATGAACATTTGTTATTGTGCTTAAACTTAAAATAGCTTCAGAGCTACAAAATATAGTGTAAATAACACATTATACGCCATGATAAATCTAGGGTTCCCAGCGTTCCTCTATATCATCAACTTAATTTAATATACATTTTTTAGAGAAATAAATTACTTACCTTACTGTTTGGTATCATCAATGTTATAAAATCTAGCTTTTCCGTATTTATTCTTCTCTAACCATATTGCTATCTCATATCCACCTGAAAAGCTAGGTTTCGATCTCAGTGAGATACTAATAATCATGATTGAAATTTGATAAAAATCCAGAATAAAAATCGTAATTTTCCCATAAAATAAATAATACTTATCAGTTGTGAATTTGATTTCTATTAATATCTTTATCATCAACTATTTATGATTAATTCATAAAAACTGATGGAAAATTTCATATTATAGGGAAAACAACATTAAGACTCACATATGAGACTTGAATCACATAAAACATTCACATCATTTTGATTCTCTAACTATGATTAGTAACAAGGTAGCAATGCAACACTGTATGCCCTTTAACAAGGATTGGATATTCTCCATGACAAATTCCATCATCTAAGTACGTAATTATCAGGTAGGTAGCTATGTTTTTATTGAAAAGATTAACCATCAAGACGTGGTGTAAATTTATCTCTTTTTTACACTGTAACAAGGGCGCATCAGGTATCGAGTACGCCATTATTGCCACCATCGCGGCAATTGCCATTGCGCTTTTCTCTACGGGTGACGACAACATCGGCGCACGTATTGAAAGCGTATTAACCGCTGTTAGAGACGCTCTGCCAACAACCGTTGAAGAAGGCTAAGATGGCTGAGGCTAAATTATGGTGATTCAATGAGTCCATTTGCCATTTACTGCGGTCTGTTGTTTATTGCGAGTGTTTATGACATAAAAAGTAGGCAAGTACCTGCGCTATTAATTTTCATTTTAATGCTAGCCCCT
>CBFHLZ010000137.1:1425-2791 GCA_965656795.1 Patescibacteria group bacterium
TGTTTATTGCGAGTGTTTATGACATAAAAAGTAGGCAAGTACCTGCGCTATTAATTTTCATTTTAATGCTAGCCCCTCTCTTAGCTCTTTATGGAGTTGGAAACCTTAATTTCAGTCCTCAGATAATGTGGTCTGTGATATTTACGTCTTTTTGGGTTTTTATTGGTTATTCTGTATTTGGTTTTGGCGGTGCGGATGGAAAAATACTGCTGGGGTTATCATTTATATTACCCATTGATGTTATGGCAATATTTACTGGTATTGCATTATCTATTTTCATCATTTATTTCATCATTTTTTTTAGAAAAACAAACGAAGCACCATTTATACCGGCCATTGCAATCACTGCTACTGGATTAATATTTTCGACTAGTATGTAGGAAAGGATATGCCTCAATCAATAACGAATTTAAAAAAACAATCTGGTTCGGTGGCTATAGAAACTATTTTTTTACTCCCGATCATAGTGATCTTACTTTTTGCTGTGATTCATTATTGCATGATTTTTTTTGCGGCCAGTATGTTCGATCATGTAGCCAAAGAGAGCATCCGCCAGTCTATGGCCTTCGTCAATGAGGAATGTTATTTCAGTTATAAAAACTGCTCCGGTGCTGAAGTGCTTACTGAAGTAACCCCCACAATCCGCACTCACGCAAAAATAATCATTCAGGGGTTCACCCAGGGTCAAGGAGAAAGTCTTGGTTCTTTGTTTGGAGTGACATTGCCAGACCCCGAGGAATTAATCCGAATCTCAACAATCACTGATCCGACAGACGGCTCTGACATATGTTGCCAAGTTACGATTGTTTTGGACGAATATCGAACGACCCCTTTTCTTCCGACCAACATCATTGACGGCTTACTACCTAAAGAAGTCTCCGTATTTCCGGACCAAATTGTTGGTACCGCTGTTCTTAAACTGAATTAGGAGCCAGAAATGAACATGACTCTGAACAAAGTCGCAGTGTTAAAATTGGCGTCTGTTGCCTTTCTAGCCTTAGCTATTATTCTCGTTTTTGTCGGCATGTTTTCTATACAAGAGCCGGCCCCCCAACAGCCCAAAGCTGCACCGACTCTATACAGTGTTTGGGCCTTCGATGAACCTCAGAACCATGGAACGATGATTTCAGCGGATATGTTTAAGCAGGTCACCACAACACAACTCGACCAGAGATACGTATTAAAAAAACGGTTAGCGGTTGGTCGACGCCTGAGTAAATCTGTCGAAAAAGGTGACTATCTGACCGATGATCTTTTTGCCACAATCCGACCAATGATCGATGACTTAGAGCTGAACCAAAGAGCCGTTGCTATAAGAGCAGATGAAGTGTTAACCGTTGGGGGCTACATACAACCCGGTGACCAT
>CBFHLZ010000138.1:0-2776 GCA_965656795.1 Patescibacteria group bacterium
CAAGAGTAAATTCTTCTCACCAAAAAGCAGGAAAAAAACTTGATATCAAAACAATTCAAGCCGGAGAAACGTTTGACTGAGTAGTTAGAAACGTAGTTGCTTTCGGAGCATTCGTCGATATCTGACTCAAAAACGACGGACTCGTACATATTTCTCAACTCGTAGACAGATATATTTCTGACCCAAAAGAAGTTGTTGAAGTTGGGCAAAAAGTCAGAGTGAAACTCGTAAGTGTCGATGAAAAAACAAACAAAATTCAATTGAGTATGAAAGATGCAGATTAAGGAAAATAATTAATAACTCTTTTGTCCTATCGGACATTTACTCTTTCAAAGAGCAAAGTGTACTAGATTTTAATAAAATAAAAAAAAGTCCCTGCTCTTGGAAAGAGTAGGGATTTAGGGAAGAGTTATAATTGGTTTTCAACTAAAAAATACAGAAATAAAAAAGAAGACTAACGTCTTCTTTTTTATTTCGATAATTTTATTAAATCAATAACCTTATCAATTGGTAAATTTTTCTGATTTTTTTCTCTATATGCTTTTGTAAAAACGACATCAGAGATATTTTGATTAAATATATCTTTATTTGTTATTAATTCATTTGAATTAATTGCTTGAAATCCATGCAATAATGCCATTTTATTTTGATTTTCAATTCTTAACTCTTTAGCTTTTGAATATTGAAATATGGAAAAATATAGAAAAGAAGATAGAAGTATTCAAATTGGCAATAAACTATATTTTAAATTTATTCAAAAAATAGATTCAGTCGGAGAGTCGATTCATCTCAAAAATAATATAAAACTAAAATAAATAAATGTCGTAAATATATATAAAAGCCAATGTTCCTTCAAAAATGTTTTGAAAGTTTTTGGTGATGTCTTTGAGGTATTAATTTCATCTAATACAGTTGAGGCAATTGCAACACTTCAGGTAATGATTAAAAATCATACTAATAAAAATCCCCAAAATATTATATCGTAGATATATTTGTATATAAATATATCAAATAAAGGAATAAGTGCTAAGAAAAATAGACTTATAAAACCAATAAAACTCATCATTAACCACCTTCTTTCTTCTAATGCAAAATCTTCTCTAATATTATTAAATCCATCAATTAATAAATCTGTTTGTTTATCATTAGTATTTTCAATAACAATATCTTTTTCTTCAATTTCTTTCTCTTGTTTTTCTAGTCTTTTTTTAACTTTTTCTTCATACTCTGTGTCTGTAAAAATTGCATCATTTACCTGATTTTCATTAAAACTTGAAAAGTTATAATTAATGGCATTTCTAAAGTCAGTTAAACTTAAATTTGCATCTTTAAAAGCGCTTCATTTTAAGTTTGTATCTTGAAAATTTGCATTTTTTAAGTTGGTTCAGTTAAAGATAAAACCCTCTAAGTTAGATCATTTAAAAATACTGTCAGATAAGTTTTGTCAAGAAAATGTATTGTATGCTCTTGTAGATAAAATAATTTCATTATCAAGCGAGTATGCATTAATCTTAATCTTTTGAATTATATGATTAAAGTCATATCAGCTAAAATCAGCTCTTTTGTCTTCTGAATCTCACTTTAACCATAATTGATGATTGTGTATTTTATCTTCTATTTCTTCTAAAGTTATAGTTTTTAAATTTTTTGACATTTTTAAAGTATTAAAAATAAATTTAATTATACTATAGCTAAAAAATAAAAGGTTATCAATAAATTAATTATTTTTATGTTAAAAACTTTTTCATCTTTTTTTCTCTTTTTTGCTTTTTACATAAATAATATTATTCTAAATCATATTTTTTAACTATATTTCATGGAATCTTGGCTTATTTTCTCAATTGCATCGATATTTTTCGCTGGAATATATTCTTTTTTGATAAAGGTTGCTGCGATGAAAAACTATAATCCGTCGATGGTGACGGGGTATGGGTATTTGACGTGAGCTGTTTTGGCTGGGATTTTTTTGGTTATTGAATGACTCAATGTTTCAGACATTAAAGCAATTATGTTTTTTGCGTTTATAAATGTATTGTTTTATTTCTTTTCAACTCTCACGAGAATAGAGAGTATGAAAAATATAGATTCTGTGATATTTTTCCCAGTTTTTAAAACTGTGAGTCCGATTTTAGTCACGATAGCTGGATTATTTTTATTTCAAGAAACTCTGAGTACAAAAGAAATTATTTGAATTATTTTGTGAATCAGTGTGCCACTTTTACTTATTTGAGCACATGAAAATAAAAGACAAATTGATCTAAAAAAGGGGATGATATTTTTACTTATTTCGTCAGGTTTGGTTTTGGTTTCGACTGTTATGATTAAACAGGTAAATATTTTAGAGTTAAATATTCCACTTTTTGTATTTTGCACAATGATTTTTTGATATTTTGTTTCTATTATTTCAAATAAAATTGTATCGAAAAAAAATAAAAACTATGAAACGAAAAATATTTTTTGGTTTGCTATAATTATGTGAATATTTCATTACGCTTCATTTTATTGTTTTACTCGTTCACTTGAAGGGAACTTGGCTGTAGCTTTTACGGTAAATTCATTTGCTATCTTAATCCCGATTATTTTATCTATTATTTTTTACAAAGACCACTTTAATCTGAAAAAGGCTTTTGTGATATTTTTATCAATTATTTCAATAATTTTATTTATTTAAATTAATAATATTTGATATATATAATAATTTATGTTATAAGTATATTACTTACTAGTTAATATATTTAATATGCTAACAAAAAATAAATTTTTATTTTGTATTTTT
>CBFHLZ010000139.1:0-2763 GCA_965656795.1 Patescibacteria group bacterium
CATTGTAGACTCTTTTGAGACGTTTAATTTTTTGAGGTCAAGTGAATATTCTATATAACCATTCAAATCATAGATTCCTAAAAATATCTGGAGCTCTTTTCTGAAAGCCGATAAAATAATCAAAACTTGATCAAATTCATAATCATAATTTTATATTTGGGCAAAATTTCATTACTTCTATAACTGATTGTTCTTGTTTTTTCATTCATAAAGTTGAAAAAATTATTTGTGAGTTAGAATTTTTTATTTGCTCTAATATTGCAGATTTTTTTTCTGGATTATATATGAAAAAATCAAATTGTAATTCAGGAAATTTTTCTTGAAATAATTGTGAAAAATTTTGTTGAGAAGCTACTTTATTTTTATCAGTCGGATTATATAAATCTAAAATAGTTATTTTTATTTGTTTATTTTCACAAAAATAGAGTAAATCACTGGTTAAATCTGAACCACAGATTCTATCTCAATATTTTTTGTATAGTTTTTGTTTATGAAAAAATAATTGATAAAGATAATAGGGAGTTTTTAAAAATCTCAAGAATCTATTTTTTTCTTCTAACATTTGAAATCCTAAATATAATCCCATTCCATCTGGAGTTTTATAGTCTGCTTGAAGAATTAAATTTTTAAATTCTTCGTCATCTTGAGTTTTGAGTAATATTTCTGGATTTGGTGTGAAAATAATATTTTGTTTTTCAAATTTAGTAATTTTTGCAAAAAAATCTGTGTGGTTGAGAGTATCAAGGGGAATATCAAAAATTTTCATATTTTCATCATTAAAATTATTTGACTTATTATAAGTGAAAATAAATATTTGCAAAGTCAAGTCATAATTTTTGCTGTTTTGCTCATTGATGTGCTAAAATATTAAAGATTATATTATTAGTTGTATTATGGGTTTAGAAAATAGAGAAAACCAAACTGAGTTAAATAAGATATCAAAAGATGATCTTAGTATTCAAAATCGTGAAAATAAGAATATGCTTAATTTGGCTATATCAGAAAAATATGAATTGGATAAATCTTCTGGAGTATTAGATTTAGCTAAGAAAGTAGAGAATGATAGAATAATATTAGATCAAGAATCTAATATTGTTTTTGAGTCTATAAAATGACAGTGTGAACTGGATTTGTCGAGCTTAAAATTTGATATGATTAATGAAAAATTTTGAAATAACCAAGATATTAAAAAACTCTATTATGAACTAAAAAATGAATTAGATATTGATATTTTTCAAACACTCAAAGCTTATGATGATTATATTTGTAATTATTTACAATTTCCAAAGGGAACAGAGATTACAAAGCAAGATTATGATAGTTTAATCAAAAACGTTCAAACAATTATCGTGATGGAATTATGAAAACTCAACGAAAAATTACTCGAACTACGTGAAGAAAATAATGGGAGTTTAAAATGAATGCAGTGGATTGTTAATTGAGCTATTCATGAAACACTCGAACCTGTACGTGAAAGCGTGATGTCTTCAGCACAATTTTATCTAGAAATGCAAAACCATGATGTAAAAAATATTTTGAGTGATAAAATTGGAAAACTCCATGTAAACATGAGAATGAGAGAAATACAAGAAGCTTTGGTTGATAAACAATTAATGATTCACCATAAAGATTGATTTTTTGATTTTCATGAAGAAAGTGATTATACAAAACAAATTGATGATATTCCAACAGATATTATTAGAAATGATAGTTTTTTGACGGCAAATAAAGTGAGAAATGGATATAGAGATTTATATTTAGTAAATAATGATATAAACTTTGATGGTTCTACTATTACTCAAGATATTTCAAATTTAGAACATGTTTCGGTACTCAATGAAAAAGATAAACAAACAGAACTAGAATATATGGTTTCTTGACTCGCTTTAGAATTATTTTTGGCTCTGCCTTTTATCGGAACAGCAAATTCAATTTTAAATTCTGTTACTTGAGATGATATAAATATTGATTTTATAAAATCGGTACGTCCGGATCTCGATCAATCATATCAAGTAGAAACTACTTGGTGAGATAGATTAATTGAAATTTGAGCTGCAGGTTTGGGTCTTGTTGGTATGCGTAGTTTAGCGAAAAGTTGACAAATAGCAGAGTTTTTTGAAGCAATTGCAGCAGCTGGTATGTCAAAATGACAACTATTCAAATCAATGTGAAAAATGTCATGACATTTATGAATAAATATGGAACAATTGCAAAAATTTTTTCAAATGGAACAAGTAGTTGTAAAAGAAAAAAATATCTATGAAAGATGAAATTCCCAAATAAAAAAAGATACTAGTTTTGATGAAATTAGAAATGCTCTTGCATATTGAGATTCAATAGATCCTAAAAAAGTTATAGAGTTTTGAAAACTTAATGACATGGAAAGAGTAAACGCAATTAATTCTTACTTTCCTGAACTTAATTACAGACAAATTCATGATGTAATTAAAGCACATCATATGCCGGGAAATTTATTTTCTCATAGTAAAAAAGAAGTTATTGCAAAAATGAGATTTCTCATAGAAGATGCAAAAATACCTGGTAAAACCGTGAAAAAAATTATGGATATGTGACTTGCAGGAAAAGTCTCTCACGTTTCAGAAATGTTTCGTTTAGATGTACCTGAACTTATGAAAAACTTAGAAAATTTAAAAGAATTAAAAAAATTAAAAAAATTACCAGATTATATACCAAATGATTTTACAGGTATAAAAACACAAGATTTTGCTATTATTCAAAATAGACAATTTTTAGCCTGAGAAA
>CBFHLZ010000140.1:0-2740 GCA_965656795.1 Patescibacteria group bacterium
ATGAGAAACATGGTAAAAAATGACATGAGTACACGGGATCAATTGACGTTTAAATTCTTATTTCAAGTAAACTATATTCATATATTTATAAAAAGCAAATAGTTTTATATACTTTTTTTACTTTTTATAAACAATTTATATTTTATTAGTAAAAACCTCTAATATAAAACAAAAAAATAGATAATTTTATGTATAAAAAAATATAAAATGTAAATATTTTGTAAGATTTTTTTTACAAATGTATATAAATTTTTAGGTTATTTAGAAAATTTTTTTATACTATTTATAATTATAACTTAAAATATATTATTATGAATTTTGATTCTCTTAATAGTGAACAAATGAATATTCTTTTTGAAAAATTAGTAGATTATTCTGCTGTTATAGTTCCAAAAGTTTTGTGAGCACTACTGGTTTTATGGATTGGTTTTAAAATCGTAAACATGATAAATCGTGGAGTTCATAAAATAATGGACAAAAATAATTGGGATCCGATGTTAGAAAGTTTTCTCTCGAGTCTCATTTCAATTTTACTCAAAGTAATGGTGATTATTTCAGCAGCTGGAATAATCGGAGTTCAAACAAGTTCATTCGTCGCAATGCTTGCTGCTGCAGGTTTAGCGATTGGTATGGCACTTTCAGGAACACTACAAAATTTTGCTGGATGAGTAATGATTTTAATGTTTAAACCATATAAAATTTGAGATTATATTGAAGCCGGTGGATATTCTGGGAGTGTTTCTCAAATTCATATTTTTAATACAATTTTATTAACTCCAGATAAAAAAACTGTTATAATTCCAAATTCTGATATTAGTAATTCAGCAATGACAAATTACTCAAGTGAACCAGTTAGAAGACTCGATATGCAAGTTGGGATCAGTTATTCTGACGATATTGATTTGGCAAAAGATACACTTTTAGAACTTGCAAAAGCTGATTCTAGAGTGATGCAAGATAAAGATATCACAATCGTAGTTGATTCACTTTGAGATAGTGCTGTAATTATAAACTTTAGATTTTTCTTAAAATCATCTGATTATTGGCCAACAAAATGGGAAATGAACGAAAAAATCAAAAAGACATTTGATAAAAAAGGTTTGAACTTCCCTTTTCCTCAAAGAGATGTTCATACATATCAAGCAAAATAAAATAAAAACTTCCCGGGAAAATCCCGGGAAGTTTTTATTTTATTCAAATATTTTCTTGAGTATTTACTTTAATCAGATTATTTTTTTGTAATATTTCTTGAGTAGAAAATATTTTATTTTCTGGAATATTTTTTATTTTTTTAAATCATTGCATAGCTAAATCATCCGTGATAATAAAATCTGAATTATTAATTATGTTATGAAATTTTTCTCAAATATTTTTGTCTAAATACATATGTCCAACCATGATTCATTTTCATAATAATTTGGTATTTTCTAAAAAATATTCAAAAACTAACAAATTATTTTCTACATATTGAGTATTTTGAGAATAATCTAAAATATCGTTATGTGAATCAATTTTTCCTGCTCCGTGCCCAGGAAAATGTTTTGCGTACAAGACAACTCAAGTAACTTTTGAGGCTTCGATATACGCATCTATCAAACTAAAATAATCTAGAATATTTGAACTAAAACTTCTATTTAATCATGAAATAACTGGATTTCAAATATCTAAATCTGCGATAAATCAATGAGTATTTATTCCGTGATTTTGTAAATTTTTTAGTTGAATAAACGTAATAATTTCTAAAAAGGTTTGTTTATTTTTTTGTGAAATATTTTTATAATAATTTCAGATATTTCACATCGGTGGAAAATATTGAGAGTTTCAAAATAATTTTTTTAGACTTTCTTTTTCTTGAGAATCTAAAGCATTATAACGGAAATAAACGTATAAGTAATTTGTATATTCTTCGAGAGAAAATCCATTTTCAAAGCTAATAAATCTGTTTATTTGTCCTCATTCTTGATCTGTAAATATTAAGATATTAGGAGAAATATTTTTAATTTCTCAAGTAATTTTTTTCATATTTTTACTTGTAATATTTTCTGATTCTCTAAAAATAAAAACACTATTTGAATCTAGGATTTTCTGTGAATTATTGAAAATATATTCAGAATTATTTGTAGCATTTCAAAACTTTAAAATCAAGGTATTTCCTGTTTTTATTTCTGCTTTATTTTGTAAAATTTCAGAAATAATTTCATCGTGTTTAAGAGAAATATTTTTTTCTAATTCTATTATTTAAAAATAATGATTTTTTATTATTTTTTATAATTTTTTGTAGCTGAGAAATATATTTTTCATAAATATCTGCTTGAGTAAAAATATTTTCATTTTGATGCGATTGAAATAATTTTTCAGATAAAGAGTCTATATTTGCAGCCAAAGTATTTGAAAATATACATATATTTATGAATAAAAAAATCAATATTTTTTTCATATCTAAGATTTTAGAGAATAGAGAATATTTTATATAAAAAATAAGTCCAAATAAATAGTATTGGACTTATTTTACTACATTGAGTTTACTTGATTTAAAAAATCTTGCAAACTGATAATTGAAACTTTTAATTCTTCTGCCTTTTTTAATTTTGAACCTGCTTTTTCTCCAGCTAATAAAAAATCTGTATTTTTACTGACACTTCCAGTAAATTCTCATCAAACTGATTCTAATTTTTTTACTAGTTCATCACGAGAAATTTTATTTCCATCATCTCAGACGAAACTTCCGGTAATACACATT
>CBFHLZ010000141.1:0-2705 GCA_965656795.1 Patescibacteria group bacterium
ATTATTGTAACTTCAACATTTCTATCATTTATCTGAGTTGTGTTAGCACTTATGTTAATGGGATTACCACTGAGTTTTCCAGCTCAATTATGATTATTTGGGGTTATCTGAGTATGAGTAAATAATGCTATTTTGTTCATCGATTGATATCTAGGAAAAGTTTGATTTACTCTAAAACAATCACTCATAGAAACAATCCAATCAAGATTTCTGCCAATCTTTTTAACTTCATCAACAACTATTGCCGGACTCGTAACTCTCGCACTCAAAGACGAACTTTGGGGAGGACTTGCTATCGCATTTATCTGATGATTAATACTCAACGTATTTATGATTCTGGTTTATATCCCAGCTTTACTTTACGTAGTTGAAAAGAAAAAATAAAAAAAAGAATATGAAAATATTCTTTTTTTTGTTTTGGAAAAATTATTCGGTAATAAAAATATATTTTTTATTTACGGTATTTTTAATTGATTTTTTCGGTTGAGGAGGTATATTTATGTAAGTTATTTTAGGTTTTAATATAGTATAAATATGATATATAATTATGATTTTTCAAGACATTTATCTGATGTTCAATTTGAGTGGTTAGTCAGAGATATATTACAAATAAAACTAAATATAGATTTAGAAAATTTTAAAGATTGAAAAGATTGAGGAATTGATATTAGATATTCTGAAAATTTAGAAGATAAAATTATTATTCAATGTAAAAAATATAGAAATTTTTCTTCATTAAAAAGTAATTTAAAAAAAGAAGTAACTAAAGTTAAAAAACTTAAATGAGATTTCAAATATATTTTAGTAACTTCTGTATGATTAAGTCCTAAAAATAAAAGTGATATTATAGATATATTTGATTGAATAATCTTAAATACTAGGGATATATTATCAGAACAAGATATAAATAATTTATTATGACAAGAAAAATATAAATCTATTAGAAACAAGTATAGGTACTTTTTTGTGCCACCTTGAGAAGAAAATGAAGTGATAAATATTGATTATGAAGTAACTTATAAAATTGAAGAAATAAGTACATGACTAAGTGAGAATATAGATACAGCTAAAGAAGAAATAAAAAAATTAGATGAAAAAATATTGAAAATTCAAAGTAGTAAAAAAGAAAAAACTGATTTAGAAATCAAAGCATATGAAGTTATCTGAAGTATAAAAACATTATTCCCTAATGAAGAGGAATGATTAAAGATAAGAGTAAAAGAATTAAAGGAGTATATAGACTATTTAGAAAAAATGAAAGCTACATATTTGAATTGGAAAAAATTAATTTTTTATATTACAAATAATTGAAATATTTATGATGAAAATATTAATATAAAAGTTTTGCAAAAAGAATGAATTATATTAGATGATGAAAAACGTGATAGTATTTTAAGATATATACCTGATTATCCAGAGGATAAATGAATGTTTCCTAATTTACTATGTCTACCTTATTATAATCAAAATAATGAACCTCCTTATAAAAAAGAGTTAGGTAAGTATCATTTTGAACTTAGAGATCTACACATGGGTCAAAAAGAAGAAATTTTTTATAATTGAGAATGAATTATTATATGAACGTGAGATTTAGAGTTTGAATTTGAAATAAAAACAAAAAACGCTAGAGAAATAATTAAGAAAAAAATTAGTATCAAATATTAATTTACCAATCTGTAATTGCATTAAGAAGAAAAATACAAAGGTAAAAATTAAATAAAAAAAACATGAAAAAATTAATTATCAGCACAATTATATGAATTATGTTATTGTGCCCAACAACATTTGCAGATTATGAACGAAATCTGGAAGACGAGGTAAAATTATATAATGTTACGAGAGATTTATTATTGCGTTTAGAGAAAAATGATAATAAAGAAAATATTATTAATAAATTGCAAGAAAAAATAGTGGCTTTGTCGTGAAAATCTGAGAGTGAATTAAACAGTTATCAAAAAAATGAATCATTCAATAATTTTCGTGAATATATTTTAAAATATTTATATCGTTATATTCAACTCGATATAAATGATTATTATTTTGATGAACCAGGAAGAGTTATAGAGAATAGTTTTGCAAAGGCTTTTGTAAGCTCATCAAATATTTACATGACAGAAAAAGAAATTTATTTGGAATATAAAAATTGATGAACATGGAAAATGGTAGAATTTTTCAAAACAGATGAAAATATTGAAGATTTTTTGAATAACACTGTTTTAGAAGAAAAATATCATGGGAAATGTAAAGCAATAAAAAGAGCAGAAAAATGAGCTAATTTTACTCAAAATCAAGTCTATACTATTTGATGATTTGGAGATTATAAATCTACAACAAGAGATTCCAGTGATTGTGGAGAATATTGAGAATGAAATTCGATTAAATATTTTGAAGTAAGAGGGGATTATATTTGGTATATAAATGCAGGACAAGATTTTAATGGTTTGCATTTTAGGTTTATAGAGCTAAAATAATTTATTTTTACTATATGTACAGGATTATTTTACACAAAACAAAATAATATTTGAGAATTAGAAAGATGTGAGTTTTTAGCACGTTTAGTAAAAAAATATCTTGATAAAGATTGGAATGATAAAATTTTTCAAAAAATAGAAATTATTTGTAAATAAAAAAGAATATGAAAATATTCTTTTTTTATTTATCTGAGAAAATCAATATAATAAATATTGGAAGGCAGAAATTTTATT
>CBFHLZ010000142.1:0-2688 GCA_965656795.1 Patescibacteria group bacterium
TATATCTGATTTTCCTTGATCATCGTTCCATAATGTACGGCTGACAAAGCGTTCTCTGGTCGCGATTTATCGCTGAACTTCA
Source organism: Patescibacteria group bacterium (assembly GCA_965656795.1). Taxonomy (GTDB): domain Bacteria; phylum Patescibacteriota; class Gracilibacteria; order BD1-5; family UBA6164; genus CAJXJP01. Next base: position 83 of record CBFHLZ010000142.1, read on the forward strand.
TTATATTGTTCGTCTTATCCCGACATGAATCTGATTTAAGTACTCCCTGAGTATCATCGGGGTGATCGCCAAGCGTATTTAGTGTACAAAGAAAGAAAATATCAGCCGAAGGCATTGACCTTGCTCATCGACGCTTTGATTGAATGTTTTCAATCAGTTCATAGTGATGAGCTCAGTCAAATGAAAAGGAGAAAGAAATGAAAGTAAGTTTTATCGGGCTAGGCGTAATGGGTTTCCCAATGGCAGGACACCTAGTCAAAGCCGGTTTTGAAGTAACGGTATTTAACCGCACTCATAGCAAAGCATTAGACTGGGTTGATAAACACCAAGGTAAAGCCGCTGAGAGCGTGGCTGAGTGTGTCGCAGAAGCTGACGTGGTATTGGTTTGTGTAGGTAATGATGACGACGTACGCAGCATGACAACCAGCGAACCTGGCGCATTGGCCGCGATGAAGCCAAACGCGATTCTTGTCGACCACACAACAACGTCTGCAGTACTGTCTGAAGAGCTTGAAGTGGCAGCCAAGCAATCGGGTATTCGCTTTATGGATGCACCTGTGTCTGGTGGCCAAGCGGGCGCAGAAAACGGCGTGTTGACCATCATGTGTGGCGGCGAACAAGCGCTATTCAACGACCTTCAACCTGTGTTTGAAGCTTACGGTAAGTCGTCGGTTCTGATGGGTAAAGTCGGCCAAGGCCAACGCGCGAAAATGGTTAACCAGATCTGCATCGCGGGTGTATTGAACGGCTTATCTGAAGGCTTGGTACTTGCTGAAAAATCAGGTTTGGATATCCCAACTCTGGTTGATTGCCTTAAAAATGGCGCCGCTGGCTCATGGCAGATGGAAAACCGCGCAACCACAATGGCGCAAGACAAGTTTGATTTCGGCTTTGCCATTGATTGGATGATCAAAGACTTAGGCTTCTGCCTAGATGAAGCAGAGCGCCAAGGCATCCAACTTCCACTGACTGAAAAGACCAACAACGCCTACAAGGCACTGTCTGCCGAAGGACAAGGCCGCATGGATACGTCAGTATTGATGAAAGCTGTGGTTGAAGAGACTAAGAAGTAGAAGTAATAGAAGCTTCTCTTGGATAAAAAAAATAGCCGCTAATTAGCGGCTATTTTTATTTGTACCCACTTAGAATACGTGAAAGCGTTCGTTCTGAAGTTCACAATTGGATAAAAGCTTCTTCGAGCCTTTACTTAAATTAGCAAAACACGAATTAGCGAAAATATGGAAAAAATTGATTAAATGTATGCCTAGCACCGATTATTGTATTTTCTGCCTTATTTAATTAAAAAGGCCTATGAACTAAAAAGGCTTCCTTGGTTGTAAACTAAACAATTTGTGGAACTCTATAAATGCTACTAAACCGATAGTCTCTCAGATAAATAATCAACCAACATCCTGACTCGTCTTGATAGATTTCGATTTAGTGGATATAAGGCTGAAATTGTAGTGGCTGGTTGGTAGTAATCGCTAAGTAGTAATTGCAAGCGGCCCTCTTCAATATCATTCTTGAATAAAAAACTAGGTCCAAAGCCTATGCCTAACCCACGAAGAATGCTCTCAACTATTAAACCACCATCATTACTCGTTAAACTACCTTTTGCCTTTACAGTAATTGATTCACCACTAGGAGAGAGAAACGGCCAGCCCCGATTAATCTTGGAGTCACTATAAATTAAGCAATTATGTTCCATTAGATCTGCTGGTTGGTAAGGTGTTCCCGATTTTCTTATATATTGGGGAGAAGCGACGACTTGAAATGTGCAGTCTGCTAACCGACGAGAGATAAGACAGGAGTCTTCTAATTGTCCTACTCTTAGCGCAATATCTATACCTTCTTCCACTAAATCTTCAGTACGCCCACTGGCTATTACCTCAAGCTCAATTTCTGGATACTGGAGTTGAAATTCTATTAGTAATTGACCAAAACCTGAAATGATAAGACTTTGAGGTAATGTTAGGCGTATTTTTCCCTTTGGTGCGCCTTGGCTATCCATGACCTCAGCCCGAGCATTCTCAGCTTCTGCCATAATTATCTTACAGTGCTTATAGAACTGTCCGCCTTCATCAGACAAGCTCAATTTACGAGTCGTACGATATAGTAGGCGAGTTCCTAAATCATCTTCCAAGGTGGAGATCTGTTTGCTGATAAATGATTTAGAGAACCCAAGTTTCTCCGCTGCCGCCGTAAAACTTCCTGTATCAACAACAACAGAAAAAGTTTCCATAAGAGTTAAAATATTCACATTAGCACTCGTGAGTAAACAATTAGTTTACTTTAAGCATATATATCTCACCCTATAAATACAATAAAATTGAAGTTAACAATTTGAAACCGACCCGATAACAAAAAATGAACAATGGGGTGAGTGATGATTACCTTTTACGTAAGTGGTTATCATTAGAGTTTGACCTTTAAATACGACAACACAATGAGACTTTATCTAGGATGAATATTATGAAAAAACTACTACTTGCTATATCACTCATTTTATTGAGTTTTACTTCAATTTCACCAGTACACGCGAGTGATGCTGACATGCGCAACACATATATGGTTACGTGGACGCTTGAAGTGAATGATGCCAACTT
>CBFHLZ010000143.1:0-2656 GCA_965656795.1 Patescibacteria group bacterium
GAAGTTTCATATCTTGGTGATTTAAAATTTGAAGCAAAATGAATCAGATTAGAAGAAATCGTTCGTATGAGTGATTTTACAAATCTCGAAGCAGTTATGAGAGTATATAATGTACTTGAAAAAATGTGAGTAATGAAAAGACTCGAAGCTGAATTGAAAAAAATCCTCGAAACTGAAGAGATTTCAAATGAATTTTTCTTTGAATGATCAGAAGATAAAGATATTCAACCAAAAGTTTATATTGCTGGGAAAGCAGTTCCTCTTGATAGACTGAAATATAATTTATAAGAAAAAGCAGAAAAATATTTTTTCTGCTTTTTCTTTTTTATGAAATAAAAATTAATTTTAGTCAATATGTAATATCTTGTTATTTTTTCTGATTTATATATAAACAAGAGTATAATAATTAAAAACAAAACAATGAATAATAAAGCATTTACTTTAATAGAATTAATAGTGGTTATAACTATTCTTGCTATTTTGGGAACTCTATGATTTATAAGCTTTCAATGATATGTTGTAAGTTCTAGAGATACTGTGAGGATTTCAGACATTAAATCTATTGAAAAATCTCTATGACTCTACGCTTTGAAAGAATCTACTTTTTTGGATCCAGTTGAAAGTGTAACTTTTACATCTTCTTGAGTTTCAATGTCGCAACAATGAATGTTAGATGAGGAAACTCTGTGAAAATTATGAGTATTTTGAAACTTAAATGATCCTCTTACACAAGAGTATTATAGGTATGCTATTAATACTCAAAAAAATAAATATCAAATCTTAGGATTATTTGAGCAAAATAAAATTTCAATGTTTTCACAATCATATGCTTCAACTGAAAAATATCCTAGATTATTTGGAGATGAAGTAGGTTTTATTTTTGAATCAGATAACCCATTTGTTACTCCTAAAAATAATATAGATATATTTGATGAATCAAATCAACTCGATATTATGGTTAATAATGATAGTATAAGTTATGATGTTACCTGAAGTGGTATTATCAAAAAACTCTCACCTGTTTTAAACCATATGAGAAGTTGTAAAACTTTATACGACTTATGAAATGTTAGATCAACAGGTTTGTATAAAATTGTTTCCAAAGAAGGTGATATACAAGAAGAATTTTGTGAAATGGAAGTAAAATCTTGAGGTTGGAGTTTGTTAGCAGCAGCTCCTGCAGATTCAGTAGATTTTTGAAATAGATATGATGATGGTATTTGGAAAAATCCTCATTATAACTTTTCTGCTATAGATTGATATTATGATCAAGAATATTTATCAAAATCATATGAAAATTTATCTACCAATGAAATAATGTTGTGTCAAGAAAATAATACGATGTGTTTTGTTTTTCCACATAAAAAAAATATACCTTTATATAACTTCTTTAGAGATAATATAAGATATAAAATGGTTTCATATAATATGCAGAGAAATAATGATATATGAAAAATTTCTACAATTGATACTTATATGAAAACTTTTCAAACTTCAAATTATATAGATTATGGATTATGAGACTGTTGAGTATTGGGTATAAATTTATGAACAGATACCTCTGCAACTACTCAATTATTTTGATATGGGTGAGATAATGATGCTCCATGTATAGAGTCAACACGCTTAGGTAGAGGTGAATTAGATTGATTCTTGGATAATTATGGTCTTTGATTAGGAATGTTTTTTTGGAATACAGGATACAGAAGACAGTCTGATTATGTAGAAACTCCTGATTTAGCTTGATATCAAAAATATAATATATTATGAAAATATAGAGATATATGAGATGATATGAAAAGTTGACCAGCAATATTTATGTCAGATACTTGGTATGTATTTGGAAAGTAAAAAAATCAGAAAAATAAAATTTTCTGATTTTTTTTATTATATTTTTTTTGAAATTTATAGAAAAAATATTATAGTAACCTAAAAAATATTTACTATTAAAAAAATGAAAATGAATATTTCAAAAATATTTGTAATATGATTTATTGCCCTGAGTATTTTTTATTATATATTTGAATATTCAAGTAATTCAATTTGAGTATACTATAATGATATATGATACGAAATGTATGAGCAAAAAAATTATTCATGAGCTATAAATCAATTCGAAAAATGAGTGAAATTTGACTATAATAATCCAGTAATTTGGTATAATTTAGCTCTTGCTCAAAATGAATTAGGTGAATTTGAAGAATCTTTAATTTCTTGTCAAAAATCACTCGATAATCTTGATATTAATTACACTTTTAGTATTGTAAAGTGAGAAATAAATAATCTCATTATGACAAATTATTTTAATTTATGAGATTATGAGAAACTAGAACAAATAGTTGATGAAGAATTAAATCTCAATTCAAAAAATTTATTTGCAAATTATTATAAAGCAGAAATACAATTATATAATTATGAATATAATTCAGCATTAGGATATATTAATAGATATCTCGAAATTGATTGAGAAGATGAAGAAGCGTTATATTTAAAATGAGATATTTTATACTATCAATGAAATTATAAAAAATCAACGGAATTTTTCGTAAATACAAAAAGTTATTATTCTGCAGGATTTGCTTCATTATATTCATATGATTTTGAAAGTGCAGTAAAATATTTTGAATTGTCTTTAGAGCAAGAATTTTGAGAATCT
>CBFHLZ010000144.1:0-2625 GCA_965656795.1 Patescibacteria group bacterium
GTAAAAATGCCAAAAATGGAAATAAATAATAATCCATTAGAATTATCAAAAAGTAATATTTTACTCAATAGTATGTGATATTTAAATTCTGCATATTATGCCGATAAAGTAAAAGGAAGTTTTGTATTATGAAGTCACAATATTGCTGAACCAATGCATGCAGGAAAACTTACTGTAATAAATAATGATACAGAAAATAGATATAATCATAATTGGCTCACATCTTATTTTTGAGAAAAAACAGGTTTATTAATGTATACAGGTGACAAACTTCAAAATCAAGATGAATTACAAAAATTTTTAACAATTTCACAAGAAGAAATTCAAGCAAGAAATAAAGAATTTGAAACAATCTATAATGAAAAAATTATTCCTCTTGTTTATTGAATTTTTTATAAAAATTTATCAAAAACATTTCCAAATAAAATACCAATTATATAATTATGATTGGTATTTTTTTGACCTTACTGGTTAAATATATATATTTAATGATATATATTTTTTTAAAGATATTATGAACAAAACAAATAATTGATTCACTCTTGTAGAACTCATAGTAGTAATAACTATTTTAGCAGTTTTAGCTACAATATGATTTATATCATTTCAATGATATTCTTCTTTATCCAGAGACTCGCTAAGATTATCTGACATCAAAAGTATTCAAAAGTGATTTATTCTTAAATTAACTCAATCTGAACCTCTACCATTACCAAATAATTCAGTAAATATATCTGGTAGTGGTCAAGTTTTTTATCATCAATGATATGCAGGGAAAAAAGTATTAGATACTATTTGAGTATTTTGAGAAGTAATGGATCCTAGCGATAATTTATACTATACATATTCAACAAATGTGGCAAGAAACAAATATCAAATCATAGGGTACTTCGAAAATAAAAATACTCAAAATTCTTTTGTTTATAAAAATATGTATGCTGATTTTTCACAAAGAAATATACGAACATTTTGAAATAATTTAGGGATAATTATTAACAAAGAAAAATTTTCTCCAATACAAAAAGAGCAAAAAGATATTGATATAGTATTAGATGAAAAATCACTCTATAGTATAGTTTATGAAAATATTCCATTAGATATAACTGCTGAATTACAAAAATCTTTTCAATTTAGTAACTCAAGTTGTAAGAGTATTTTAGATACATGATTAAGTAATGGGAACGGAATATATGAAATAACAAATAATTCCAAAACCTATAATGTGTATTGTGATATGAAAGATTGAGGTTTCACTGGATTAATTTCTGTGAATTCTAAAGGGAAGACTTGGAAATTTAATAGCACTGAATGGATTAATCCAACGGTAAAAGAAAATACATTCCTCACTCAAGAAACCACATATAATAGTTATGAAAACTTGACTACGAATGAAATAAAGTTATGTAGATGAGATTTAAATCATTGTTATACTATGACTCATAATCAAAATATTCCTCTACAAGATTTTTATGAACAAGATATCACTTATATTGATTTTTCTAGACATATCAAACGTTTAGATTTAAGTGAAGATCATTATTATAACACTCAAGGTCCAGATGATATTTGAACTGATAATAAACAAAAATACTTTGATAATCTTTGAATACAAGATGATATACATCCTCAATTAAATAAATATTGATTATGAATAAATATTTATCATGAAAATAAACTATGATTTCAAGCAGATAATAACAATAGGTGGCCTACATTTGATAACCAATGAGCTTGAATATGAGTATTTGGATCATATAGTTGTTGATGGGATTGAGAAAAAATTGATATAAATAGAGCATATTCTGTTTCTTTAGCAAATCAGTGTGTTTATGAAAATCCTGATACAGAAATGTGGTTTGTTTTATGAAAATAAATAAATTTATTTTCATAAAATTCAAAAAAAAAGATAAAAAATAATTATCTTTTTTTTTTGAGTCTAAAATATTGACACATTACTCTTTTTAATTTATAATATATTTACTTATATTATAAAACTATATAACATATGAAACAAACAAAAAATGCATTTACTTTAGTAGAACTGATAGTAGTAATCACAATTTTAGCTGTTTTAGCTACTGTTGGATTCATTAGTTTTACTGGATATACTCAATCTGCTCGTGACTGAGCAAGAGTGAGTGACATAAGAACAGTTGAAAAAGCTCTAACTTTTTATCACACTGAAAATAATAAATTTCCAGAACCAACTGACGCACAAAATATTTCTATAAATGATGGTTGAACTGTCAATTTATGGAAAAGTTGAGTAATAGGAAAAAGTGTTATTACTGAAGTTCGTAGTATTTCACAAATTCCTGAGGACCCAAATACTCAAGAGTATATAAAATATTCTACAACTCTTAACAACCAAGAATATCAACTTATGGGATATTTAGAGGACTTAACACATTCTAAATATTTAAATAAAACGTATGCAAGAACTAATTTTCCAAAAGTAAGTGGGAATTACAACAAACATTTTGTTATTGCAAGCGATAATAAATTCTATGCAACACCAAGTTTATTTTCTTCTGGAAGTGATGTAAGTAATTCAACTTTATTTGATATTAATAAAAAATCTGTTGATTTTCAAGTAACTAAATTACAAAATTCTTCTTCTGAAGA
>CBFHLZ010000145.1:0-2549 GCA_965656795.1 Patescibacteria group bacterium
CTAATACCAGGGTTAATATGTTTCATATCACTTTCATTAAGTTCAAATGCTTTAAGAGTTTCTTGATATTGTCCTAATAATGATAATGGATATGTGGGAACATCTTGTGAATTAATAGAAAACTGAACTGAACTATCTTTCATTCCAAGACCGGATCTTCTAAAGTATTGTGAAGTGTTAAGTAAATTAGGTTCATTCTTTGCTTTAAGAGTTTCATAGTTAAAATCATTAGCAGGAGTAAAACCTTCCTTTACATTAGTATTAAGTTCTGTTACAATATTAGCAACAGTAGCTCCAGCAAATGTAGGCATAATTTTAGTTGTATCTCCAAGTTGTAATGGAGCATTTGTATATCTATTATTATCAAGGAAAGTAAGCATAACTTTATCTAATGACTGTGTGCTTTCTGTAAATCTGGTTGTAGAAGTTTTATTGCCATTTGTAGTTGTACCTGTTTGTAATCTATAATGTTTAAATGGAACACTAATAAAACCTTGACTTGCTATTTTATTTTCTAATCCTTTATAATATCCATCATCTTTAAATTCTAAAATATCAACATATCCATAAAGATTAGTTAAAGAATAGTCGAAAGTAGAGCCAGTATCACCCCATAATACATTAGCATCAGCCCAAGTAATATGAAGTTCTACAGTCCCATATAGATTAAAATTCTGGATACTTGGCTCACAAGTAGCTAAGAACCCAATCCAATCATCAATAACATATTCACCTTTAAACTTATTGATATCAGCATTACCTGTGTTAGTATATCTTGATTTTTTTGAAACAACACCAGCATTAGTTCTGGTTGTTAAAATAGATGGGTCAGGATTATTACCAACTCTTTTAGCTGCTTCTTCATAAGAAATAGAATAATCTTTCATTAACTTATAAATAAAGTTATAATATGGAATATGTTGAATTAATACACCATTAGCATAAAGGGATATAGTAGCAATAAGACAAGCCATATACTGGGGAAATCCTACCATATGAGTAGCATCACCTCCAGTTTCAGCATTAAATCTAAGTTGAAAAGTTCTTAAATCTTGTGTTTTAACAGGATAAACAATTGTAGTTTCGTTTCCTGGTTTAATAGTATCTTGTCCGGAAGATGGAATAATTCTATATGGTGCTCTTGTATTATTTTGTAAATAATCAATCTTATTAGTAAAATTAGAAGGCAGTTCTAAACTCATATCTTTGGTTCTATTTGTATGTGAAGAAAAAAAATTAAAACTTAACAGATTTGTTATGAACTATAAATAAATGTGCGTGTCCACCAACATTTTTACCTTCACCTACAATTTCCCATTCAACATTTGAAACTTCATCTTTATTTGAGTTATACATAACTACATTCATAAAAAAATCATTAATAAATGAAGCAAGATTACTTACTTTCTTTAATTGGGTATTAAACACGTGTTTTACATTATTAAAACTCTCTAATGCTGTAAAAGGAGGTGTAATATTAACACCATTAACTCTAAACTGATTTGTACTCATATCAATACCATTTCTTTTAAAATATATGCTGTTATTTAAAGTATTTGGTTTGTTTAATGTCTTTGCTACCTCAGCTGAATAATCCAACTGAGTTATGGGTCTATCTTCATTTAAATAATTTCTTAATTGTGCTGCTGTAGAAATAGAAGTTGGCATAACATTATAAACTTTTGTGCCAAACTTTGCTGTATCTTCATTAACGTGTTGTAATTGTAATCCTCTATCAGTTTTTTGATTATTATCAGTAAATGTACCAATCATATATTTAATATTGTTGAATACTTTAGCCTTCACAATAGTATTTTTATTGTTAGGGTTAGCCATACTCTTAAAATGTGAGAAGTCATCAAAATATATAGTATTATCTAAGTCAATATTTTCATTATCAACAATAGACATAGTCATAAAACAATTTCTAATATAATAATGCCAGTTGCTAAAGTCTGCTGTGTTATCAACTGCTGAACCAACATTTTGTGTTTTTAAACCTCTATATGCTATAGATTTTGGGGATAATTTGAAAACTATTTGAATGTTTTTACCTCTACAATCTAAATATCTATTTTGGGGATTTAAGAACCCTAACCATTTTGTAATACTATATTTATATTTTGGTAGTGTTGTTGTATTATAAAAATCAGCAGTTCTTTTTTCATAATTATTAACATTTAATTCATTTATGAATATTGTATCTGTTTTTTCACAATCAGTATTTAAATAACTATCATCATCTGTATCATTATACATTTGATTTAATATAGCATATTCTGGTATAATTTGTACTATTTCTCCATCTCTTTTTATTTGAATTTCATTAATAACACTTGAAGAGTTGAGGGGTAAAAATCTTTTAAGATATGTACCATCACTATATTTTTCATAAGGGTCTACATTACCTTCAAAATACTTAGTTATAGAATGTGTATCTACAATATTCTGGGGGAATTGATAAGTCATATATTGTTCTTCTGTGTAGAACTCATTATTTTCACTTGGGTATAGTTTTTTAATAAATCTAACCATATCTATTTATCATT
>CBFHLZ010000146.1:0-2499 GCA_965656795.1 Patescibacteria group bacterium
CAGTCTAATTTCGCAGCAACTTTTGCTGGAAGTTTTATAAATACTATTATTTTTATATTATTTTTGTTTTTTCTGACTTTATTTTATGAATTTTTCATATTATTTTTTATTTTTTACTGTTGTGTATTTATAATATTATTTTTATTATTTTTATTACACAAGTTATTTTTAGTATTTAGGTAAAAAAAGAAAATTAAAAAAACTTCAAAAATTTAATGTCCATTTAATATCTCATAGTTATAGTAGTTAAAAATATATTTACTATTTAATGATTTGAGCGTGTTTTTAGAGAGAATAGAAGTTTCTGCATATGAAATAGCATCGATTTGATATGATGACAGACAAATAAAATTACAAGTTGAATTTCACAATTTAACCATTCTAGATTATTTTGAAGTTCCTAGAGATATTTATGAAAAATTTGTATGTGCTGATAATATAGATAATTTTTTTCAATCTCATATCGAAAATTATTTTGAATCTGATAGAGTGTTGTAATAAAAAAAGAGAAAAATATATATTTTTCTCTTTTTTTATTTTTTTTGTATACTAATAGACGATATTCTTTAACATATTTTTATGTTACAAAAATTTTTTACTCTAGAAAATAAATTTATTTTCTATCTACTTTCTCAAAGGAGAAACTTTATTCCGATTTTATCTATCTATTATTTAACACTTCCAGATACAACAGCAAATCAAATCGGTGTTTTTACGGCTCTGGGTTATTTATTTTCATTTATATTAGAAATACCTTCTGGATATATTTCTGATCGTGTAGGGCACAGAAAAACCCTATTATTTTCAAAATTTTTACAGACACTTTCTGTATTATTATTTATTATATGATATTTTGTTTGACCGGTTTGGAATTATTATTGTTTTATTCTCGCGTTTATCTTTCAATCGGTAGGGTATTCATTTTTTTCTGGAACTACAGGAGCGTATTATCATGAATTACTTGAAGAAAAGTGAGAATGAAATTTATATGGTAAAAAAATGTGATTATTAAAAGCAAAAACTTCTTTATATAGTGCATTTATAATAATTCTTTTACCTCTTACAACTTATTTTCATATTCTTTGGCCACTGATTATTTGAGCCATTTTTGATATATTTTGAACTCTGGCTATTTATTTTATGCCAAAAGTAAAACAAGTGATTTCATCACAAAAAGCAAAATCACTTGCAAGTTTAATAAAAGAATCAAAAGCTAACAGGGGATTATATTTTTCTATTTTCATGGGATTACCGATTTGATTTTTTATGTGAGAACATGCCTATAGAGGTATTTATTTAGAATATTTATGATATCCTCTCATTTTAATGTGAGTTGTCATGTCAGCTTCGAGAATAGTTTGGTATTTTGTATGAAAATATGGTCACAATATTGAAAAATATTTTACCATTCGTCAACATTTATATGCAGAAATGTTATTATTTCCAATCGCACTTTTTGCTATATTTTTCTTTTCAAATCCATATATAGTTTGAATCATTTATATTTTTATTATTTGATATCAACATGGGAGAAAACCTATTTTAGAAAATTATTTACTGCAAAATTATATTTCTGATAATAGATACAAAGCTACTTTTTTATCTCTAGAATCTCAATTTAGTTCGATTTTTTCTATGGCAGTAACTTTAGCTATGTGATATCTGGTTACGCTAAGTTTCGATATTTGATATTTGAGCTTATCAGCGAGTTTATTTTTCTGTATGATAATTACTTATTTCCTCATTTTTAGACAAAGAAAAAACCAGGCATAAGCTTGGTTTTTGTTTTAAGGAGAAAAACTATAATTTTATGGTCTCACTCAATACAACACTTGAGAGAGCAAGACCTAGATTATGTTCCACTGCATATTTTTTGTTTCCCTTTTTTCGTTTTTTTAGAGGAATCCTCATTCCCACTTTATCGCCACCGGCAGAAAATTTGCTAAATAATATATGTGATTTGTAAGTTTTGTCGTCGCATAACTTAATCCTTAATATTTATGAATTTTAGGGTGAAATTAATATCAGAATAATGAAAATTTTTTTAATTCGCTGATATCAATTAAATAATTTATAATTATTTTTAAAATAAAGTCAATTTTTTTTCTTGAAGTTTGAGGTTTTTTTTATATTATAGTTTTACTTGTGAAAATTTGAGGCTAAAATTATGAAAGCTGATAAAGAAAAATATTTTTTTGAATTAATTATAAAATCAATTTCTTCAGTTGAAGGTATTAAAAAAGCTTGCGTTAAACCAACGGCTGCAAGTAAAAGTGAATCTGAAATTCATTTTACAAAACTTACAGAACTTGAAGAAAATCAAGTCACTAAGTTTGTGCAAAAATGTTTATTAATTTGCGGAACAGATACAAAATTGCTCAATTTTCAAATTAAAAAACAAGGATCTGAATCTGAGTTTCAAGGTATTGATATTGCTCTCAATTTTGATAATCAAGAGCAAAAAGAAAAGTATCTTCAATACAGAAATGAACTTTTAGC
>CBFHLZ010000147.1:0-2487 GCA_965656795.1 Patescibacteria group bacterium
CGTGCAGATAATAAACCTATTCTCTTTAAGGTAAACATCACTGATAGTAAAGAGAAAAAACGACCACCAGTAGTTCAATAAATAGTAGGATAATTCTCACAATTTAGTGAGCGGTTAATAGAGGCACCGAAAGCTTCTTTTTTTTTGTTAAATAATTAAATTACTCCTAAACTTCTACCTCCATTAACAATTCCAAAAGTTCCTCATTACTAAACTCTCAGTCTTGCCATTTAAGAAAAAACAAAAAGCACTTATAGAAATATAAGTGCTTTTTTAGTTGTAAAAATTTTTATCTAGTACAAACCTTGTTTTCTAATTCATATCAACATATTGCTTTAGTTCGATTATTTCAATCCTTTTCAGCATACTCACATAATATTTTTCAAATTTCTTTATTCTTATCTGGCCTATTAGATATATAATATTGTCTTATTTCTTTTACAGATCTTGTTTCTGTATTCATATAGTACTGTACTTCAGCACACCATATATTTATTTTTGTGTTTTCTAGATTAATTCATGTGTCCCAAGTATTTATTAATGTTTCTCAGTCATTTAATTTAACTGTAAGATATCTCTTCTTATTTTCAACCCAATTTGTAAATCATTTCACATCATACATCGTACAATGTAGAGTAGATATTAAAGAGCATGCTATTTGGTACTGACCTGAATTTAATGAAGAAATATATTTTTTTATTAGTTCTCATCAAGAAGTCTTAGATGTTTTTTCAAATTGTTCATTATATACACTTGCATAGTTATATTTAATACTCGATATATCTTTGGAAAGATTATTAACATCAAACATTATATTCGATATTGGAATAATCAATGTGTACAATCAAATTAATAATCAAATTATAGAAGATAGTAATGCTATAATAACATACCATTTACTATTTTGAAAATCTGTTCTTTTGTTTGAATGAAATATAAATTCATCAAATTTCTTACTCAATCAATCTAAAATTAACTTTATTTTATTAGATTGCTTATTATTACTCATACGATTAAATTTATATTTTTATTTTAAGATTGTTATACATCTAATTTTAATATATTAGACGCTCTTTCATACAGTTCATCAAATGTAATTATTTTTACATTCTTACTATTCATTCTATATCTTTGAAATGTATCTCGTTTATTTATTATTTCAGGGTCAAGAGAATCACTAGGTATTTCACTTTCCTTGTTTCATATAATGAAAATACAATCTGAATCTAGAGTTCTCACTAAGTTTTGATTAACAATCTCTTGTTTTCAACTTTCATCATCTGTAGTAATTAAATCTTTTCCACTATGACTTTTATCCCATTCTGTTTTTTGTCATAAACATTGACTGATTCAATCTATGAAGTCACTAGAAAAACTCCAAGTATTAGCTCTACTAGTTGTTGATCTTACTGTTTTAAAGATTTGTTTATTGGCAGTTTTTAATTCAACTAATATTGTATAATCAGATAATCCAATTAAGTCTACATTAGGGCTTCAAGTTCATAATGTATTAGTTACTCATACATTTCATTCAGATTCAAAATCAGAAATAAATTTTAAATCAAGATTGATTCAGATAATCCATGAATTATTTTTTAGGAAGTGATGCCAAGCAATCTCTTCTCATCGTTGTCATAAAGAATAATGTTTTTTATATTTGTCAATATACTTTTCTCCTGATATTTCTTCATTGTCTAAAAGTAATTTAAAAACTTGTAATGATTTTTCTCTTTCTTTATAAATAATATTTGTTGATAGCGTTTCTATTTCTAATGAAGATAAGTCTGAAGAGTCTATAATTTTACTAATATCAGATATTTTATCAGCTGATTCCTTATCTTTAAATCATACTATAAAATCATCAGTTGATACAATACTATATTGATTAGTGAATTCTCATAAATCAACTAACTCTTTAAATGAATTTAAAAAATGAATCATTTGCCAGAATTCATTATATCAATCCGCTGATCTTTTGAATGAAATTCTTTGATGATAAGATGAACGCATGAGAGGTTTATCTTGTAACTCTTTGTTAGTTCTCCTAAAAATTAATTTAGGAATAAATGTATTGTTACTAGTTTTATTAAACGTAACGTCACATATAGTATATGCATTTCATCAATCACTTTCCGATAATAAGAATCATTCATACATAGTTCATCGCTTACTCACTAGCATACACTCAAATTCATTTTTTCTGATTATCTCATAATCTTCTAAATTAACTTCTTGAAGATTTATATAGTCATCTAAGTTCATATTAATATTTATTATTATTTAATTATTCATTTCAAATGAACATCAATAAAATAAAAAATATCTCCACAACAGTAGAAAAATATTTTTAATATTATCTTTTTAAAATTATTAAATTGATATATTAAATATATAAAATAAAGAGTATATGTAAAATAAAAAAATAACATATTATAAAAAATACACTTACTCACGTAAGTGTATTTTTTTCCTACAACATCCCTCTAT
>CBFHLZ010000148.1:0-2476 GCA_965656795.1 Patescibacteria group bacterium
ACCTTTTCCTGGAATAATTTTTAATGCGTGACCATTTTCACCAAATGTAAAGAAAATCCCTGTAGATCTAATAATTTGATTTACAATAATTCTTTCAATACCATTAACTACGAAAGTTGCTGATTTTGTCATAACAGGAACACCTCCCATATAAACATCTTGTTCTTTGATTTCACCTGTTTCTTTATTAAGCATTTCGAGTCTCACTTTTAAAGGAGCTTCGTAGTTTAAATTTTTTCTTTTACAAGTTTCCGCATCATATTTTGGTTCTTCTATAGCAAACCCTTTGTAATAAATATCTACTTTTTCCCCAGAAAAATCTGAAATAGGAAAAGATTCACTAAATACTTTATCGAGTCCTGTTTCTAAGAAATCTTTATATGAATTTAATTGTACTTCCAATAATTCTGGAATACCTGCAATTGATCTATCATCAGTAAAATAATGACGACCTTTTATTTCATATAAACTCCCAACTTCTTTAGATTTTTGAGTTGTTTTTTCAAACATACAACAAGTCTTGGTTATAAATTTAAAATATAATTATTTATGCTTATGAAATTTATCATTTATAGAATTAACCCATCCGGCTTCCACTACGCTTCAGCCACCTTCCCTTTAAAAATGGAAGGCAATTCATAGGATTTTCTAAAAAACTTTTTTCACAGTTCACAAATACATTATACCTAAAATCAAAACGGAATTACACAATCGAGTTTTTTTGACTTTAAATACGCAAAAAAGCGTACCACCCTTTCAGAATTACGCAATCGTAGGTGATACAAACGGCAAGATTATATACAAAAAGCCAAAAAATACAACTATTTTTCGGCTTTTTTTGGAATTTTATGTTAAAAACTTTTTTTGATAAAAAAATTATTTTTATCACATGAAACGAAAACTTTTTATTTTCTTTCATTGAGTTACTTTTTTTAATAATTTTTTATTATCATAATAAAAAATTGCAATGATAATAAGTCCTAATGAGGATGTTCATAGTATCCAAAAAAATATTTCCCCCTTTGTTAAATCGTAAGAATTTAAAGATACATTACAAATACTCTCAGCATCAAATAAATTACAAAAAATATCATAATAAAATCATCAAACCATAGCTCCTGGCATAGATAACAAAACCAAAATAAAAAGTAGCAATACAAAAAATAACACTTTTTTTATCAATTTTTTCATAATTATATTAATTATTATAATTAACTATCTCATAACTAACTGAGTCGAACTCCCCTGACTCTGTCCATATTAAACTACTATCGCTACATGATAGATTATTTTTATCCATAAAAACCTTTATTTTATCAACATCAGGATTTTTTCTTTTTACAAATAATCAATTATCGTAAATATACACTCAAGATACAAGAATTATAAATCCAATAAAGATTACTGTAATACTTTTAATCATATATAAATTTTAAAATTAAATTTTAACTAACTCATATCATTTTTCTTCAATTATTTTTTCATTTATTTCGTATTTCACTGGAGAAAAATTTTCTAGGATTTTTTCGTCTGAAATAATTTCTCCATCTTGTTTTTTTACTCTATGGATAAGGTTATAGCGAAAATATTTTCATTGTGAAAGTACAAAACTATGAAATTTTTCATAGACATGGAATTTAAATTTTCTTGGAAAATCTGATAAAATTTGTCATTTTACATATTTTTCATCGGTCCAAAGTTTAATTTGGATTGGATAATCGAGAGTATTTTTTACTTGTAAATCAACATAATTGTAAAAAACAGTTGCTCAGCTGGCAAATGGCAAAACCCTTCCAGAATCTGGAAAAATATCGTATGAATGCCTATGACGCTCTAAAATTTCAACTTCTAAGTGCAAAAACATCCAATACAGTAGATTGGAAAGTTGACACAATCAACCTCAAACTCAAATTCAAACTCAACCGTGATTAATTAAAACTCCGTCAAGATATCATTTTTCATATGTTGGTTTTCATACTAAATGCCAAAAAGAAAATACTTCTGCTGGCTGAATAACTAATCCGTCGAGTTTTTTAATTGCAAGAGAAATATTTTTTGTTTTATTTTTTTGTAATTGCATATCAACATTTCATAATTTCCTCATAAGAACTGATTGATGACGGATATTTATGTATTTTTTATAATTATTTTCATCACGATTTTTTGCTATATTTTTTGATACATTTTGAATATTTTTTCTCACTCTTCTTATAAAAATAAAAATTATTCTCATATATGGAAACTGAAGTGAATATGATGGTTTTGTTTGAAAAAAATTATTTACTAAAAATTTTATTCTATCTTTATACATATATTATTTTTTTATAATTATTTTAATAAATAGGAAATCTTGCAGAAATCTTACAATTATTTTTATAATCATACTCATGAGATATTAAATGGACATTAAATTTTAAAAGTTTTTTATATTTTTTATATGAAAAATATGTATTAAAACTATTAATATTAAGACTGT
>CBFHLZ010000149.1:0-2476 GCA_965656795.1 Patescibacteria group bacterium
ACTTGTTTAGAGAAAAATTATTTTAAGTTTTCCATTTTTGCAACTACTTCAGAATCAAGAAGGTGTTCGATTTTACAAGCATTTTTCATAGCTTGATCGTCATCTAATTTTAAAGTATTTTTGAAAAAAGCAATTAAAGAGTTTCTGTTTGCTTCAACAACTTTTACAATATCTTTTCCTTGTTTTGATAATTTAATGAATTTGTTTTCATCTTCTACGATAAAACCTTTTTTTAATAAAGATTTTAAACCAGTAGAACAAGAACCAGGAGTAATATTTAGTGCTCTAGAAATATCTACAGCTCTTGCATAACCAAATTTTTCTAAACATTCTTCTACCGCAAAAAGGTAGTGAATAGCAGAGTGTGTAATTTTTTGTTCTTCGAATTCTTTCCAAACCGAATTTATATCTTTTTTAGACATATTATTTTATGTTATGTTGTAATAATGTTTTATGTTTGTGTGGTGATTATAACTATTTTTTGTATTTTGCAACCTCTATTTTTCAAAATAATCATACTTCACAACTCCTTATTATATTTATTTTTGGTATATGTAAAGATTATTTTTTAATTTATATTAAAATTTCTTATACTATTTTTAATCTTTTATAAAAATTTACTATGAAATATGAATTATTATTTAATTTTTGACTTTTATTTTCATAATGTTATAGTAATAATTATATTATCCTCCACAATATAATTATGTCAATAAATACTCCTTCAAATGTAGTCGAATTTAAACCTACTACAAAACAAAATATCCAAGATGAAAATACTAAGAATCAAGTGAATGAAATAATATCAGAAGAAAACCAAAAACATACAAAGTGAGATATTATTTGAGCACTATTAAATATCACTAATACTCAAGTAGATGATAATCTTGCAATAGATTTACTGCAACTAGATTATCAAAAATTATTATTTAATTTATATGATTGAATGTGTCAGGACTTTTGACCAATGTATCATATGGATGGACTTGATTTAATCTTTGATTCCAAAGGTTACTCAATTTATTTGTGAGATGTAAATACTCAAGAAAAATATACAAAACTCAATATAGCACTTGTTCCAAATGAAGATTTCAGTGAAACACATATTGTTATTTCATATAAATGAAATGAAATGTTTTTCTTTCAAAATAATGATGATTTTTGAAAAACAAATTATCTTCCACCTCAAGCACAAATAAAAACTATTCAAGAAGAATTTATCGAAAGTAATGCTGCAAATGATGAGTCAGAAAATACGCTTGATAATAAATATAATACTATATTTAGAAATATAATTACTACTCATTTTCCTCAAGCTCTCGAAATATATAAAGATGAATTTGAAAGTCTACAAGACTTAGAAAATAATTATTTGTATACCATTATAGTAGAAATGATTTACCTGGAACTAAAAGATGAATTGAAATTACAAGAACATCCTCAAAATTGACATTTTTTACAAAGAGAAGTTATCAGAGATGAAAAAATTATTTTTGAAGACGTACAGATTGGTTTTGATACCAGTGGAAAAACTCAAAATATCTATTTACTTAATAGTAGTTGAGAAGCTTTTGCAGAAATAGTAGAATAAGAAGAAGCAAAATTAGATTTTGCTTCTTTTGTTTTGATAGAGACTTATTCAAAGCCATAAAAATAATATTCCATAAAGAATAAATGAATTTTCACTTACACTGAGGATTTCATTTTTAAGTAAATAAGTTACTCAGATTATTAATAAATAATAAGGAAAGTTCAATAAACCTGTGAGAAAAATTATTTTTTTTGGTGCTTTTTTTTGTCACTGATCAAACATATACAAAGCAATTGTATTTATATGAATCATTGAAAATAATAAATTTTTATAATCTATTTTTTCTTGTTTTTGAGTATCATTTTTTGCTAAGAAATATCATAAACTATAATTTATTATAGCTCACAGAGTCACAGCTAATATTGAAACTAAACTCAACAAAACTATATCTTGGATTTTTGCTGCATACCCAACCACAACTAAAACAGCGATAAATTGTCCCGGAAGATAAAATCCAAGATAAATAATGCTTTCTAATAATATTATCAAAAATAATATTAAAAATATAAAAGAAGAATTTAAATTTTTTATATATTCTGAGATAATTGTAGGGTCGGGAAGTATACCGAAATATATTCACAATAATACAAGCGTATAAACAATTATCGCACTCACAGGAACAAATGGATTCATACTATTTGATTAAGAATATTTATATTTAGTATAGAGTAAAAATTTGAAAAAAGAAATGAAAAAAAAGAGAATAAATATAAATATTTATTCTCTTTTTTAATTCTTTAATTTGGTCGGGACTCCAGTATAAAGTCAGATTGAAAGACTAAAATAAAGGAATGAGCTTTATTCTTGAAAAATTTAATTGAAAAGGAGAGAATTGAGTGAGTTATTGATAATTTGTATTTGAAACTAAAATCTATTTAGATCCTG
>CBFHLZ010000150.1:0-2456 GCA_965656795.1 Patescibacteria group bacterium
TAATTCATATGGACTAGCAATAGATAAAGTAACATTAACTAAAAATCAAATTAATGAAAAATTAGTAAAAATTATTAAAAATAAATGATTAGATAAATAATTTTATTTATTTAAAAAGAGAAAAAATATTTTTTCTCTTTTTTTTGTCACAAAATTTATTTTTTTTCGTTATAGAATATGTGCATTTAATTTTAATTTGGTGATATGAATAAAAATTTTACAATTATAGTGAGTAGCTTATTATTTATTTTTGTATTTAGTTACGTTTTTTTAAACACTTCAAAACCACAAATAGAGTCTCAGACCTATGAAACAGTAAGTGACTTTAAACAATCTTCTGACATACAAACCTGTGCTTTTGCTACTGATGGTTGTAATATTATTCGTATTATTAACGGGAAATTTTGACCAGCAACACAAAATAGTTGCGCTGAGAAAAAACAATATTCTTGTGTAGAATATTCAAGTGAATTTATTTGATAATCAATAGATTATGAAGAAAATTATGTTAATTATTGCGCTAAGTTTTGGTGTTTTATCAACTACTTCAGCAGCAGAAATAGACTTAAATACATGTTCTTTATATTATGATGGTTGTAATAACTGTAGTGTAATAGATGGGAAATTATGAGCCTGTACAGAAAGATATTGTATTCATCAAGATGAACCAAAATGTCTAGAAGAAAAATCATCAGATGAATCAAAACAAGAAACTTTTTGTACGCAATATGATGGAATTTTCGAATCTCAATCAAATACATGTGGATTTGAAAATAAACAAATTTGAGCTGACACTTTATACAATTCGTATTTAGACTTTTCAGGACAAATGATGTATATGTGAGGAAGTAAATATTTTGATGAATCAACAGGTTTTTACGATTATTCTCTCGTGAGAAGTGATCTAAATACTTTATGGTTTGTCAGATTAAATATTCCAAAACTGTATAAAGAATATCAAAAAAATATTGATATGAAAATGGATTCACTCCAATCAAAATTAGATTCCAACAATGAAACTCGTAATAACTTTAAAAAAGTTTTATGAGAAAAATTATTAAATAGAGTTGATGAAGTTGTAGAACAATTTATTGATTCTACTGCTGGAATGTCGCATGCAAAAAAAGAAATGTATCTTATCAAAAAAGTAGAAATTTTATCAGATATAAGAGAGAAATATTCAAATATAGAAAATACTTCAACAAAAGTTCTCACTTTAATCGATTATTTTATCTATAAATTTGAAAGATATATAGCATATGAATAACAAAAAAATCCCGGGAAATTTTCCCGGGATTTTTTTATTCTACATTTTCTCAAAGATGTTCATTAAAAATAATATTTCAGCAATGTTTACAGTGACTCGCATCTTTATCATGTTTTTTTAATCCACAATGTTTACACATAATATGTTGTTTAATTGGACGAAAAATGACACTTAAAAGTCGTAAAAATAATCAAACCCCTAAAGTCATAATCATAATAGCCAACCATTGGCCAGCTTTCCCAACTACGACAATATCTCAAAATCCCGTTGTGGTAAGTGTCGATAGGGTAAAGTATAGAGCATCTGAGAAATTATTTATTTTATCATTTATATCAACTTGAGCGAGAAATACTAAGCTGGACATAAAAAACATAAAAATAACTAAATTGACTACCGAAAAGAAAATATCTTTATTTTTTGCAAAGAAATAATGATTTCTTCATAAATCTGTGATAACTCTGTAGGTTCTTAGTATTTTTAATGCAGTGAATAAATGCAAAATAGTATGATCGACTACTCAAAAACGTAAAAAAATTAATCCAATAGTTACGAAATCAATAAGTGTATAAATATTAAAAATATAATTTTTTTTAAATTTGTGAATTTTTATACGAAAAAATAATTCTATAATGAAAAATATTCAAAATAAAATTTGTATTTGCTGCATCCATGCCGTTCCTGGGATAAAAAATTCCCAGAGTAATAATGATAAGAAGAGAATATTGATGAGAATAGAAACTTCATTGAGAAAATCTCTATTCTTTTTTAAATATTTATGTAGGTTCCTTTTTTTATTATTTTTTATCATAATATTTTAACGAAAAAAGAAAATAAATTACATCCATTTTTTAGTCCAATCAATCATAGAATCTATATTATACGTGAAACTTTTTCATTTTTCAGTGAGGCAATATACTGCTTTTAAAGGGGACTTTGAAATAATTTTTTTCTCCAAGAATCAAAATTCCTGCATTTCTGAAAGTCTGCTTGATAGTATTCTTGGGTTAATCATTTCGAGATTTTTTTCTATATCTGTGTATGACATACATCATTCATTGATTGATTTCATGATTAAAAGTACCCATTTTTTAGAAATAAAACTTAAAAGTGAGTTGATTGGACAGTGGTTATAGTCGCATTTTTCTTTCATAATCCCGATAGAATAAATATTTATATATCTCTATAGTAT
>CBFHLZ010000151.1:0-2454 GCA_965656795.1 Patescibacteria group bacterium
TTCGCTGATTTAAGATTATTTACAAAATGACGAAATGTCATGTATTCACGATATTTAGAATCTGAAACTGTATCATAATATAATTTAGATGCAGTTTTTGTTTCTAAATCATAGTCAATAATGAAAGAATTTCCACGGAAATATAAACAACGATCTCCATAGAATTTCGCTTCATATGATTTTTCAGGACCAATAGCTTTTCTCTTACTTGTTCCATCATTCCAAAGTAAAACACAATCAGAATCTTGATTGATTTCACGAGTAAGATTTGCAAGTGATGAAATATCATTATCTACTTGAAGTTCAATATCAATTTTTAATTGAGTATAAGCATCAAACAAATTTGGAATTGGTAATTCAGCCTTACTTGTTTCACTTAGACTTTGAGTATCACAAACATCATTTTCGTCACAAGTTCCCGTATACCGAGAAGTTGCTTTTGAAGAATTTTGTGTTAGTAAAGTTTTTACTTGTGCAGGACTCATCGATAAATCCATATTCAGAAGTAATGCTGACATACCAGCTGCAATTGGAGCTGCAGCAGACGTACCATTAAACGCATTATTACCATTTCCATGTCCAGTAGAATCACATGGAGCACCAGAATTTCCCAAATCAGAATTTTGACGATATATACCGTAACCATCTTCAGTATCATCAGCTGCATAATAACTCCCATTTTCATCAACACAACGTGCTGCTAAAACTCCAGAAATCACAGCCAAATCTACAGATTCACCATAGTCAGAATAATTATGTAAAACACCACCATATCCAACCGCAGCTACAACAAGTAGATTATCAAGTGGTTCAAATACTACAGTTTCAGGATTAACTCCTTCAGCCGCAACATAACGATAATGCACCGCACCATTCATCCAAGAAGCATCTACAGATTCATTACCAGCTGATAATACAAACAAAGTGTCTGGATTATCAATAAAGTGCTGACGGACTGGAGCTAGTGCTTCAACATGATTTACCATATCTACTAGATTATACTCAGCTCCTCCAGACCAACATTCATGATTTTCATCAACTGCTCGATACGAAGTACAATATTCTAAAGTCATACTTTGTGTAATAACTTTAACATTTTGTAACTCACTGTATTCTTGATAATTCGATAAATTTGTACTAAGTTCATCTGAATAATCACCAATATATGATACTGCATTGATAATACCATGTATTCCAAGAAAATTTTGCACTTCTGCACTTGAAAATAGACTAAGAACACTAGTACCATGTGTGTCAGTTGTAGTTGGTAAAATATTTTGAATATAATCATGAAAATCTTCATGATTTGTATAAAAACCTGCATCAATAATACCTACTGGAAAATCAGGTGTAAATAGATATTTATTATCGTGTAATACCGATAATATATTATGTCCGTTCACTCCTAAATGCCCTGCAGAATTATTCAAACCAACTTTAAAGTTAGTTCCTTCATGTGATTCTTGGAGATTTTCATCCCAAAATATATTTCCCTCCTTTGTTGGTAATGTGTTAGATTGTACAGATGTGGTTAGTAAAAATAGTAAAACGAATAAAATTCGCATAAGTAATTTCCTTGTATTGTTGAATTATTCTTTCATTGCGTTCATTGTTGATTGTATTGCATCTTCTAACTCTTTTGTTCCTCTATATTGTGGTAAATATTGATTCCATGGTCTCATTGAAACCATACTATCTGTTTTTATTTCAGAATAACTATCATAAATAGCATCCATGTTTTTCTCCATCATAAATATATTCCAATTTTTTCCTCCATCACGATTATTGTATTTAGATTGAGAAATAAAATAAATATCTGAATCCGTATACTCTGATAACCAAGTTAAAAATTCTTTTTTACTGTTAAAACCATTTTCATTTCTCAAAAACAATATCCTTGGTGTATAGCCATGCATATGTTCTGGTACCATAGAAAACATCGTTGATATTCTTCCAGGTAATAAATATGACTCTGATACAGCAGCTCTCATTTTTTCATAATCCAAAGTAGCTGGATATTCATCACCTGCTGGTTCGATAATCCAACTTTCTGGTATTGGCTTAGGATTATTATATGTATACCCATCAGCTAACACTTCATCATAATAACTTGCTGGATTTGTTTCTCCTGTAATAGGATTCACAATTTCATTAGATTTTGATGAAATTATATCTTTTTCTTTTTCCTCCTTTACTTCACTTTTGTTTTTGTTTTCGTCAATTTTCACATCAAGATTATTTGATGAATCATTCACAATATTAGTTACTTCTGACTGAGGTTTTGTCTCAGGATTATTTACATTTGATACTTGGTTACTTTGCCACGCGAAATATCCAAGTCCAAGTAAGATAACTATTGAAACTATTACTATAGGTTTTGTCATACGATTTCCTCTTTAATAATTAATTTTGAAATAATTAATATTTCAACTCAATAAAAATATACTTCATATT
>CBFHLZ010000152.1:0-2415 GCA_965656795.1 Patescibacteria group bacterium
AAAAAAATCCAAATTTAAAATTTGGATTTTTTTTTAACATTTGATTTCTACTGATTCTCACAAATTTGGTATCAGTACATTTACGTTTCTCTTTGTTTTTAATATATCTTCTAAAATATCAGCTTTCACAAGTTCTCTTTTTTCTCAACCATGATTGAGAACAATTGTTGCATTTCTTGCGAGTTTTCCTTGATCTTTTAGCTCTTGGATATACATCAAAATTTCTTCATGATCTAGATGTCATGAAAATCCTTTATTATCCACAATTTTACATTTTGGCTGAATAATTTCATTATTTTCTCATGACAATATTACTGGAAGATTTTGTTTAATTCTCCCACCTGGTGAATTTGGTGGACAATATCCAGTAAACAAAATAGTTGATTTAGGATTTTCTAAATTTTTCATGAGGTGTTTTTGGATAAATCATCCTGCACACATTCCAGAAGCAGAAATAATAATTTCTTTTCTATTTTGTCTTTTTGGTGTATATAATGCATCAAAATCATCTGTAGTAATGATATGATTAGTAACAACACGACCAAATATTTTTTCTTGTACTTCTGGGTCTAATAATCTATATTTTGCATATAAATTTTGTAAATATATATTTGTAATTTTATCTCAAAGAGGGGAGTTGAGATTAATATTCCAAAAAACTGGTGAGGTTGTTTTTAGTCTATGAATTTCATTTTTTAAACCTTTTATATTTTGAGAATACATTTGATATGCTTTAGATTCTTGGTCTTTAATATTATCTAATTGCTCTTTTAAAACGACTAAATCTTTCTTATATTCTTCTAGCTTTTCTAAATCGGGTAAATGGTCTTCCATCTTTTCTAAAAGCAAAATAGCAATTTCTTGTGTTCTTTGCATTGAAAAAGCTGGAATAATTACTTTTCATTCTGCTTGTTCTATAGTATCCATAAACTCTCTTTCTTCTTGCATTCTATCTGGATGATTTCTCCCCGCATAGGTTGTTTCTATTTGTAAAAAGTCTAATTTATATGGAGATGTATCCCAAGTCCCTGAAATATTTGGATCTTTTCTTCTTCATAGATCTCAACTAAAGAGTAAATTTTTATGTTCGATTGCTTTTTTTGCAAATATATCCAGAGGACTTGGTTTTTTAGTCCCAGTATCAAGTATTTGATTTACTTTTTCAGATACTACCGTGAATAAAGCTTGAGCACTTCATTCAATATGTCCTGCATCTATAAGTTGAAGTTGAAGAGATTTCATCTTATTTTGATTTTTTTCCGTACCATTGAGAACTTTCAATAAAAATAAACTTTTGAGTTTCTCTAAAGTCGTTGATGTATATTTTACATCATATAAATCTTTCTTTTTCGATTTGATGAAATTTTCTAAATCTTCTTGATTTTCTATTCATTCACTTGCAAGTTCTTGAGTATATTGTTGATGTAATTCTGGTGCTTCAGATTCAAGTGTATTTTCTAAAATATCGAGTTTATTCTCTATATCTGTTCTATATTCTTCATACTCTTCATCAATACCTTCATTGTATTTTTTAATATCAATATTTTCTTTTTCCGCTAGTTTTGTTGTTTTTATTCTTTCATTAATAGCTGACATATATTGTGAAAAAACCGTTGAATCAATATACATAGTTTCATTTGAACCTGCATATACGCGTTTCATCATTTTTTTAAGATTTTCTTCTGAAAATTCGTCTACATAATACAAATTATTAAGGTCTGTTGATTGACCATAATCTAATACTTTTATATATTTCATAGTATCTGCTAAATCTCACATATCATAGAGTATTTCTGGTATATCATTATACCTTTTTTGAATATCTTCTCACGAGTAAATTTGATATTCATCTTGAAATGCTCATGCTTTTTTTATAATTTCAGCTAAGTTATATCATTCACCATAAAATTTTACTAAATTTCCTTTAATTTCTTCTTTTTCTTCTTTTGATAATCCATTTTTTTGTAGCTTTTTATGAGCTTCTATAGCATATAAAAAACCACTTGCTTGATTTTTAATTTTTTGAAATTTCACTACAGCCATATCATGTTCTTCTGTCATGATTTTTATATAATCTTCGAGCATTACATAAATTTTTTGAGCTGTTATTGATGTCATATAAATAGGTTTATTATACCCATTTTTTACAAGCAAAGGAACTCTTCATGCATGATCTAAATGTGCATGAGTCAAAACCATACAATCTGTTTGCAATGCTCTTTGGTCAACAGATGAGTTTGCAAATTCATCATCTCTTCAACCTTGAAACATACCATAATCAATCAAAACTGAAATATTTTTTAGTT
This sequence comes from Patescibacteria group bacterium, assembly GCA_965656795.1. Taxonomy (GTDB): domain Bacteria; phylum Patescibacteriota; class Gracilibacteria; order BD1-5; family UBA6164; genus CAJXJP01. The sequence continues at coordinate 2,307 of CBFHLZ010000152.1, forward strand.
CAGATTTAAAGTTGGCAATAGTTGCACTCCCTGTAAGAGTTAAATATTCTGGATCCTCATGATTTTTATGTTCTATTCACCCTAAATAGTCAATTTGTGCAAGAGTCAT
>CBFHLZ010000153.1:0-2394 GCA_965656795.1 Patescibacteria group bacterium
TTGAGAATTTTAAGATTTCGTTTTCTGATTGAGGTGCGTAATTTTTGAAGAAATAATCTTTGAGTTCTTTATGATTTTTTGATTTATTTAAAGGAATTTGCTTAGAAGCTAATATTTTTTCTTTTGATTCTCTAATAAACGAAATATCATTTTTAGTATCTTGTGAATTTAAATAAATTTCGTTTAGTTTGAAAAAATTAGCGTGAGAAGAATTTAATATTTCATTTCTTCCTTTTATATCATTAATTGAGAATGAAAATTCTGTATCTAAACTTTTTCAAGAAACACCAGTATTATCTATTAATCAGAAATATGGATGGAAAATTTTTCAATTTTCTTTTAATGAAGATAAAAAATTTTTGTTGCTTTTTAAAAAATTACATCATTTACAGCAAGGTATTAAATTATAAAAATTAATTGCTAAATGGGGATAAACAATTCATTTTTTATGTCTTGAGTCTTTTGATTTAGGAAAAATATGGTCTAAGTCAAATGTTCTTAATTTAGAATGATTATTTTTCTTTATTCACAATTTTTCTAGTAAAGTTTTTTCTTGTGCTAAAGTAGAATTAAAATGAATTAAAGGTGCTTTTCAACAAAAGGGACAAAATAATATTTCAGAAGAAATTTTTTCTATGAATTTTTGTTTTATTTCTTTCATTTCTGTATTCTCTGTTTCATAAACCCATTTTAAATCTTGTTTATTATCGACTCATTCAATAGCAACAGTTTCTCAATCTATTAATAAATTATTAAACATATATTTGTCTAAATCAGCATATGAAATAAAACGTGTGAAAATAGGTTTTTTATTTTTTTGACATTCTTTTGTGAAAAATCAAGATTTTTTAAATAATTCTAACTCTCATTTTAACTCTCAAATAATTTTATCAATATCTATTAATTGCATATTTTTAGTTTAAATACATTAAATTATCTTGTAGGAAATCATCTCAAATATGATTTTGAATATTTTCTACTCAATCGAAAATTTCATTCATTCTTTTTTCGTAATTATCAAATTTTATTATTTCTGTTTCTCAAATTTCTGCTAAAATATTATCAAGTAATATTTTTTTCTCATTAAAATTATTTTTATTAATTCATAGGGCTTCTATAAATAATTTTGCTTTCAATTTTTTTGATGCTTTTTCAATATTTTCTTGAGCAAAACTTCCCATTAGCATTTTGTCTTCAAAGAAAAATCCATTTTTAATAATATCAATATAATTTGCACCAAAAGTTTGATGTTCAAATTCTTCAATATCTTTCCCTGTTTTATCTTTAGACTTAATTTTTTTACTATAGTCTTTCACTTCTACAAATTCACCTTTATGTATATTTTTTTCTGATTTATCTAAAACAACCATACATTCAGTTGGTAAATCTGAAATAATAAACGGACTGTGCGTTGCGATGATAAAGTGAAGATTTATTTGAGAATCTAATGTAGAAAAAACATCAATCAATTTTTGGATATATTGACGTTGCCAATCGAGGTGAAGGTGTAAATCTGGCTCATCGATGAGGATAAGTAAGTCAGTTTTCTCATTTACTTTTTCTAGAAGAATTTTTTCATAAATATTAGTAGACCTAATAAGCATAGTTTTTTCTCATGCTGATAAATTTTCGAATGTTTTTTCTCAAAAAGAAATGTCAATATTAAAAATATTTTGCAATATCATTCATAATTCAACCCCAATCTCTTTAATTTCTTCATTTTTTACTAGTATATCAATAGAAGGATTTTCTGAAAAAAAATTACTTGAACTTACCAATTCACTTAATTTACTTGTAAAGTCTATGTTTCAAATACTATCTTTTAAATTAAGTAAATTTTTTATATAGATATTTTTTTTAGATAATTCTTTAATTCAAGAATTATCTAAAAAAATATAAAATTGTTTTATTTCCTCGTCACTTCCTAGATGTTTTAAACGATTATTTTGATCATTAATATCTTTAATATTTTTAATAGAAATGTTAAAGACTAATTTATAATAGTTATATAATAGGATATCTGTTTTTTCTGAAAAATTTTCTGAAAAGACCTTGTAGTGTTTAAAGTTTTTAATAATTTCTCATAATACATTTTTATCATCAGCGTTATTTCTTACATTAAATCCATCTTTATATCAATATGAAGAAATACGAGAGATTTTTAAACAGCAGTTTATTTCTCTTAAATTTAAAAATCATTTAAAAATATTTTCAAATTCAGAATATTTATTCAGAAAATTGAAAATATCAAAATAAAAATATTCAAATTTAGGTAATGCTAATATATCTCTATTTATGGAATCTTGTTTATTACTACTTAATCGAAAAAAATCATCTAAAATAGGATAAAAATCACTGTTAAAACTTGCTGTATACTTTGATCAATTATCTTTT
>CBFHLZ010000154.1:0-2385 GCA_965656795.1 Patescibacteria group bacterium
AAATATTTAAATTTATATTATTTAAAACACAATATTCTTGCGAAGCGATATAATAAGATTTTTTAATATTTTTTAATTCAATCATTTTTAAAAATCATAATTATTACTAAATTGACTCATATCTAAATCCATTTGCTCTATTTGGTCTCAACTATTGAGTCATTCTAAAACTTGATAGTACTCTCCGTCTGTATATCAAACCTCTATAAAAACTTTTGATTTTTCTCCATTTTCTCAAATTTTATTTACATATTTTTTCCCATCTAAATCAGTATTTACAGAAATAAATGGAACCACAACACCTTTTGGAATTTTTTCTAATTCAACAGTTATATTTGCTTGCATACCAGAAAATAATTTTAAATTTTCTGGATTGTTCAAAGAAATTTTTGTGTTAAATTTTGAAATACCATTATTGTCTGTAGGTGTCGTTTCAATTTCTGTAATTGATCCAGAAAATGTTTTTTCTTCATACGCATCTAAAACTATTTTAGCTGAATCTCAAATAGAAATTTTTACAATATCACTTTGAGAAACTTGTGTATTTATTTCAATCGTATTTGGATCAACAATAGAAATACTATTTTGTGAATCCGGTGTGAGTCTATCACCAGGTTTTATATCATTTTTTGTAATTATTCCATCAAATGGAGCTTGTAAATAATAATCTTCAAGCGCGTTATAACTATCTTCTAGTTCTACTTTTGCTTGTTTTACATCATTGACTAAGAATAAATATTCTTGGTTTTTTTGTTTTTCCAAGAGTTCATTTTTTTCTTTTAATTTTTCATCGTATTGTATTTGTAGCCTTTGAAATCAAATAGTATCTTGAGCAATTTTTTCGTCTTGATTTTTAGAAAATTCTTCAAATGCTAACTCTTGTTGCGCTATTTCACTTTTTGCTTTTTTGAGTCTAATATTTTCATTTTCAATATTATACTGAGCTGTTTGAGTTAAAAAATCTTGATTATCGTTTACCTGTTGGATATCTATTTTGCTTTGAGCAATTGAGTTTTGTAATGATTGTTTTTCATTTTCTAAATCTTGTGTGATTTTTTCTACGCTATCGGCTGTTTTCAATTCATCAATGGTATTTTTTAAAGATCAAATTTTACTTGTCGCACTTGAGTGAACTCATAAATATGTCGAAGCATATGATGAGATTTCTCCAGAACTAAAATCAACACTTTCTATACTATTTTCAAAGGCTGAAGCGAGAGTATTTCATAGTTGTGCTAATTGGGTTTGCAGTTTTCTATTGATTTCAAGTGTGGCAATAATATTTTTTGCATCACTTGTATTTTCAATAGAATCAAAAGATTTTTTATATTGTTTAAATGATTCTTTTACTTGATATGCATAGCTTCTGGCATCATTTTTATAACTGGTATCTTTTGCTGAAAATAGTTCATAATTATCCATTTTATCTTCATCTTCAAATCAATATATTTTATTTACTTGAGTTAAAGTATTATCAATATTAATATTATCTGATTCTAATAAATAATAACTATTTTCTAATTGAGAAATATATATATTTATATTTTTTTGTAATTGTTCATCAAAATTTTCATCGAGTTTTTTATATTTTTCTTCTAATGATTTTATTTCTAAACGTTTTGAAGCAATAATATTTTGTTTTTGTTCATCACTGAGGTTATACGATGAAATATTTTTTTTCACTTCTTTTTCTAAAATTTTATAATTATTTTTTAGCTCTACGAGTGATAAATATTTTTGTTGAATTTCTTCTTGTTTATTTTTTTGTTGATAATCGAGTTGAGTTTTGGTTTGCTTTATTTGTGATTCAAGAGATTGAATATCTAGATGTATTCTTTTGAGAGAAATATTTTCTAAATTTTCTTCGTATTGAGTGAGTTTTAATTGAGCATTTTCTAAATTCAAAGCTGCCTTTTGTATTTCACTTCTTGCTTTTGAATCATCAATTTTAGCAATTGTTTGTCATTTTAAAACATTTTCACCAGCACTAAAGAGTACTTCTTCGACTCTTCCTGTTTTATTAAATTTAATACTTTGTTCATTTTTAATTTTTGTTTTTCCGGTGATTTGGATCCCAGAATTAAAATCTTTTTCCTCAACGGTAATAATCGTTGGCTCAAGTGTAAAATTTTGATTTTCTTCTCAAGAATTTGAGAAAAATTTTGCATAAGCAAAATATGAAATACCCACAAAAATAATTATTGTGAGTATTATTTTATTTCTTTTTTTCATGTAATTACTAATAAATTAAAATTATTTTTTGAGTAAATATCCATCGAAACTAAATCTTTCAACACGATTGTTTTGTGTTTCAATATTTGGATTTTCTATAGTCATAGATGTTATTATGAGAATAAAATTTCCATAATCATTTGAAATTTCAAA
>CBFHLZ010000155.1:0-2377 GCA_965656795.1 Patescibacteria group bacterium
TTCTATTCTTGAAGCTCCTTCAAAAACAGAAACAAAAATAAATACAAATACAAAAAATCCTGAAGAAAAACAGGAGGAAAAAAATATAGGAAATACAAATAAAGTAGTAAAAAAATATACAAACAATCTCTCTGAAGAACGTATAGAAAATATGACATACCTTGTCAGAGATGATGGCTGGATTCCCTATTATTTGGAACCTATTGATATTGATGACCCTCATTATACAGCTTTTTTTGGTGATATTTATGATGAATATGTAATATACTTTGACGAATCTATTGATATTAATATTTTGAATAAAAATTATGTAGAAAATCTGCTCGGATATAAAGTATTGAAATATGATGCTCCTTATATAGAAGATAGAGAAATTTTTATCAAAATTCAATTAAATAGCAAAACTGCACAGGAGGTAGAACACGTAAAGAATCTTTTAAATAATTTAAGAACACAAAAAATAATTGAATTCTATGCTTTTAATTCTGGTACATTACCTGAATATAGAAGTGATAAATACTTTAAAATTATAAACAAAATGAGTGAGGATTAAAAAATGTTTAAATATTTTTCTATAATAATTATAGTTCTATTTACAAATTATAGTTATTCTAAAAGTAATGAAGATACTAAAAAATATACATTTGAAGCTGGAAAAAATGAATATATGAAAATTATTGGTTTTGATAGTGATGATTCGAGTGATTTAACTCTGCTCAATCAGTATGCGTATTTTCATAATAATCCAAGTGTATCAATTGGGGTATTTGATAGTGGTTTTTATTACAAATTTGATGATTTACAAAACCAAATATCAAAAGGTACTAACTCTATTGGAGACCATGGTACATTAGTCTCTGGAATTATTGCGGCAGAGAAAGATAATGATATTGGATATACTGGAATAGTTAACCCAAAACAGATATATGGTTTAAACTTTAAGGATAAAACTATTGGTAAAGAAAGAACAAAATATATAAAAGATTTATGCCCTCATTTTGATGTTATAAATATTTCATTAACACTTTCTAGTTTAGCTTATCGGTATAAAAAAGAAGATTACAACGAAGAACTTCATTTAAAAGTAATGGATAAATGGAGAAGGGTTTTCTTTTCTAAAGAATGTTCAGATACTACTTTTGTACTTTCTGCAGGCAACTCTGATGTAGATGCAAAAAAAGAAAATGGTGGAATTCATTATGTCAAAGTTTATTCATCAGGTGAGTTCGAATATAGACCACTTGATAATGTGGTTGTAGTAGGAGCTATCCAAGGAGATGAAATAACACAAAATTATGGAGAATCTGTTGACATATATGCTCCAGAAAATGTAGGAGGCCCTAAAAAAGTAACTTCATCTGGTACAAGCATATATTCAATTGAAAACTATGGTACTAGCTTTAGTGCTCCGCAGGTAACAGGTACTATTGCTTTAATTCATAGAGAAATTCGTAAAAATCCGAAAAGGTTGAAGGAATTTTTATTATATAAAGCAAATTTAAACAATATTAGTAAAGTACGTGGAAAAAATAATCCAACAACGTCTCGGCCAATTTTAAATATATATGAAATTGTAAAAGAGGTTGTTCGTGTTTATGGCCCACCAATTTAATTAACAACAAAAAAGCTCTCAGAAATTCTGAGAGCTTTTTTATTCACCATAAAAAAATATTTTGTCTAGATAAAATAAAAAATACTTCAAAAATTTAATCTCCATTTAATATCTCTCAAGTAAAATTATCTTAATATTCTCAATTCAATAACAAAAAAAGATTATGATTACAACTGCTATTTTAGCAACTATTGGAGGATCTCTACTTTTTGCAAGTCAAAATTATGATATACAACCAAATCATCAAAATATACAAAACGTTGTTTCTATTCTTGAAACTCCTTCGAAAACAGATAAAAAAGTAAAAAAATATACAAATAATCTCTCTGCGCAACGTATCGAAAATATGACATACCTTGTCAGAGATGATGGCTGGATTCCCTATTATTTAGAACCTATTGATGAAAGTAATATTTATTCTCCTGCTTTTTATGGCCAGATAAGTACTCAATACAACCTAGCTTTTGATAAAAAAATTACTGATATTTCAGCACTAAAGCTTGAGTTAGAAAAATTTTTAGGTTTTAATTTAAAAGAAATTATTGTATCAGGATCATCAGGAATTATGATTAAAATTGATAAAAAATTAACAGCTCAAGAAGTTGAATATATTAAAGCTCATATTTCAGAATTTCAAAATGTTATATGGTCAGATATTAATTCTGGGATTTTACCAGAATATCAGACTCAATATTACATGGATTTATTAAACAATTCACTCATACCTGAAAAAGTGAAAAAAACTCAACCATTATTTCATCCAGA
>CBFHLZ010000156.1:0-2375 GCA_965656795.1 Patescibacteria group bacterium
ATAATAAAACGTAAAATTTTGTTCATTTCATTTTACCCATAAAAAAAAATATTCAAATAGAAAATTTGAATATTTTTTTTAGACAATATGATCATTATGATTTAATAAAACATGATACGATAAATCTTTTAATCCATTTATCATTTCTGGACTATTTACATCAATCCATCATTTATTTTTATCAAATTTTTTTATATTTAAATTGTTTGGATTATTTATTGAAATAGCTATTTCTGACTCTACATCTCTTGGATCTTTAGCATGAATAGTATAAGAAATATTTGCAATCCTATAAATATCTGGTCAAATTTTAAAATGCAAAGAAGCTTTATTTTTTTCTATATTTCCATTATATTTTAAATAATGAATATTTTGTTTATCTACAGTTGTTTTTGTTAAAAAAATTCTGTCTTGAGGTTCTGGAAGTTCTTTAGCTTTTTTAGCAGAAGAATTATTTCATTTTTTCACATGATGCATTTGTTTATTATCAAAACCAAAATATGTACATATTTTTGCAAACAAAAAACTAAAATTAACAGAAAATTTTCATAAATCAGCAGCAGTAAATTTTGTATTTTCAACAAAGTATTGAACATTTCTTCATTGAAACTCAACTCTAAATTCTAAACCTTGTGATTGAAATTCTATAATAGATTTTTCTTTATTATATTTAACACTTTCGAGATCTACATCTTTAAATAAATGTTCATAATTTTCATTTAAGCTTAAAAAAAACTCTTGATCTGTAAGAGGAATATTTTCTTGAACAGGAACTTCTTGTAATCTTGGTGGTTGAATAAATCTATCTACTCTAGATTGATTTGTTTTTATTATATCAGAAACTTCTCATGAAAATAAATCAAGCTGTCCTGGTTCTTGATTTTCTGTAGTATCATCAGCATTAGAATCACCTTCAATAATATCATATTGAGTATCATGAGTATGAGCTGTAAGCACCATTTTTAGGAAAATTATATGAATAAATTTTCCTCCTTTTTTTATTAATATTATTATATCTCAATAATTAATAAATGTCAAATTGTTAATCAGAAGCAATCACTAAACATGTAATTTTTTTATAACCATTTTCATAAAGAATTTTAGAAATTTCATTTAACGTATTTCATGTTGAAATAACATCATCCACGATAATAATATAAAAATTATCAAACTTGTCTCTATACTTTTTATTGAATATAAAGGTATTTTCTAAATTTTTCTTTCTATGTTTCTTTGATATTTTACTTTGTTGTCTCGTATGTTTTGATTTTAAAATAAGGTCTGGAATAATTTTTAGACCGGTCCTAGCTGAAATACTTTGCGCTAAGATTTGGCTTTGATTATATCATCTCTTGAGTTTTCTTAAAAAAGATACTGGAGTAGGGATAATGATAGTATTATTTTTATTGACATCTTTTTGATATTTTATTAACAATTTTGATAAATACTTTCCAAAATCTTCAAAAATATCTTTTTTCTTATAAAATTTTCCGTGTGTGATGAGTTTTTTTATCACTGGGTTTTTATAATGTGTTAATAAAATAACTTTTTGAAAATAGAGACCGGTCCTACAGTCAGAATGTATTTCAAAATTTTTGCTTGGATTTTTACAAATATAACATATCTCTTCAAAATTATTTTGTTTATTTAAACACTCTAAACACAAAAAATGTCATTCTTTTCAGCAAGAATAACATTTTTTCGGTGAAAAAATATCTTTAATTATTTTTATAATTTTTACGTATTTCATATTTTGATTTTAAATAATTTTGGAGGAATTATTTAATATTTTGAAAAATTGTAGAAAGCGATTCTACTCAAAAACCTGTATTTCATTGGTTTACATAACCATATGGTTCGTATGAATTGAGTCAAACTCCTGCAATATCTAAGTGTGTATATTTTTCATTATTATCACAAAAATTTGATAAAAATGCTGCGGCCATAGACGATCCTGCCATGGTTCATCTATTTAAATTTTCTAAATCAGCAATTTTTCATTTTGTTTTTGAAACAAAATAATCATCAAATGGAAGTCTATTATATTTTTCTTCGTGTGATTTTGAATATTCTAAAAGATTTTCAATCATTTTTTCATCATTTCACATTATTCACGCATAACGAAATCCTAACGCAACCATACATGCTCCTGTAAGTGTAGCAACTGTCATGAGATTATCTAGTTTATATTTGTTTGAAATATAACTCATAACGTCAGCCATAACGAGTCTTCATTCAGCATCTGTATGGATTATATCAACAGTTTTTCCATTGTAGGCTGTGATTATATCAGAAGGTTTATATGATTCTCCTGAGATATGATTTTCAGCTAATCAAATCGCAGCAACTATATTTACATTGAGATCTTTATTATC
>CBFHLZ010000157.1:0-2356 GCA_965656795.1 Patescibacteria group bacterium
ATGCAAAGAGAAAAATAATATTATAATATTCTATTCTCAATTTTTTAAAAATTACTTTATTATACAAAATAATAAAATTTCTATAATCATAAAAATATTTTAAAATGGAAAATTTTTCTAAAAAAAATAAATTAATTACATTTCATGAAAAAAATAAAACCTTAACAGAAATTATTGGTGAAATAGAAACATTTAATATTGAATATTGATTAATTGAGCCAACAACTCATAGAGTAAATTTTATTTTAGATAATGAGTTTTGATATGATAAAATATTAAATAATCAAAGAGAATGATTATCTGAAAAAATATTGAATTCAGATATAGTTTTAAAGAAAATCTGATTAGAAATATTTACTTATAGAGGACAAGAATTTTATGATGATAATGTAATTGGTGCTTTCGGATCTAAAATAGGTTTAAAAATAATTAATGTTGATGTGCTTAAGGAGTATCTAAGTTTAGAGGATTCTACTCAGGTTCAAAAACTATATACTTTTTTGTATAATGAAATTATCGATAGTCTTCATATGAGTATGTTTTACTGAGATAATGTTGATGAAAAAAATAGCTATATTTCAGACTTATTATCCCAGTTATCTCAAATTGAAAACATAAACCACTCATGATTAACATTCTTAATAAAGGATTTAGAAACTTGAAATTTATATAATAGCTTATTGTTGAAATACTTTATGGAAAAATATAAACATATGTTTTTTCCAGATTATATATGAGATATTCAAGACTTTGATTTCCTTAATACTATTTGGGCTGATGCTATTTGAGCATTAAGTGATTTAGATATGAAAAAAGGGTATTGAAAAAATAGTATAAAAAAGATAAATTTGTGATTCCCTCAGGAGAGTGAATGAGATTACCTAGAAAAATTAGCTGTATTTTTATCAGAAAGTTTACATCATACAAAAAAATTAATTTGAGATGTTAAGGTATTTCTTGAAATGGAATTAAAACAAAAACATAGTCTAGATTTAAATCCAGATTATAAAATATTTATTCATGATTTTGAATGAGAATTTGAAAATAATAAATATTTTTTATCAGAAATACTAGAAGATTTTAAACAAAAAAAAGACGAAAAATAATTTTCGTCTTTTTTTATTTTTTTTAATTTTTCTAGACTTTAATGAAAAATAATTTATAGTATACAAGAAGAAAAAAATATTTTTTAAATATTTAATTATGAATAATTATACTGAAAGTGGATTACTTGATATGATTTATAATGAAAATAAAGATATTTATAGCATAGTGAAAGAAATCCAAAATTTTAATAAAAATTTTGGATTTATTAAGTCACTTAAAGAAAGTATGTCAGAAGCCGTAAATAGTATAATGTCAGTAGATGAGCATAATAAAAAAATTTATAGTGATGAGAGATGATACTTGGCTGAGAGAATACTCAAATTGGATGATGCTCTGATGGAAATGTGATTATCAACGTATGAATATAGAGGAGAAGAGTTTTATAGAGATTGAGAAATAAATGCTTTTGGTTGTAAAATTTGAATAAAAATTTCAGATATTGAAATATTTAAAGAATTTATTTCTAGTCAAACTCCACAAAATCAAAATATTTTATTTGATTTCTTATATCTATGTATTTTAGACAGTTTGAATCGTAAAAATTTTCAACATACATGACCAGAAATAAATGAAAATAGTTTGGATATAATATGAGCTTTAGCTGATATTGAAAATCTTTCTCATACTGAGTTGAAAGAATTTGTCACAGATTATAATGATTTATCTTTATTTCAGAGCTTGCTTTCAAAGACATATATTATAAAATTTTATGATATTTTTTATCCTCAAAGTATATCTTGAATCGAAAATTTCGATGAATTAGAAAATGTGTGGGCAGATTGACTCTGAGCGTTTGCTGAATTATTAAGTTCTGTCTCTCAAGATTGAAAACATTGAAAATATGTATTGCAATTATGAGTGTTCTTAGAAGAAGGATTAAAACACACATATGATTTAATAAAAACTGAGGCATTTAATGAGAGTAATAAAATTTGCAACTGAGTTTGAACTTCAGGCTGAGGAGTTTTTAAAAACTCTGACCATCAAAGATTTGTAACAGATTTTCATAACTTATATAAAGAAAGAAAATATTTTCTTATCGCAAATATGGATATATAAAAACATACAAAATTTGTATGTTTTTTTTATAAAAAAAATAATTTATTAGACTTTTTTATCAAATATTTTATAGTAAAAAAAAGGAAAAATATTTTTTAAATATTATTCATGGGAAATTTTGGAAAAATAGATTTTTTAGAATCTATCGAAAATCAAGAATATTCGTTAGACTATATGTTAGATGAAATTA
>CBFHLZ010000158.1:0-2329 GCA_965656795.1 Patescibacteria group bacterium
ATATATCTAAATAATTATTTATTTATACATAAAAAAGAATATTTTTTCACAAGAAAAAATATTCTTTTTTGATTTTTAATCTTTGGTGATTAGGATTTTAAGAGAGGGAAGTTTTAGAGTTTAAGGAAAAAGGAATGGAGAAATTAAATGTAAAATTAGAAAATTGTAATAATATTGAAGAATGAAATATTATATTAAATAAAAATTGCTTAAATATTAAATATGCAATAAATTGAACCTGAAAATCAACCTTAGCAAAATCAATTAAGTATACTATAAATGAAAAAAATAAGCTTGAACAGCTTATTCCATTCAGTAAAAGGTGAACAAAAATAGTACCAAAAATAAGTTGAATTGATGATTTTAATAAAGTGATGATTTTTGATGAAGATTATATTCATCAATATACTTTCCAGAATAATGAAATACTAAAAGGTAGCTTCGATATATTTATTAAAAGTGATAAATATGATGAATGAATAACAAAAATAAATAAATTAACAGAGGCTGTAAGAAATACTTTTCAAGAAGATGAAACTATAAATGATTTTATCCTTGATTTAGAAAATTTTCTTAAGTTTTACTGAAAATCAGACAAACCTGCTAAATCAGGTGCTTTAATGAAATGAATATCAGAATGAAATAAATTTGAACATATACCAACTTGATTAGAGAAATATACAGATTTCATTAAGAGTAAAAATATTAAATGGCTCTCATGGCAATTAGAAGGTAAAAATTTTTTAGAGATAAAAGAAAATAATTGTCCTTATTGTATAAGTTGAATAAAAGAAAAAAAAGGAACTATTCTGAAGGTATCAGATGAATATGAGTCAAAAAAATTTGAACATTTAACTAAGGTTTTAGAGGTAATTGAAGGTTTATATAATTATTTCCCAGAAAATATTCAAAATATTATTAATCAGATATTTAAAAATATTGATTGATTAAACGAAGAAGATTTAGATTATTTAAAAAATATAAAAGAAGAATCTGAGTTAATGTTAAAAAGGTTAAATAAAATTAAAAATATAAATTTTCATCATTTCAATAATATTGATAAAATTGAAGAGGAATTACAAAATATGAAAATAAATTTATCTAGATATAATTTTTTTATTTCAGACTTTTCAAAAGAAAAAATAACATTAATTAATAATAATTTAGATACTTTATTAGAAAATATATGAAACTTAATTTGAGCTATACAACAACAAAAATGATTAATTAAAAGAACAATAGATAAATATAAAATAGAAATGAATTATTTTTTAAAATCTGCATGATACAAGTATGAAATTGATAGTATTGAAGAATGAGAAACATATAAATTAATATTAAAGCATGAAGATTGAGGTGAACATTTAAACTGAAAAAATCATTTAAGTTTTTGAGAAAGAAATGCATTAGCATTGGTATTGTTTATGTACCAATGTTTGAGTGAAAAAGCAGATTTTATTGTATTTGATGACCCAATATCTTCTTTTGATAAGAATAAAAAATTTGCTATTTTGAATATGTTTTTTAATTGATTTAAAGTAGAATGAGAAGCTAAGTGAGAAAATCTTAGATGAAAAACTATATTAATGTTAACTCATGATTTTGATCCTGTTATTGATATTATTCATAATAATTTAAAGAATTTAGATTTAGCTTGAAAATCAGCATATTTTCTTGAAAATAATAATTGAAAACTTATTGAAAAAGAAATTATAAGTGATGATATAAAATCATTTTGAGAAATCTTAAAAGGAAATATACAAACAGATAATTTAGTAAATATTGTTTATTTAAGAAGATATTATGAAATAAATAATAATAAAAATTGAGAATATAATTTAATTTCTAGTTTGGTTCATAAAAGAAGTAAACCAACTAAATATGTAAAAAAATATATATCAGTAGATGAATATGAAATTGAAGAACAAAATATGACGCAAAAAGAAATAAATAAAGCAGTATTAAATATTCAAACAGAATTTTTATCAAATTTTGATTACAATGAAATTTTAAAAGTTTTTCTAGATAACGATAAAATGTTAAAATTATATAAAAGTAATGATTCTAATTATGAAAAATTACAATTATATAGAATTATAAAAGATTGAGAATGACATGAAAATGCTGTTGTTATGAAATTTATTAATGAAACTTTCCATATAGAGAATGATTATTTATTTCAATTAAATCCTAGAAAATATGAAATAATTCCTCATTATATTATTGAAGAATGTAATAAGGATTTATGAGTTTAATTTTCCTCTTCCATTTTTCCATTCCACAAGTATACTCAAAACAATTATATAAAACTAAACGAATAAACTATGAA
>CBFHLZ010000159.1:0-698 GCA_965656795.1 Patescibacteria group bacterium
GAACCTCAAATAATTATTATAAAAAATGAAAAAATAGATCTAGGATTTGAATCAAAAATTATTTTAATTTCTGATTTACATTTAGGGAAATATAAAACAGAAAAATTTTTATCAAAAGCAGTAGAAAAAATAAACAATATCCAAGCAGATTGTGTCTTTATAGCAGGGGATTTTACCTATCAGCCTGAACTAAAAGATTTAGAAAAACTATTTGCTCCGATTTGAGAAATAAATAAACCAGTCTACTGGGTTTTATGAAACCATGATGTAGAAAAACCGGGACCAAAACTTCGTGATGAACTAAAAACAGTTTTAGATAATCTTTGAGCAAACTATTTAAATAATTCAACAGTAAAATTGGATAATTTTACGCTCGTAGGACTCGGGAGTAACTGGAACAGGGAAGATGATACCTCTTTGTTAGAAGAATTCACTCCAAGCGATAATATAATCGTTTTAGCTCATAATCCAGACACAACGCTTAAATATTCAAACAATATCCCAGATCTCACTCTTGCAGGCCACACTCACGGTGGTCAATTACGTATTCCAGGATTGTATCAGTCAGTTATCCCAACCACTGGAAATTTCGATAAATGATTTTCCCAAGAAGAATTTACTAAGCTCTACGTTTCCTCAGGAATCTGAGAAACAGCAATCCCACTGAGATTTCTCAATTTCCCAGAAATAGTGGTTTT
>CBFHLZ010000159.1:708-2324 GCA_965656795.1 Patescibacteria group bacterium
GAACCTCAAATAATTATTATAAAAAATGAAAAAATAGATCTAGGATTTGAATCAAAAATTATTTTAATTTCTGATTTGCATTTAGGGAAATATAAAACAGAAAAATTTTTATCAAAAGCAGTAGAAAAAATAAACAATATCCAAGCAGACTATGTTTTTATAGCAGGGGATTTTACCTATCAGCCTGAACTAATAGATTTAGAAAAACTATTTGCTCCGATTTGAAAAATAAATAAACCAGTCTACTGGGTTTTATGAAACCATGATGTAGAAAAGCCAGGACCAAAACTTCGTGATGAACTAAAAACAGTTTTAGATAATCTTTGAGCAAACTATTTAAATAATACAACGGTGAAATTGGGTAATTTTACGCTTGTAGGACTTGGGAGCAACTGGAACAGGGAAGATGATACCTCTTTGTTAGAAGAATTCACTCCAAGCGATAATATAGTCGTTTTAGCTCATAATCCTGACACAACTCTTAAATATTCAAACAATATCCCAGATCTCACTCTTGCAGGGCACACTCACGGGGGGCAATTACGTATTCCAGGATTGTATCAGTCAGTTATCCCAACCAATGGAAGTTTTGATAAATGATTTTCTCAAGAAGAATTTACCAAGCTCTACGTTTCCTCAGGAATCTGAGAAACAGCAATCCCACTGAGATTTCTCAATTTCCCAGAAATAGTGGTTTTGGAGTTGTATTAAAAATTCACATATATTGACAATCAAATATTTTAATATATTATATATTTAATTTTTATTTTAGGGGGATAATAAGATGAAATTATTAATATTTGATGCAGATGGTACCATTTTTGACTCTAATTATGCTATATATAAAGTATGGCAAATTATTGCAAATGAATATAACAGAGATATTTTTAGTGATTTTAATCATTTTAAAAAAATATTTATGAAACATCATGGAAAATGGGAGTCCTATGCAATACATGAGTTTGGATTTGAGGAAACTGATTTTGAAAAAATAATTGGTATCTGGTTAAATGTAGTAGATAAGATATATGAAGAATATACTAAATGGCTTGATGGTATGATTGAGGTGTTACCTATATTAGAAAAAAGAAAATATACTATTGCTATTGCTACAAATAATGATAAGGAGATTTTTGAAGGACTATTTCGTAAGCAAAATATGTCTTACGAAATTCATGATCAATTATCTCATAAAGGGAAGCTAAAACCATCTCCAGATATGATTTTTGATCATATGCATAAGCTTGGATTTTCTCAAGAAAATACTGTTATGATTGGGGATACAATAACCGATTTATCTGCAGCTAGAAATGCAGGGGTCGTATCAATATGGGCAAAATATGGGTCATTACAACAGCCTTCACAATTAGAAGGCTATTATGATTATGTTTTGGAGTCTCCATATTGTTTACTTGAAATATTTCCATGAAAGACGCTAATGTTTTTCATTAACAAAAAAAAAGCAATCCAATTGGATTGCTTTTTTTTTTTTGATATTTTTTAAACTCTAGTAGTTTTATCATCTCCGTCAGTTTCAACGTCAGCATCTTGTACTCCGTCGTCTGCTTTTTGTTCTGCTTGACCTTGGTCAGCAGCACCTTGCGCACCTGGTTGAG
>CBFHLZ010000160.1:0-2320 GCA_965656795.1 Patescibacteria group bacterium
AAATAATATTATTATAGGTTTCATCCAATTTTGTCAGAAATTATTTATATTATATCAAAACCAAAATACAAATCTCTCTGACTTCCTCCACCAAAAAAATATATTTAAATTATCTTTCTTATTATTTCAAGAAACAATATTTTTTTGAACATCCATTTCATTTCTATAAAATTTTGAACCTGTTATTGTATCTCATAATTTATCCATTATAAATTTCATTTGCCTGTACAAATCTCTCAATTCTTCATCATTCGAATTTTTAATAATACAATCTTTACTCCAAATAACATTATTAAATATACAATTATTAAATGTCACATGTTTAAAATTTAACTCAGCTTCAGCAAGATTTAATCAATTAAAAATTATTTTTCAAAAATCTACATCTTCTAAAATAAATTTTTCAGTTACTTCTACACTCGTGATTTTAAAAGAATCTGTTAAATTAGTAGTAGATTTTAAATTAAATTTATTTATTCTTAAATGACTTATAAAATTTTCTGAATCTTTTTCAAATTTATAATTTGTAAAATTTAATTCTCATAATTTAGGTAAATTTTCATTTCAATCTGAATATAATCTCAATTTTGTAATTTTTGAGTTTTTAAAACTTATATTATTTGATAATACACTTTCAGAAACAAAATCAGAAGTAAATTCTACTGTTAATATATTTTTATTACCGAATAATTATCTTTTAAAAAACAAAAAAAAGAATATTTTCATATTCTTTTTTTTATTTTTTCTTTTCAACTACATAAAGTAAAGCTGGGATATAAACCAGAATCATAAATACGTTGAGTATGAGTCATCCGATAAATGCGATGGCAAGTCCTCCCCAAAGTTCGTCTTTGAGTGCGAGAGTTACGAGTCCGGCAATAGTGGTTGATGAAGTTAAGAAAATTGGGAGAAATCTCGATTGAATTGTTTCAATAAGAGATTGTTTTAGAGTAAATCATTTTTTCCCTAAATATCAATCGATGAATAAAATAGCATTATTTACTCATACTCAAATCACCCCAAATAATCATAATTGAGCTGGGAAACTCAGTGGTAATCCCATTAACATAAGTGCTAATACAACTCAGATAAATGATAGAAATGTTGAAGTTACAATAATTATAGAGTATTTAAATGAGTTAAATTTTAATACTAAAATAATAAACATGAGAATTAAACCCACTCACATCGCAGCTCATAGATCAGCTCATGAACCTGCAGAATCTTCTATATTAGAATTAAATCTAAATGCTAATCCCTTTGGTAAAGGATTATTTTCAATCACTTTGTTAATTTGCGCTGTTACTCCACCAAGTGCTACACTTGCTTTTTTATCTGCTTCAAATGAAAGTTGCATTTTCCCATCAATATGTTGAATATTTTTGAGTTCTGGTTGTAAACTTCTTTCTTGCGTGACACTTGAAATAAATGTATCTCATATTTTCACATCTTCGACATTTCCTTGATAACTCGTGTAGAGTTTTAACGCAATGGTATCATCTCATAATTCAGTAAAATTATGAAGTGTTAAACCGTTTGGTACATATTTAGAATTTTCAATAGTCGTGAAAAGTTGCGCTATTGAACCAAAATTTATGTCATTTCTATTGAGTTTATTTGGATCTAAAACATAAGAAACTTTCCCGTTTGTAAATTCATAATTACTCGAAAAATTATAAATCCCATCGATTGCTTCAATTTCTGGTTTTATTTGATCAAGGTAATCAGAAATTTTTTCAATATCATCTCAAACAATAAAAAATCAAATTTCTTTTCCACCTCACATTCAACCTACAACTACATTGGAAATATCTTTTACATAAGGATATCTTGGTTTTATATTTTGGTTTATATATTCTTGTAATCCTTCTGAAATTTGAATTGATGAAATATCTCTATCGTCTCAATCTATGAGTTTAATATTGAAATATGCTTGATAATCTGCAGTTGGATTTGATGCATTTCCAATTGCGCTACTTGAATAAATATTTCAAACATTTATATATATAAATTCAACATAATCTGGATATTTTTTATCGAGATAATCACGAATATCTGTAAGTATAGCACTTGTAGATTGAGCATTTTTATCAAGAGAATATCCAAGTGGATATTTTATATTTATAAAAATATTATCTTTATCAGTTTGTGGGAGGAAATCATTTTTTACTACTCCTGAACCAACTAATACAAATGAAAATATCAAAGCGACCCAAAAAAGTATTATAGTTAAAAATGCTCTGGTTTTATTTTTGATTAATTTTTTTGTAAAATAACTTATTTTTACTCAAACTTTTTGCAATGGTTTTGTAAGAATTCA
>CBFHLZ010000161.1:0-2300 GCA_965656795.1 Patescibacteria group bacterium
AAGATTTTTTTCAGGATTTTCTGCTTGATTTGCTATTTCTAAAGACATAATTATTTTTTATATAGTATTTATAAAATTATAACATATTTATGTATTTTTATGCAAAAAAGTATAAAAAAATCTCGAGAAATTCTCGAGATTTTTTATTTTATTTCAAAATTTATTTTTCACTCTTCTTCATTGACACTTTCAACTACGATTTCAATTGGTGATCAAATCGTATATTTTTTATCAATAATTGGATTATATAATTGCATCATGTCAGCATCAAATTGGTAATCACTTGCACCAAATTTTGAATTGAGTTCTACAAATCATTCGATTGTATTTTCTAATTCCACAAAAACTCATGATTGAATCACTCATGCAACTACTCAATTAAATGATTCTCAAATTTTATTTTTCATATATTTACATGCCATTAAATCTCTGATTTTATATTCGAGTTTTTCGGCTTTTACTTCTGATTCAGAATTATTTTTTGCTACTTTTTCCAAAATATTTTCATAATGTTTTTTTCTTTCTGGATTGAGTCTCGCATTTACCTTTTCTTTAATAATTCTATGAATTTGTAAATCTGGATAACGACGAATTGGACTCGTAAAATGACTGTAATAATCTAAAGCCAGACCAAAGTGACCTTCAGCTTCTGGAGAATATTTTGCTTTTGTGAGACTTCTTAAAACCATACGAGATAATAATTTTTCTCTTGGGTCATTTTTTACTTCGTCTAAAACTTTTTGAATATCTCTTGGTTCCAACTTTTTTCCATTTGGAATATTTATATTAAATTTTGCAAGAGTTTCGAATAATTTTTGAGAATCTTCTTCATTTGGAGCTGGATGAATTCTATATAAAAATGGAAGATTTTGATATTTTTTTGATACAGCTTCATTCGCTACAATCATGAATTCTTCGATTATTTTACTCGAATCATAGCGAGTATATTTCGTAAATTCTATTGGATTTCCATCTTCGTCAACCTCTATCTTACTTTCTGGAAAATCAAAGTTTAATACTCAAAGTGTTTTTTTGTATTTTTCTAATATATTTCTAAGATCCTGAGAGTCTTTAAGCATTTGAATAAGTTTTTGAGAAATTTTTCATCCAAACATAAGTTCATCTCAAAGTCATAATTGATTTGTTTGAATTATTTCATCTACTTCTTTGTATGTCATTCTAAAATCTGAAACAATAACCGATTCAAATACTTTTGTATTCACAATATGACCTGCTTGATTTATTTCTATTTGCGCAGTAAGAGTCAATTTTTCTTCATTTGGATTGAGACTACAAAGTCCGTTTGATAATTCCTCTGGTAACATTGGGATTACTTTATTCACCATATAAATAGAAGTTCCTCTTCTACGAGCTTCTTTATCAATTGCGTGGTCTTCTTTTACATAATGAGCCACATCAGCAATATGTACATATAAAATCATATTTCCATTATCAGCTTTTTCTACAGAAATGGCATCATCTAAATCTTTAGAGTCTGCTCCATCAATGGTGATAGTAAAAAGATCTCTAAAATCTTTTCTAAACGATAATTGTTTTTTTGTTACTGTTTTTGATAGTTTTCAAAGTTCATCTTTTATAGCTCTTCCAAATCACATTCTTGCACCATATTCTAAAGCAATTCACATGATATC
The DNA here is from genome assembly GCA_965656795.1 of Patescibacteria group bacterium. GTDB lineage: Bacteria > Patescibacteriota > Gracilibacteria > BD1-5 > UBA6164 > CAJXJP01. The sequence goes on from CBFHLZ010000161.1 coordinate 1,653, forward strand.
AACTCATTTATCTCATGGGTTTCATAAAATTTTTGTAATTTTTCATTCTGGAGAACGTCCATCATATTTTAAAATTTCTAGTGCAACAACTTCTCATTCTTGCGCATTCATAGAATTTCTCCCAGCAACAAAAAAGTCTTTTTTAAAGGCTTTATTTTTCGGAACTACAAAACCAAATTTTCCAGAAGATTTAAAAATCCCTACAATTGGTTCTTTTCTATGGTCAATTATTTTGATGATTTCAGCTTCTTTTTTTCCTCTAAATTCTTTTACAAATGCAAGAACTGTATCTCCAGGCATGGCACCATTTGTATTTCATCCATATACATAATATCCTTGTTTTTCACCGGTTTTTTTATCTTCCACATCAATAAAACCAAAGTCTCATTTCCCAGGAGCATATACTCCTATGATTTCATTTTCTTTTGGAATAATTTTTTCTTCTCTAAAATTATTTTTTTTATTTGTGTGATTATTTTTTGAAAAATATTTTTTTCTTGCTGGTTTTTCTCCAGAATTTTTATACTCTCTTTTTTTTGATGAATTATATTTTTTTTCTTTTGGCATAGTGCAAAATAATATTTAATTGTGTAAAATTTCGGCTTGATTTTACTGTCATGTTTGCTTTTTGCAAATTATAATTTTTAA
>CBFHLZ010000162.1:0-2299 GCA_965656795.1 Patescibacteria group bacterium
CACCGTTTTTGAGCCCTCAAAAACGTCGTAAATCTCGCGCAATACACTGAAAATAATCAACTTTCCCCTTCCCCACTTTATCCCAGTCTTGCTTGGGTGGATTAAGGGTGGACTAGCACCTAAAACCTGGAAAATTGAAGTCGGTGCCGATATTTACTGTGGCAGGTTGCCGTCCATTTTTTGCAGCCCCTGAAGGGAGTAACCTAACTACCCGACTTAGAAAGTATGCATCAAAGATAAGCTTAATTTTCCTTAGAGATCGAGATCCTTAGGAGTGCTGACACATCAAATCAAACCTTCCTCCAACTGGTTATGATTCATCAATAATCGCTTTGATGACTTCATCTAGCTATGAGTACAAAATAGAAGAACGGCTACATTCTTTATTTCATAAAATATTTTTTCCAATCCGATTCTTTGATATCTATATGACCTCCATAAAGTGTCACTTATCAACATAAATCAAGGCACCACGTTAAGGTGATTCACGTTGACTATATGAACGAAGCAAAAAGCTAAAACTAAAAGGACTAGATAGAACCTCTAATACTGGTCATACACCTAGCATTAGAAGTCACACCGCTTTTTTATTGAAGGAACAAACTTGTTTCTCGGATTATCGTCAAAAACTAGGTACTTACCATTACTAACAAGAACTTCTAATTGGATGTTTTTGTTACCGCCACCAAGGTATTTTTCGGCCCAGCTTGGCCAAAACTTATAAACACGACCTGTAAATTTAAGTAAGCCTTTTTCGGAGAGTGGCATCATGTTTTGAGCAAAATTTCGCTCAACGACAAACCCTAGGATTCCATTCTTCAACAAAAATTCATCACCAGCGTTACGTCCAACTATTTCCCATCGCTGAGGTTCATTGGTACCGAAGTATTCAGTCGCTAATACTGAAAACGGTTGAAAACAACCACTTTCGATGCGCTCCTTTCTACTACAACTGTACATTAGAACCACACACACCAGCACAATAATCAATTTGTAGTTCATATACCTGCCTCCTATTAGTGTATCAACGCCCCGCGTTAAGTGCTCTGCAAATACGTGCCAAAATGATAGCAAAGCGACACTCAGCCAGTTGCTTTCCATGCAAGCGATGGAGAAGAAAAGATATCAGGACTCATCGAAACCTACCCTGAATACCAAGCCAAAAATGAGATACTACAAATCATGCCTGGGATAGGAAAAATAGCATTAGCGCCGTCCATCAGTAACGTTCCAGAGCTTATTATAACGAAGCACCTTCGTGTGCTTGTAGCTTCATTAGCCATTTACTGCGCCTTTCTATGTCTTACGAAGGTGACAACTAAAGCCACCAACGCCAGTAGCTGAAAAAGCCAAAATAAAGGAATAAGTCCAAATGGCTCAACTAAAAAACCATTTTCATCTACGGATGAGCCGATGATGTTATAAGCAATTAAACACAAAATACCGCTGATACAGAAAAGGACGCTTATTTTATACTTACGGAGAAAATTCATCGGAACCTCAATATTTGAACATCTAAATGTTGGACATTCTTTAAAGGTACATGGTTCCCCCCTATAAGTGTAATAAGGCAGACAAGTTATAATGCGCATAAAGGTGCGAGCAACACTCTCACTTCACTTCACTTAATTTGTACACCGTAAGCACGGAACTAAAACCAAAAAAGCCAAGCGTTGGGAATCAGTCTAAAATGAGAAAGATGGTTGTTATCTTAAATTCGATACTAAGAGACGGTGTAATGTGGGATAAAGATAGCGTCAAAAATTAGCTATTGACGCCATTGTCTCTTGTTATGTTCGTACTTTTTTCACCTCTGATCTCAATAAAACAATGTGAGCAACCGAGATTACAGCGATAATAAGTGGAATAAATACCGAAACGAGTGATAGCAAAATGTATATTTGAGACATCATTAGTTTTTCCCCAACACTGCTACTATGCGTCCAACCTGCTAAATGACCATCTGCAAAAAGCCCAAAAGAACCATAATAGTAAATTGGATACATTAACGCTGACTCTTTCCAATAACCTTTCTGCAAGTACCTAATTGAAACTCCAGAAATCAGGAATGCTAGTAGGCCACCAAACACTATAAACATAAAATCTGAAGGATATTTGAACGCCGTCCCCAAAAAACTCCCTTTTGAAACTAAACCCGCGATAATCATTCCCAAAATGAACGTGATCATAGCGTTTGTTAATCTTAGCTCTTTCATATTGCCCTCCGCTCGAACAGTATGAAATAGTCTCAGAAAGAAAATGTATAAAAAAGACTCAAGCTCGACTCATATCTCTTTTT
>CBFHLZ010000163.1:0-2273 GCA_965656795.1 Patescibacteria group bacterium
CTTTCGGTTAAAAATCATAATTCTACAAATTTTTGTCAGATATTTGATAAACCCGAAACAAAATTTCTTTTTTCATTAAGTTCGTTTTCACCATTTATTTGACGAATTTTTGACATATTTGTGTAATAGTCATTTGTATTTGTATCTCCTGTTGTTTTATAGAGTACAAATTGTAATAGATGATTAAATTCAGAAATATTTAAATAATCATTATCAGTTGTTTCAATTTTACCGGTATCATTAAATTTATCATCATTTTTCATGAGAAATAAAAATTCTTCTCTGTTATTCCAAACAAAGTCGAGTCCTAATTTTTCTAATTTTTGTTTTGTATCAATGAGATTTTTTAATGCTTCAGGGTGTTCTTGAATAGTTTCTTTTTCATCTTTTGAAATTTCTATTTTTTCACCAGTTTGATAATTTATAATAGAAAAATTATTATTTACAGCAACATCAGGAATTTCATAGGTTAATCAAGCATAAGAGTATGTTTTTTTATCTTCTTGAGTATTTACTCATAATTGAGATTGAGAATCAATAGAATTGATTTCTTCGAGGAATTCTAAATTTTTATGTTCAATATATTTTTGAGTAAAAATTTCAGTTAATTTTTCATCTACATCATATTGTTGAGTAAATTCTTCTACGTCAAAGTTTTGAAGCTCTTCTTGAACTTGTTTTTGATATTCTTCTTCATTAAAAATTAAATTTCATTCATTATCAATTACGGAACAATTCTTTATAACTACTGCTTGTGCTAACTGTATTTTATCTTCTTGATATTTTGTTAATACTTTTTCAGCTTCTTTTTTTTCTTCTCCAGTTAATCAAAGAGAATTAATATATATATCAATATCTCATCAAAATTTATCAAAATTATTAATGAGTGTTTTACGTGATAATTCTGGATTTATTTCGGTTCAATTTATATTTTTTTGTATATTTTGTGAAATCGTATACAACTTTATATCTGAGAGAGTTTCTATAAGTTTATTTTTTTGATTTGTATCTAACTTATCCATACTATTAATTTTCTCTATGAATAATTTTTTAGAATTTATATCAGTTTGTGTAAGTAAATTAATCAATTCTGTTATTTCTGTATTATTGATTTCAATTCATTCAACTGATAATTTTTGAATAAAACTTTCTTCTAATTGAGCGAGTTTATTTTCTTCTGTCATTTGATCAATATGATGTGAAATCTTACTTTGAACCTCCATTAATGTTGATATTTTTTCATTTTGATCACTGATACTTTTTACTATATTTTCTACTAGTTGTTTTTGAGATGGTAAACATTCAAAACTTTTAGTTGATACTAAAATATCCATGATTTTTTGACGAAATTTAGCATTACTATAGAGTGAATTAACAATATTATCATCATTGCTGCCTTTTCTTTTTTCTATACTTTCTATCGTATATAAGACAGTTTCAAAATTTGGAAAATCAACAATATTAATAAAATTTTGAATGTCTTTAATTGGTTTTTTATCTATTACAATTTCAAATAAGAAAGGATGTTTATTATATATTTCAGCAGGAAAAAAGTGAGCAAAATTTTCTCAATTTTCTGTATATAATAAAGTTTGAGCAATATTTTTATTTAATAAATTAAAAAACATAGGTCATAAAATTTTTCATCAATTTTTTATATATTCTACTATTTGATATTCATAGTCATCAATATTTGATTCCAATAAAAAATTTGTAAGTTCATCTGCTAATTTTATATCATTAGGATTATTTTTTATATTTCTTAATATAACATTTAACTCTTCTTTTGTTTTTGGTACTTCTTGTTCATACACGATATTAGATATATATTCTGGTAATCCGTAACGAGCAGTTTCAGAGATATTATCTATAAATAATTTTTTTATGTGACTATTATTATTAATCTCTGATTTTAGCTTATTTACTAAATGAGGCAATAATATATTTCAACTTTTATCGGTATTAATTAATGCTATAATAAGTTCTTTGTTTTTACATAAATCATCTACCGAGTATCTATTAATATCTATAATTGTTAATTGAAATCTTTCTACTACTTCAGGAAACATTATTAAATCCTTATGTAATTGTGTAAATGCTAAAATTATACCTGAATCAAGAAGTTCTAGTATTTTTGTAGGTTCAGTTATATTTGGTACAGTACGGTTTAAGTTATTTTTTATAGTACTAATATCAAGTGAATTATAATTTATACTATTTAATTCTTTAATACTATTTATATCAGTTATTGATAACTCTATATTTTTTGCATC
>CBFHLZ010000164.1:0-2258 GCA_965656795.1 Patescibacteria group bacterium
CTTGTAAATTTTCTCTTAAAGATTGTTTTGCATCATATTTTAATCCTGTATTTTTTGCAGATAAATATTGATCATAATCATCGTTTAGATCTTTATTTTTATCTGTAATTCATAAAATCTGATCAGCTTGGTCAATAATTATTTTAATATCTCAAAGATAACTGAGAAAATCATTTTCCATATTTAAAATAGTCGTAGATTTTGAACTTTGAGAATTATTAAGTGACTGAGAATTTTGTTTAATAAATATTTCAAGATTTTTTTCTGCAATTTCTAAACTTACCTCATCAGAGCTAATATCGGTTTGTAGATTTTGAATATTTTGCAGAGATTGCTCGATTTTATTATTTTGTGAAATTTTTAAATTTTCTAATTCTTTTTGTGCAATTTTATAAGCATTTTCAGATTGAACAATACTATTTTTTGCAGAGATTAAAGCACTTTCATCTTTATCTTCATACAATTCTTGATAATCCAGATTTGCATTTGTAAGAGAAATTCTAGCCGTTTCAATTTCATCATAGGCATCTTGATCATCAATCTGCGCGATTACATCTCATCTTGAAACATTATCTCAAATATCAAAAAAAACATTAGTTATTGAACCAGCTTTATTAAAACTCAACGATTGTTCATCTTCTAACGAAGCATCTCACACAACAAAAATAGAATTCTCTAAAGAACCAGTTGAAACAGTTAATTCCCTGTTTTGAGCAAAAGTTTCATATCATAAATTGATATCATCTGAATTATTTGCAATAAAATAATATCAACCTGAAATAATTCAAATTAATATAAATATACTAAAAAATTTGTGCTTTATAAAAAAAGCGAAAAAAGGTGGCTTCATATATAATAAGTAAATAATAACTCACAAAATATACGAACCTTATGTAAGACGTAATTAAGAAAAAAAATATTTAAAAATAAAAAAGAATAAAAGTCTCAACTTTTATTTTAATAGAGTTTCATGCATACCAATCAAAAGATGATAAAAATACTCAAAAATAATTTTTTATAAAAATATTTTTCATTGTAAAATATTTTAAACAAAATTACATTAAATAAAAATGTAGAAAGCAAAAAGAGTTTTACTTCGTAGGATTGAAATAATTCATAGAGAAAAAAGCTTCAAATCGATCCAATCGAGAAAAATATTGAATCTAAATAATTATAGCCAGAGAGTTTTTTAAAATCAGTTTTTTTGATAAAAAATTTTATAAAATATGACCATAAAACAAATATATAAATGAATAATAATAATTCTAAAAAATATCATCCTAAATTGATATATTTAGCTATTAAATAAATATTAAACAATCTTCCAATAACAATAAATACTAATATGGGAGAATAAAAATTCAATTCTTTAAATTTTGTAAAAAAACTAAGAGAAATGATAATAAATATCAGACCAACAAAATCTCAAAATGTGAAGTTTTCTCAAAGCAGTAGCACTCAAATCGGAATATATGCTACAGGAATAAAACTTCATAAAAAATTTTGAAAACTACTATTTGGATGAGATTTTGTATATTTTTGTGTTAAATAACTTCATAAAAAATCAAATCAAGCGATTAAAAACATCAAAATAATCAAAGTTGGATTTAAATTATTTTCACTCGGAAAAAAATAATATAAAACTAAACTCAATCACAAAGCTATTAAATAACGAAATCCTACTATTTGATCTCAACTATTATTTTGTGAAATTAATAATTTTTTATTTGTGATTCATTTTAAACTTAAAAAAAAGCTCACAACCAGTGAAATAATTAGACTCATTGAAATTATTTATAAATAAATTTATAAATATAATAAAATAAATATACAAAAATACAAAATAGAATATAAAAAAAATTTTTTATTTTTCTATTGCTCTATATAATAAGAAATATTAACGCATAAATACGAATAATGAATTGTACAAAAACACTAATATTTCTCGATACAGAAACAACAGGAATTATCAAAGATAATTCAAATACTATTCAATCTAATGGAGATTTAATCCAACTTGCTTATAGAAAAATCGAAAATGAAAATAAAACTGATGAAAATATTTTCGTAAATACTGATACAAAAATAGAAATTTGAGCTATGGCAACTCATGGGATTTATCCTAAATTATTAGCAGAAAAATCTGATGGAAAATATATAGACGAAATCTCTCTCGATAGAAATACTTTTGCTGAGGATGTTTTAATTGCACACAATTCTGATTTTGATGTTTCAGTTTTAGAAGCTGCAAAATTTAC
>CBFHLZ010000165.1:0-2240 GCA_965656795.1 Patescibacteria group bacterium
TTATCTGAATAAATTAAATTCAATGCATCTTTAGGTAATCTACTATATAGTATTTCTGATAAAATTTGTTCTGATGTAGAATTAAATTTTGTCATAAAATCATTATACTTCGATACGATTACTCCATTTTCTTCAGTATATCAAGAATCTAATATAGAAATATATTCAGAAGCTTTATCTAAAAGTTTTTGACCTTTGAGTTTAGAACCTTCATCATTTCCTGTTGAAAGAATTTGAAGCATATCTATTTTAGAAGTTGTTGGCATTTGAGAAAACGCATCTGCATATTGGTCATGAAATCTCATGTACCTTTGGGCTCTTTTTTCAGAATCTTGTGAATCTGCTTTTTGTTTTAATTCAGCTAAAATAGTTTGATATTCTTGGTGAATATCTTGAAAACCACTTACCATTTCAATCGGTAAATCAACTCATAAATCAGCAATCATTTGGACTACTTGTTTATCAACATTGATTGATGGATATGTTTTTGGTGATTCTAATTTTTGTCCTTTTACATCAAGCCCAGCTGGGAGAACTAATGAAACAGTTCCTTCAACTTTTTGTGGATCTAAAACAGAAACTACTGAATATACATTTGAAATCAGAATAACTTTTTCTGCTTCTGAAAGTTCTGAAATATTTTGATCTTTATATTTATTTAGAGCAATTACTCATGTCAAAGCATTGGCAATTGGAAGAGGTTTTACAGTTTCTGGAAGTTGAGAAATAAGTGCATTTAATACATCTACTTCATCTTCATTTGGAGAAAGTTCAGCAAATCTTTGTGTCCAGTCACCTTGGATGTACCCTACTTCTTGAGAGTCATTTTGTGTTTGAAATTCATTAATTTTTTTCAATACTTCTTCAAATTTAGATGAAATATTTTGTACATTAAATGGAGTTTCTTGTCATAATCCTAAATCTTGAGTATTTATACTATTTTGAAATTGTCCTGGAGTATAGTTATTTTCAACTATTTGTACTCATGGTAACTCTTTTGGATTTATACCAAGAGAAATCAAATATTCTCTGATTTGTTTTGCTGTAATTTCTTGACCTTTTAAAATATCAAGAGCTAAACTCGTTTGGTCTTTTACAGATGATTTAAGAGTTAAAACTGATGGATTTAACTCTTTTGATTCTGGTGATGTATTATTACTTTCTGCAGAAACTGGAGCTGTTGATAAACCCACTGCTAAAGCTGCTGATGCTAATAAATTTTTCATAATATAATATTTAAAAAAATATTTTTAAATTATTTGTAAAAATTACAAATATAACCAACTAAAATTATATTGATAATATTTCGCAAGTCAAATAGTTTTATATACCGAAGTTAGCACTAAAAAAAGACATCTGAAATAATTCAAATGTCTTTTTAGTTTTTCACAAAAAAATATGTGAAAATTGTATAGCTTTTTTATACAGAAATATTATTTTTTAAAAAATATTTCTGTATAGTTTTAATGAAGTTTTTTATATTTAAAATATTCATTTTGATAATATTGAAGTTTTTGATTATACGCAACAGCATTATTTTCCTTCGCCCATTTTTGATATCAACCTCAATTATAATATGTAGCAATCATATGATGATCTCATGATTGTAATCAAGAAACAACTTTTGGAGTATTCTGTAAGAACATTTCTAATGCTTGGATATTCAATTCTCTATCTCAAGGGTTTTGTTTAATTTGGTTGAGTAAATCTGATTTTCACCATGTGATAAAATTTGAATCTAAAATTTGAAACATTCCATAACTAGTTACTCATGAATCTTCTTTTCTTGAATTTAAATTTGCTCCCGCACTTGATTCGATTGCCCAAATAGAGTATAAAAATGATGGATCTATTCCGTAATTATCTGCTAAACTATCAAGTTGAGGATATGGTGAAAATTTCACAGCTGGAAGATTTTCTGGAAGAGTAAAACTTTCAACTAAAGAATTTTCTTCTTCATCTGACATATTATTTCTATCAATATTTGCTCCGTCTTTATTTTCGTTTCAAATGGCTTTATCAATTTGTGTAAATATATTTTCTCCTTCTCCGGCTCAAATTGCTTTTTCTATTTTCCCAATTCCTAAGAAAATTGCAGCAAATATTTTCATGATAAAATCTGAACCAAAACCTCTAGAAAGTCATTCTTTTGCGAATTTTTCTTTTGCTTTTTTGAGTTCTGGTGAAAGATTTTCATCATCTTGTTCTTTCATAAATTCTGCTAATTTTTCTTGATTTTG
>CBFHLZ010000166.1:0-2239 GCA_965656795.1 Patescibacteria group bacterium
TAGTTCTGTCATTACTATCAACGGGAACCGACAGGTGTGCATTTAACTAAAAGCAGCTTGATACTATCCATTAATTAAATGCCATTGAGTCTGCAAACACATTTTCATTATCAGTGTAATAGCTGATAAATTCTTCCTCATTAAAATCACATTTATAAAAAAAAGACGTTGTGACGGTCTTTTTATTATTTATGGTTATTTCGAATTCAGCCTGTGATGCTTTATTAAATAAAACACTACACTTAGTATTTAAGCCTAACGAATAAACTTTCCCATCAATTTCGATACTGTTGTTGCCTAAAGTAATTTCATTGGGAGTTGTTAATAAATGCAAAAAGTAATAGAGCCCTGTTAAATAGAAAAAAGGAGAAACAAACAAAGCAGCCTTTATCTTTACAGACTCAGAGTCATGTAAGTAATAGGTAGAGATCATGGATATTATTGAGAACAAAACAACCATAACAAAATTTGGAGAGAGCCAGTTTTTGGTAAATTTAAATATCATCTTCGATCGCAGAGGTAAGAGTGACGGTCGACTCAATAATTTAAGCTAACAGAAACTAAGGCTCTAAATTTGTGGCCTATCTTATTAAATTAACAATGGTATTTCTACATTTAAGCGCCTGAAAAAAATATGCACTTCGCCCATTCCCTTGTGTTTACCTGCCAATCTTTTTGACCAGGTTATTATGGTATCGTACAAAGCCCACCTTGTCGTATTTTCGACAACTTTTTAAGCATAAACGAGAGAGTCCTGAATAACTAAAGTTGACACTTTTGCGAAGTTAGACAAAGAGCGAGAAGCTGTTAGTCAGAGTTTTTCTGTGTGACGTGAAGTTTTGCTCGCTTGACTATCAGCTTGTTGGCGGTTTTTTCAATCTATTCTTAAAAGTTTTTTTGTTGTTATTTTTGAGTAGTTATCGTTTAATAACATGATGTTTTTTAAAGATAACTATTAGCGAATCTTCACCTCTTTAGTGAAAGCTAATGTCGGACCACACATAAGGAAATAGGTATAAAATGGACACTACAATACGAAAAGCTGAATCAACCGATATCGCTGCAATAAAAATGCTGTGGCAGTTTTACCAATATCATCAGAGTATATTTGACTTAGAAGATGTTGGTTTAGATGGTTGCTATGATATTGATGAAGAATATTTAGAATGTGTAGTGCGTGGTGAGGAAGACTGCATTATTTATCTTGTACTCGTTTCTAACCAAATTGCTGGTTTTGCTACCGTAGAACCAACTGAGATCGTTGGCAAAGAAATACCTGAGTTGGCTGATATTTTTATTCTACCCAAATATCGAAAACAAGGCATTGCCAAATTTGTTATTCAAAACTTGATGCCTGTTGAAACAAATCAGTGGCATGTAGCAGTTCATTTAAACGATAGTTCAGCGTTGAAATTTTGGAATAGTTTGTTTGCTAAATTAAACGTTGCGCGTGTTGATAATGTTGATCCTCCTGAAACAGAAGGCTACCACGAGTTTGTCATCACAAATAACTAGCAAGATTACAACGTCTTCTACGCTTAAGTAAAATTTGGTAAAGAGCGAAAAGCAGCCATTGAGATTGGCTAAATATCGTCGTTAATTGATTGGTTAAACAGCTCTTTGCGTATATATTCATGAAAATGAGCGCTGCGCGCATATTGGTTCATTTAACTTTGCTTTAAGATAATAGAAAGCAATGTGATAGCAATATCTTAGGGAATTTGTTAAAACTACATAAAGTAGGTAAATGAGCGTTATATCGGCAGAAATATGCGCGATGAGCGCACTATTAAATTGTTAGCAAGTATCCTGAAGCATTTGGAGTTTTAAGGAGGAAATTATAAAAAAGCGAATAAGAAATCTTACACAATCTGAAAGAGATACTTTTGCAGATCAGCAACCTAATTTTTTGGTCGGGGATATTGTTAAAATAAAAAGGGTGGGTATAGAAAATAACTTACCTGAACCATTACAGTACTATCAAGGTGTTGTCTTAAGTTTAGATTTTTGTGCACCACTATGGGAAATAAAAATACAAGATAAAAGGCGTCGCAGGGCTATCATAATTAAAAAGTTACCTGCACAGCTTTATACAATTGAAGTATTAAAGAGAAATAATGTGCTTAAAGAAGATGAACTAAATGCTCACACATTATTAGAAAAAATTAACAATAAACTTAAAGGGATCAACAATACATTCGATGATATTGAGAATGCTCTTGTGAATGCTACAAAGTTG
>CBFHLZ010000167.1:0-2217 GCA_965656795.1 Patescibacteria group bacterium
ATGAAAATGAGTAGAAATCAGTTATTATTCTCAAATGCATGAAGAACTCGATAGAAATCTGACTATTCGTGAAAATTTTATTAAACACGGATTGGCATATCCAGATCAACATTTGATTTCGATATTAAGACATTATTTATTTGAACATACAGACATAGATAAAAAAGTTTGAGAATTATCTGGATGACAAACTTCTAAACTACTTTTTGCTATATTATGACAAAAACCTTGTAGTTTATTGATACTTGATGAACCAACTAATCATCTTGATTATGACACAAGAGAAGCTTTAGAATCATCACTCATGGATTATAAATGATCTCTATTATTTATTTCTCATGATAGATATTTTGTAAATAAATTGGCAACAAATATTTGGTTTATTGAAAATAATGAACTTTCGATTTCATACTGAAATTATGAAGATTATCAATACAAAAAAGACCATAATATAGAAATGGATATGAGTTTATTCGATGAAGAAGCTCAACTCAATCTTGTGCTCGAAGAAAAACTTTGAGAAACTGAATTTAAAAAACTCAAAAATAAATTCAGCAAAAAAAATGACAGAAAATGAAGAAGAAGAAAATAAAAAAAATCAGAATTAATATTCTGATTTTTTTATCATATAATCATATAAATCAATATTTTTATTGAGTGATTTATTGTAATAATCAAAATCTTGTCTGATTTTATACATAAGATTATTTCCAAAATAATATAATATAGGATCTTTATATGTAAAAATAAAATTATTATTTTCTATCAATTTTAAATGATAGAAATAATAGTGAATATATTGTTTTTTATTAAAAATAAATAAAATATCTGGTAAATAATAAAGAAAATTATTATTGTCAGCAATCATTTTTCTCGTAAATCACGATACATAATTATTTTTATGATGTTCAATATTTTTAGGGTAAACAATATCTCAATATCATTTTTCTTCGAGTTGAGAAAAATAAAATTTTATTTGAGATACACTCATTTCAAAATCAGATCAAGAATTATATGATTTTACAAAATTATAATAATTATTTAATAATTCATTTGCTCTATAAAATTCTCCAGAATGTATATTATATTCTATTAACAATTTATATAATTTATAAACTATAGTATAAGTATAGAGATTATCTGGATTATAAAAGTCTTTTCATTTACGATAAAATGATTCTTTTGAAATATCTTGCACTTTTTGTTCGATATCTAATAACTTTACATATACTTGTTTATCTAAATTATTATAAATTATATTTTCATAAATATCATATTTATTTATAGATTTATATAATTCATAATTTTCTTTTTTTAATTCTTGAATAGAATTATATTCTTTTGAAAATTCTTCTCAAAAATATTGATTATTAAGGCAATCAGATTGTAAGTTCCCTGTTCTGCAATTATAGAATAAAAATAATAATTCATTGTTTATATTATTTTTATTAAATGTATTTAATTGTGTCCATCATTTTGATATTTCATTTTTATTAAAATCAAAGTATTTATCTTCTAATACAACTCTATTATAAGGTTGAAGAGAACCTATTAACAAAAATATAATAGAAAAAATAATCCATCAAATAAAAGTATTTCTAAGGAAATTTTTACTCACAATTATATTTTTATTTACCGCACGTTTAGTAATTAACCACGAAACAATATTAAAACATAAAAATGGTAATAAAACGAAAACTATAGTTTGTATAGAATTATTTTCTGACAAAAAACCAGCATAAATAAAAATAGATAAACTTAGAGTCATTAATGTAGAATTTACATAAAAAACTGATTTTTTAGAAATACCCTTTGTAATAATTCTTGAAAGTAAAAAACAATAAAATCAACTAAATACCATCAAAATGATAGCGAAAATATACATGAATAAAAATACTAAATTATCAGTATTTATTTGAAATGTAAAATTATAATTAAAAACAAGATAATGAAAAGATGCGAGAAATAAATAAAACCGTATTTGAAAATATATTTTTAAATACAATTCAATTTTTGTTTTTACTTTATCCATAAAAAATAATTAATTAATAATATAATAATATTATTATATAGTATATTATATGCTATAGCAAATAATATTTAAAACAATTATTATAAATTATTTTTCTAACTTGAGAAAATAATTTTTTTCAATAAAATTCTGTTAATTTATTATTTATTAATATATTAAAAATGATTGATATTAGTGTTGTTGGA
>CBFHLZ010000168.1:0-2108 GCA_965656795.1 Patescibacteria group bacterium
ATTTATTTCTCAAATATAATTTTTCTCTTCTCACTTTTTTGCTATAAAATAATATTTTATTATTATATTTTTAGAAATATTTTTTTATAAAAAAATTATGAAATTTTTTAGTATTTTTTTCTATATTTGACTCCCTTGTTTATTCGCTTGTATATTTGGATATTTTTATTTTGGTGGATTAGATAATTTTTTTGAATATTTTAAAAGTATTTTAATTCAATATGAAATTTACGATGCAAATGTAGACGAATTTACTGCGAATTTTCATTTTTATTTATTCTTGTTTTTCTCAGTATTTTTTACATTTTGGTGAGGATTAATGTCTGGAAAAATTAAATTTGCTTATATGCCACTGATAATGGCTGGAATATTTGCTGGAGTTTGATATCACGTAGAAACACTCAGAGTTTCATATTATATCACTGCAGGAATCATATTTTGAATATTTATTTTTATGAGTTTCACGATTCCGAGCTTTTGAAATCAGATTGGAATTATTAAAAATATTTCTGATAAACGAAAAAATAATTTTAAAAATACTGCCATACAAACTTCAGGAAATTTTGTACAAGTAATAACAGACTATTGATTAAAAATAAATAATAGACCTGCTCAAAGAGCTGTGTACAAAACCACTCACCCTCATACTGGTGAAGAATTTCTGGCTGAAAGCGACAGATCATTTGACCCACTTTTTGCTTCAAAAGTTCCAAAAACAGTCAAAATATATTTCGACAGACATAATCCAAAAAAATATTTAATTGATCTATGAGAATAATTTCATCAATCAAAAATTGTCAATAAAATATTTTATATAAAAAAAGAGATTCTTATGAATCTCTTTTTGGTCTTTTATTTTTATTTCTTCTGATATCTCTACTTTTATTTCCATTATTTGGTCTTTTATTCATAAAAGTTTTTCTTCTGTTTCCTCCACCTTGTTTTGGTCTTGTAACATTATTTGTATCAATTGTGATTTCAAATGGATGATCACTTACAACCGGGATTTTTTTAGAAATCAGTTTTTGAATATCAAGTAGATATGCATATTCTTCTTGGTTACAAAATGACATTGCTAAACCGCTTTTACCAGCTCTCCCAGTTCTCCCAATACGATGAACATATGTTTCTGATTCATTTGGTAAGTCATAATTTATCATAAATGATAATGCGTCAATATCAATACCTCTAGCTGCAATATCAGTTGCAACAAGTACTTTCACCTCTCCAGACTTAAAATTATTAAGTGCTCTCACGCGGGCATTTTGAGATTTATTCCCATGAATTGCAGCAGCTGTGATCCCATCTTTTTCTAAATGTCTGACAATTTTATCAGCTCAGTGTTTAGTACGAGAAAATACGAGTAAAGATTTTATTTCTTTATCTTGGATAATATAGGTTAATAATCCGGGTTTTCACCCAGTTCCTACATGATATATTTCTTGTTTAATTTTTTCTGCTGTAGAAGATACTGGAGCAACTTCTACATGTGTAGGATTATTCAGAATGGTATTTGCAAGTGCTAAAATTTCTTTTGGCATCGTTGCTGAGAAAAATAGAGTTTGTCTATTTTGTGGAATTGTTTTTAGAATTTTTTTAATATCATTAATAAATCCCATATTTAACATATTATCAGCTTCATCTAAAATAAGCATTTCTATATGTTTCAAAGAAATATATCCTTGTTGAATCAGGTCTATTAATCTCCCTGGAGTAGCAATAAGTACATCAACTCATTTTTGTAATTTTCTTACTTGAGAGTGTTGTTTAATCCCTCCAAAAATAGCAAAATGTGACAGTCCAGTATTTTTCCCATAATCACTAAAACTTTCATCAATTTGTAATGCTAACTCACGAGTCGGAGTAAGAATAAGTGCTTTAATTTCATTTGATCTGTTTGAAAGTTCTTTTTTAATAGAAAGAATTTGAATAGTTGGAATGGCAAATGCTCCAGTTTTCCCTGTACCGGTTTGCGCACACCCTAAAATATCTTTTCCATCTAAAATAACTGGAATTGATTTTTCTTGAATTGGTGTAGGTTTTTCATATCATTGTGCTTCTAAATTTTTTAAAATAGGAGCTATTAGGTCTAAATCTTTAAATAACAT
>CBFHLZ010000169.1:0-2103 GCA_965656795.1 Patescibacteria group bacterium
AAAAGATTGAAAAGAACCTAATACAGCTAGAGCGATAATTGTTTTTTTGATACTCATTTCTGAGCTCCTTGTTTTGTTATATGTTTAGTTTTTGTTTATACTTACAAGTAGTGATTAACTTGAAAGCGAAATTATTTTATTTATATATTTATATAATACAAAATTTTTATATAAAAAATTACAAATAATTATATTAAAATAATTTATTCTATATATAACATAATTTTTTAATTTTATTATATCATTTTTTTCTTGATAAATTCAAAAAATGCTTAGAATAGTGAGGAACTTTACATTTTTTATTATTTATTTTAAAATGACAAATTTTAAAGGGGATTTTCCTATTTTTTCAAATAATTCAGATTTAATATTTTTTGATTCAACTGCGACCAGTCAAAAACCAAAAATGGTGATTGATGGGATTACAGATTTTTTATCGAACAATTATTCAAATATTCACAGAGGGATGTACGATATCGCTCAAAATGCAGAAACTTTGTATAAACAATCAAAAGTTAAAACGGCTGAAGTATTAAATGCGGATTCGTTTAAAGAAGTGATTTATACCTTTAATTCTACCTATGCACTCAATTTATTAGCTCAAACTTTGAGAAAAAATAATAAATTACAAAAAGGTGATACCGTATTAGTTTCGATTGTAGAGCATCATGCAAATGTAGTTCCGTGGTTGATTTTAAAAGAAGAAATTGGTATAAATGTTGAATATGTGCAAGTAGATGAAAATTTTGATATAGACTTTGAAGATTTTGAAAAAAAATATGATGATTCTGTAAAAGTAATTTCATTTACACATGTTTCAAATGTAACTGGACAAGTTTTTGATTTACAAAAAATTTGAGAATTAAAAAGAAAAGACACATTATTTGTAGTTGATGCATCTCAAAGTGTTCCACATATGAAAGTTGATGTAAAAGCTATTTGATGTGATTTCTTATTTTTTACGGGACATAAAGTTTTTGCTGATTCTTGAATCGGAGTTTTATGGGGAAAACTAGATTTATTAGAAGAAATGGAATGTGCTTTTTCAGGAGGTTGAGCTATTTCAGAAGTAAACTTTGATTCCTATAGATCGTGTGGCCTTCCAGATAAATATGAACCTGGAACACCAAACGTTACAGGAGCTGTAAGTTTACTCAAAGCTTTTGAATATATAGATTCAATTTGAGGGTATGAAAAAATAGAACAAATCGAACACGATTTAGTAGAATATTTTTTACAAAAAGCTGAAAAATTTCCAAAATTTGAAATAATTGGTTCAACATCTGTACAAAATAGAGTTTCAGTATTTTGATTTGTAATTGATGGAATTCATTCTCATGATATTGCAGAAATAATGGCTGAAAAAAATATTGCTGTTCGTTCTGGAAAGCACTGTGCACATCCATTATTTAAAACCTATGGTCATGCTCACTCAGTCAGAGCAAGTTTGTATATTTACAATACAAAAGAAGAAATTGATACATTTTTTGGTGTAATTGAAGAAATAACTCAATAAAAAAAATCTTATTATAAATAAGATTTTTTTTATTTTATATAGAGTATTTTTTGACTAATAGTAAAATATCGATATAAATATTTTGTTACTCAAAAAAAGGGATGAAATAATTATATTATGACTTTTTCTATACCAGCAAAAGGTTGGAATGGGATTGACCCAATTGATGCTTATTTATCAGGGAGTTTATACCTTTTAAATTTAAATCAAGAAGAGGTAACGAATATATATAATCAATATGTAGATTCAAATGAAATTTTTATACCAGAAGGAATAAAAAATAACTTGAATAGAGTTCGTACGAAACACTACGATTATTGTGCAAAAAGTGCTTTTTTAGAGTCAATAAAACAAGGCCTTAAGGGGCGAGGTTTTGTCTTATAATTATAAAAAAAACCAGCAAATTAATTTGCTGGTTTTTTTATTTGCTTTATTTCAGAAATATTTTATAAATAATCTATAGGGAGGATATTTTTTCAAAAAAATTAAAATTTATGTGAATTTCTATTCCTCAAGAAATATTTACTTGAGCGTGAAAAAATTTTATATTTCCAACGCATTATTCTATTGAAGCGAAAAAACAAGTC
>CBFHLZ010000170.1:0-2097 GCA_965656795.1 Patescibacteria group bacterium
CAATATAATATTTTCATATAAATATTTCCTGTATTTGCAAAATCATAAGCAATTATATCACCTCTTTGTAATGTATTACAATTATAATATCAAATGAGAAAATTTACTTTTTCTCCACTTGAAAATAATGGATTCATAGAGTTTCCAGAAATATTTTTTTCTACTTGAGTATAACAATTTCAAAAATAATTCTCAACAAAAAAAATGTGGAAAAATATTCCCACACAAAAAAATATTCAGATTATTCCAATAATAATATTTTTTTTCATAATTTTATTTTTATCTTACACAATTCACAAAATATGCAGTATTGTTATCATAAGTATAGTTTACTTCAGAACCTCTTCAGTTATCTAAATTTACACTATAATAATATCTATAATCACCATCAGACATAGAAAGACTTCTAGAATATCAATTAGCATTTTCATGTCAGACTAGCAAACTAAGTTCTTCTTGTGTTCAAAGTCTCCAGTCAGAAAATCAATCTTCAGTAAGATTTTTACAATAATTAATTGCATCTAGATGAGACATAACATTCGGGCTCCTTGTACTTAAATCCTTTACAACTGGATATCCTCAGCTATTTGCAGACACAGTTGCGTCCACATATTCTTTTACAGAATTTTCTCAAATTCCATCAAATTTATTTACGATTTGATTCCAGCTATCAGCCGTGAGTGGGTCTCCAGAAGAAACCGTAGAAATTGCAGCGTAAGCTGAACCAATTATTCAAACAGCAAGCATTAAAGATGCTGTATTTTTTAAAGTTTGTTTTATGAATGTCATAGGCAGTTTTTTTATTTGATAAAATTACGGATGTACTTTACAACACTTTATTGATCACATTGTAGTGGAACTTGAATTAGATGATCATCAACTCACTCTTAGTGAATTTACTCAATTTAATTGACATGCTCAATCTGGATCACTACTTCATATACAAGAATGAGTAACCAATACATATCAACTATTACAAGTTAGAGTTGTATTATCCTGGTATTGATAACGGGCTGATTTAAAATTACAGTCATTCCAATCAATACTACCTGATATTGCTCATCCACTATTCGCAGACACAGTCGCGTCGACATATTCTTTTACAGAATTTTCTCAAATTCCATCGAATTTATTTACGATTTGGTTCCAGCTGTCAGCTGTAAGTGGGTCTCCAGAAGAAACCGTAGAAATTGCAGCGTATGCTGAACCAATCACAGCAATTGTGATAATTGCTGTGGTACTATTTATTAAGATTTGTTTTAGTATTTTCATTTTTTTATTTTTATTTTTTATTTTTAATCATCACAACAAACTATTGATGCTGAAACATATGAGTCATTAGAAGAGCCATTATAGTCTTGATAAGATCATGATAACCTTATTTGAGATGTTGTTATAGATGTAACTCAACATGTTCAATTTGTTTCAGGTCATTGACTACACATGTATGAATGAGAACGAATAGATTTTCATGCTGAACATGAGAGAGTTAAACTATAAGCAGAATTATTACTTTTAGCTTCACAATTACTCCATCCCCCACCAGAATTTGCAGAAACTGTTGCGTCGACATATTCTTTTACAGAATTTTCTCAAATACCATCGAATTTATTAACGATTTGGTTCCAGCTGTCAGCTGTGAGTGGGTCTCCAGAGGAAACCGTAGAAATTGCAGCGTAAGCTGAACCAATTATTCAAACAGCAAGCAGTAAAGATGCTGTATTTTTAAGAGTTTGTTTTATGAATGTCATGTTTTGTTATTAGAAAATATTATTGAAAATCACAACTTCCGAAATTTGAAGAGTCAAATACACATCATACTCCTCATCAGTTTGATCAAAATTGCCCTATATTACCATCTTTATTACCAGTTATAATTTGAGCATAGTCATTTAGTCCTTGATTATTTTCAATATTGAGTAAAGAATCATACTGGTCTTCAACTGTTGATCATGAATATGTTTCTTGTAAAGCTTTTCAAAAGTCAGTAAAATTATCTTTCACGTTACTGAGTGTTATGTCTTCAGAAGAAGAATTTTGTAATTTAGTTACTTGAAAATCAACAGATTTTTTATTAATATCAAATAAAGTTGAATT
>CBFHLZ010000171.1:0-2095 GCA_965656795.1 Patescibacteria group bacterium
TTATTCAGCAGCATCGCGCGCCGCATTATGTAGGGATATAAATGATCTCAACACGATCATTTACACTGTAAAACTTATGCCTATATTCTAGTTGAACATCCCCGATCCGATTATCCCTTTAGTTGGAAAAACATTAATGAATCACAGGCATCAATCATTGTTCATCCCAGTGACACAGGGCACATTAACGCCCTTAACTTGCTCTTTTAAACGCCAAATCTCCTTTAATTTCCCTCTAATTTCGCTTTCATCTCAAAACGATATAGTGATGATTCTCCGCTGCTCTCAGAATTTGCGGCCGTTACGCCGCTATGCAAATGAGCAGATAAGCAGATAAGCAGATAAGCTTCAAACACATCAATCTATCAGAGCAATCACGCTAAGCAATTAATGAAATTGATTCACAAATCCAAGCAAATCGCTCACAATCACTTTACGCTCATCGCCGAAACTCGTGGATACTTATGGTCAACCCTAAACTCATCGCCCTACTTCCAGATCTCGCCTCATTCATTTTAGTGGTAAATGAAGGGAGCTTTACTGCGGCAGCAAAACAGTTAGGGGTAACACCTTCAGCCTTGAGTAAACTCATCACTCGCTTGGAAAAAGCACTGTCGGTGAAACTGTTTGAACGAACCACTCGTACCCTTATCATCACCCAAGCAGGTCAGTTGGTATACGATCAGAGCGTGGTGATGATCAACGCGGCGCAACAAGCCGTTGAGCTTTCAACCTCCGACCATACTGAACCTGCGGGCTCTATAACGGTAGCAGCGCCTGAGGCGTTCTTAAACTCAGTGCTACAGCCTTTTGTTGTTCCATTCTTAAGTCAATATCCAGAGATCCAGCTCAAGTTAAGAGCGGCTGATGGCGACATTGATATTTTACGTCAAGGTATCGACATCGCTTTCCGCCTGACCGATAAGCCCGACGAAAGCTTAGTATTGAAAGAGTTAGGAAAAACAAACCTCGTGTTGTGTGCAAGCCCTGACTATTTAGATGCCAAGGGGATTCCTCACCACCCTACCGAGCTGTCTGAACACGACTGTTTGTATCTTGCAGAGACAGACAAAGACCACATTTGGGATTTTCTCAAAGATGACGAATTTTACACAGTACCCGTCAGTGGGCGTTACGCGATAAACCACTCGCAGATGCGACTTAAAGGCGTGAAAGAAGGTCTAGGTGTAGGTATTTTCCATGACTTCGTGATTCAAGATGCGTTGTCTGAAGGCTCTGTTGTGCAAGTGCTAGAAGATTGGACCATCAAGAGTAACTACCATGGTGCTATCGCGATGCAGTTTGCTCAAACCAAGTACATGCCCGCTCGACTGCGTGTATTCATTGATTACGCCATGGAGCACTTGGGTGATAAGTTAGCCAGGGAACTAAAGTAATATTGATAGAGATCTGCTGCTCACAATGTCAGACTAACTAAAAGGATTATTAATTCAAAATCCTATCCAGTTCCATTCTAATAAATGCTGAAATTTCGACCAACTTTCTCGGCAGTGGATTTTGGTAAGGGTAGGCAATATACATGGATCTTTCTGTGTCAAAAACCTGCGTAATATGGATGTTCTTATTTATTTGACTTCCTTTCATAAGATAATTCGGAATCACACCCACGCCTACGCCTTTAGAAACAAAGTTCATTAGAATAGATGTATTATCAACTTCAATTACATCACTATACCTCTGCTTTATCTCCTCTTTATTAGAGTGTCTTTTATAAATTAATAACGTGTTATTTTGAGTGTTATCAAGTTGCGAGATTACAATATCATTATAATTTCCAACTTCATGTGCAATCAATGTTTCATCAACAACGTTATTTAGTCTAATTGCAATATCGATATTGCTTTCCAATAAATTTTCAACATTATTATTTGATGATACTTCAAAGTTCACGGCTGGGTATCGTTCTTTAAGGCCTTTAAGAATTTCACCAAAAATAGAAGAGGCGACTGAGTTAGGCATTGTTATTTTAAATTTTCCACTAATACAATCACTAAGTGATTTCGCTCTGTAATTCAACGCTTGTAAATTATCTAAAGCTTCGATGGCAAGCTCTTTGATACTTTCTCCGTGATCA
>CBFHLZ010000172.1:0-2076 GCA_965656795.1 Patescibacteria group bacterium
CATCAACAACTATTGCCGGACTCGTAACTCTCGCACTCAAAGACGAACTTTGGGGAGGACTTGCTATCGCATTTATCGGATGATTAATACTCAACGTATTTATGATTCTGGTTTATATTCCAGCTTTACTTTATGTCGTTGAAAAGAAAAAATAAAAAAAAGAATATGAAAATATTCTTTTTTTTGTTTTGTTATAGAAAATTATTTGGTAATAAAAATATATTTTTTATTTACAGTATTTTTAATTGATTTTTTTAGTTGAGGAGGTATATTTATAGTAGATTTAGAAAATTAGTATGAGTTAATATGAAAGAAGTAAATTTAAAATCCATTATCGAATCATATGAAAGTTTAAATGAAGATATGTTTAATAAATATTTAACATATTTTGAATGAGAATTGAAAAATACTGAAAAAAATGATTTAAAAATACTTGTAAATATTTTATCACAATATGTAGACGATATTAATATATTTTGAGGTTTTTTTCTATGATTTATTATTCCTCAAATTTGAAAAGAATTTGATTTATTAAAATTTTGAGAAAATTTTAATATAAATATTGAGTTAAAATCTACAAATGTATGAGAAGATAGAATTAAGGATCAATTAATAAAAAACAAATATTTTTTAGGTTATTTAGATAAAATATCATATTATTTTACTTTTGTATCTAGTGTAAAAAAAATATTTACTTTAGATGATACAGGTAATTTAGTTGAAGTAAGTATTAAAGAATTAGTTGATAAATTAAATACTCAAGAAAATAAATATATTGATAATATAGAAAATTTATTTAATCCTTCTGATTTTTTAGTTTCTCCTTTTAATTCAACTGAAAAATTCATAGAAAATAAATATTTTTTAACAAAACAACAAGATGATTTCAAAAAAGAAATTATTGATGAGATTGAAAATAAAAATAATTTACTTTTATGATTAACCTGAGACGCATGAACTTGAAAAACTTTATTAACATACGATATAGCTAAAGTTTTTTTATGAAGAGTTCTTATTATACATTGTTGATATTTAAATAGTTGACACATGAAACTAAGAGAATCTTGTTGATGGAATATAATTCCAATAAAAGATATTAAAAATGAAATTTATCAAACTGATTTAGATGTATATGATTTAATAATAATTGATGAAACTCAAAGGATTTTAATAGGCCAATTAGATTTAATTATAAAGAATGCAAAGGAAAAAGAAATAAGTTGTATTTTCTCTTATGATAAAAAACAATTTTTATGAAACTGGGAAGAAAATAAGATAATTGAAAAAGAGGCTGAAAATAACTTTAAATTATTTAATCTTACAAATAGAATAAGAACTAATAAAGAAATATCTAATTTTATAAGTTGATTTTTGAAGAAAGATAGGGAAATTACGAGTTATTATAATAAATCAAATATTGATTTTTTATATTTTAAAACAGAAACTGAGGCTAGAAAATATATTCAACTATTAATAGAAAAAGATTGGAAAAAAATAGATTATACACCATCAAATAGGCATCTAGATTATGAAAGTATTTGTCCAATGTATAATATAAAACTGTGATCAAAAAATGCTCATACTGTAATATGACAAGAGTTTGATAAAGTTATAGTTGTTGTTGATAATAGTTTTTTTTATGGTCATGATAATCAATTATCTACAAGATATCCTAATCCATATTACTTACCAGTTAAAATGTTATTTCAAATTATGACTAGAGTTAGAAAAAAATTAAAAATAGTCATTATTGATAATCCAGAAATTTTAAATAGGTGTTTAGAACTTTTAAAAAAATAAAAAAAATATGAAAAAATTAATTATCAGCACAATTATATGAATTATGTTATTGAGCCCAACAACATTTGCAGATTATGAACGAAATGTGGAAGACGAGGTAAAATTATATAATGTTACGAGAGATTTATTATTACGTTTAGAGAAAAATGATAATAAAGAAAATATTATTAATAAGTTGCAAGAAAAAATAGTGGCTTTATCGTGAAAATCTGAGAGTGAATTAAACAGTTATCAAAAAAATGAATCATTCAATAATTTTCGTGAATATATTTTAAA
>CBFHLZ010000173.1:0-2073 GCA_965656795.1 Patescibacteria group bacterium
ATTTCTTGCCAGTTTTCCTTGGTCTTTTAATTCTTGGATATACATCAAAATTTCTTCGTGATCTAGATGTCATGAAAATGCTTTATTATCAACAATTTTACATTTTGGTTGAATAACTTGCATACTTTCTCATGATAATATCACTGGAAGATTTTGTTTAATTCTCCCACCTGGTGAATTTGGTGGACAATATCCAGTAAACAAAATAGTCGATTTAGGGTTTTCTAAATTTTCAACAAGATGTTTTTGGATAAATCATCCTGTACACATCCCAGAAGCAGAAATCACAATCTCTTTTCTATTTCTTCTTTTGGGTGTATATAATTCTAAAAAATCTAAATGATTTTTGATATCATTAATAACGACGCGACCAAATATTTTTTCTTGTACATCTGGATCTAATAATCTATATTTTGCATATAAATTTTGTAAATATATATTTGTAATTTTATCTCAAAGAGGGGAATTGAGATTAATATTCCAAAAAACTGGTGAAGTTGTTTTTAATCTATGGATTTCACTTTTTAACCCTTTTATATTTTGAGAATACATTTGATATACTTTAGACTCTTGATCTTTAATATTATCTAATTGTTCTTTTAAAACGGATAAATTCTTTTTATATTCTTCTAATTTTTCTAAATCTGGTAAATGGTCTTCCATCGTTTCTAAAAGCAAAATAGCAATTTCTTGTGTTCTTTGCATTGAAAATGCTGGAATAATTACTTTTCATTCTGCTTGTTCTATAGTATCCATAAATTCTCTTTCTTCTTGCATTCTATCTGGATGATTTCTCCCACCATAGGTTGTTTCTATTTGTAAAAAATCTAATTTATATGGAGAAGTATCCCAAGTTCCTGAAATATTTGGATCTTTTCTTCTTCATAAATCTCAAGTGAATAATAAATTTTTATGTTCAATAGCTTTTTTAGCAAATATATCCAGAGGATTTGGTTTTTTATTTCCTGTATCAAGTATTTTATTTACTTTTTCTGATACTACAGTAAATAAAGCTTGAGCACTTCATTCAATATGCCCGGCATCTATAAGTTGAAGTTGGAGAGATTTCATTTGGTTTTGATTTTTTTCCGTACCATTGAGAACTTTCAATAGAAATAAACTTTTGAGTTTCTCTAAAATCGTTGATGTATATTTTACATCATATAAGTCTTTCTTTTTCGACTGGATGAAATTTTCTAAATCTTCTTGGCTTTCGATTCATTCATTTGCAAGTTCTTGAGTATATTCTTGATGTAGTTCTGGTGCTTCAGACTCAAGTGTATTTTCTAAAATATCGAGTTTATGTTCTATATTTGTTCTATATTCTTCATATTCTTCATCGATACCTTCGTTGTATTTTTTAATATCAATATTTTCTTTTTCAGCTAATTTTGTTGTTTTTATTCTTTCATTAATAGCTGACATATATTGTGAAAAAACTGTTGAGTCAATGTACATAGTTTCATTTGAACCTGCATATACACGTTTCATCATTTTTTTGAGATTTTCTTCTGAAAATTCATCGACATAATATAAATTATTCAAATCTGTCGATTGTCCATAATCCAGTACTTTTATGTACTTCATAGTATCCGCTAAATCTCACATATCATAGAGAATTTCTGGTATAGCATTGTATCTTTTTTGAATATCTTCTCAAGAATAAATTTGATATTCATCTTGAAATGCTCATGCTTTTTTTACAATTTCAGCTAAGTTATATCATTCACCAAAAAATTTTACTAAATTTCATTTAATTTCTTCTTTTTCTTCTTTTGATAATCCATTTTTTTGCAGCTTTTTATCAGCTTCTATAGCATATAAAAAACCACTCGCTTGATTTTTTATTTTTTGAAATTTGGCTACAGCCATTTCATGTTCTTCTGTCATGATTTTTATATAATCTTCAAGCATTACATAAATTTTTTGAGCTGTAATTCATGTCATATAAATAGGTTTATTGTACCCATTTTTTACGAGTAAAGGGACCCTTCACGCATGATCTAAATGTGCATGAGTCAAAACCATACAATCTGTTTGCAATGCTCTTTGGTCAACAGATGAGTTTGCAAA
>CBFHLZ010000174.1:0-2043 GCA_965656795.1 Patescibacteria group bacterium
ATTTGAGAAAATCCAAAAAACTCTCAAAATTTAATGTCCATTTAATATGTCATCATTATAATAGATAGATTAAGTATTAGTTTTTGTTTATTTTAAGCTAAAAAATAATGAAAATTTATTTGACTTTGCAAAAAAAAAAGAATAAAAAGGCAGCACTAATATTTGCAAATTTAGTAATTATAAAAAGGATATATATGAAAAATACACATATAGGTAAAAATTTTTATGTAATAAGTTTTTTGATAGCACTTATTATACTGGGAACGTATATATATTTGAATCAAACAGATTCAGGGGAAAATATAAATGTTTCAGAAAATAATAATGAAGTCGAAAAAATTATTTCTCAAAAAGATGAACAAACTTCGAGCAATCCAAAAATTGAGGAAGATCAAAATAATCTTCCTAAAACTGATGAAATCGAAGAATCACAACCGAAAGAAATTCGTATAGTCGCAGAAGAAATTTTGTATCCAGATGAATATGATTTTGGGGAAATTACCTATGATATGGTCTTTAAAATAGGAAAACCAATTAAGTTTAATACCTTACCTATAACTAAAGTACAGGTTGGAGATATTATTGAGTTTGAGTTTGGAGGAATGAATTTTGAGTCAACCGTTAAAAGCTATGAAGAGGATTATTATACTGCTGATCAAACAGATGAAAATTTGGAATCGGTAACTTCTTTTTGGTTCGATGCGATAATTGATACAGATTTGAACACTACTTTTAAAAATAATGTAAGTGGCCAAGTAACTTATAATAATAATGGTGTAATAGGCGGTAAAATAAGTATTAGAGAAGAAGAAAGAAATTACAATATTCATCTGTCAAATGATGTAGCATATTATTTAGATAACGATGAAAAAATAAAAGAAGAAGCAAGTCGTGGATATAAAATTGATTAATTTTATATTTACATTTTAAAACAACGAAACTTTTATAGGAGAAATATATGTTTCGTACTACACTATGTGCAGTTGCATTATCAGCTGTAAGCTTTGTTTCAAATGCTGTTGAAACGTTAGATGTATTAGTTGTATTTGATAAAAATACTATTAATAATTATGCTAAACTTAATTCTGACTTAGAAAGGCAGAGTTATGCAAAGCAGTTAGTGAATAATTTAAATACAACATCTAATAACTCTGATTTGGGAGATGTAATTCAGTTCAACCGAGTAGCTACGAAATTATGGAGTTTTACAGAACCAGTAGAAAATGAATATGAAGATATTGTTGAAATAAATGATAGATATCATAATTATTTAAATGATATTATTGCCTCAGGTAATCCTAAAGGTATTTTGTTTCAATTACAAAAAGCATATTCAGCAGATGTCGTTATTGCTGTTTTGAATGAAGGAACAGAAAATATACAGGGGCTAAATGGAATTGCTTTAGAAATACCAGATCAAGGGGATCCTCTTGGTTTTGTTCCTCGTCAGTTGCAACGAATTGCACCTTTAGGGCTTTTCTTTATTGCTGCGAAAGATGTAAATCTTGATAATGAGCGATTAGCTGCTCATGAGTTTGGTCATACAGTGGGGTTATATCATGAACCTATTGAAAAAAATGATAATAATGTAGATATAGATCATAGACCAGGAATGTTAGAAATAGGAGCTGCAGGTATGAGAAGTGACTGGTCTCCTACTGCTCAATTTTCAACAGTTATGGTTGAAAGATTACTTTACCAAAAAGAAAATATGTATTCCAACAAAAATAAAGGAGGTTGTGGAGATTTTCATATCCATTCATGTGGAAATGAAGACTCAAATGCAGTACAAACTATTCGTACATTTGCATCAGATATAAACAAACGCGGAGATTGGTATCAATAAAATTGATTGCTAATTTCTAAATGTAAATACTATAAAAACCACGAAATTTTTCGTGGTTTTTTCTTATAAAAAAATAAAATCCAAAAAACTCTCAAAATTTAATGTCCATTTAATATGTTCTCAATACAATAAAATTAAATTTAATTCAGTAAAAATTTTTAATAGATGAAAAATATAAATAAAAGTTTTTATATTAT
>CBFHLZ010000175.1:0-2040 GCA_965656795.1 Patescibacteria group bacterium
TTTAATTATTTATATTTTTGAATATGTGAGATATACTCCATTATCGATTCAAAAAAGGAGGAAATAATTTGAATGAAAACGAAAAATGACCTGAAATAATAGAAAAAATACATTGAAAATATTTGTATAGACCTGATACAGATTTTACGCAAGATGATGACAATTGAGAAACTTATGAATCATTTAATCATTATGCTAATATTGCTGATTCAGGTTATGAAAAATTAAAACACGAAGTCGAATCGGTTTTTTGAGATATTACACCTGATGAGGATAAAAATATTCTTATAGAAAATGAAATTAATTGTTTGAACAAGTGTTTATTAAATATAATTGACTCTTTTTCAAACAATACACAAGAGTTTTGACTGGTGAGTGAAAGCTGTATATGGGAACTATTAAAGCCAGAATTAGAAAAAACGAAATATAAAGTCCAAAAAATTATTTGAAATTTACATGTAGTGCAATAATATTTTTTATTTTAAAGTTATGAAAATATTTATCTCATACAAACAAACTTGAGTTGACGATATACAACTCACTGAGTCACTTTGAAAGTTAAGAGAAATTTTAAAAAATCTCTGACACGAAAGTTTTATTTATTATTTTGATTCAGATTTTAGTGAAAAAAATCACAAAGAAATTATAAATATTTCTCGTGAAGAAATTAAAAAATCTGATATTGTTTTGGCTTTTGTAAATCATGAAAAGAAATCAGAATGAATGCTTTTAGAGCTTTGAATTGCATTTTGAATGAATAAAAAAGTCATGGTTTTAATGAATACTCAAATGCAAGATGAATATTATTTATCATATTGAGTTTCAAATAATACTCTATTATTTGACGATTTTTCAGAAATTTCTCAAATATTACATAATCAATTACCAAATTTAGACGAATGAAAAAAATAGTTTTAGTTTGAGCTTCAAATAATCCAGATAAATTTTGATATAAAATATTAAAAAACTTATTAGAAAAAAATCATACAGTTTTTCCTGTTAATCCTAAAGCAGAAGAAATATTATCAATTCAATCGTACAGAAATATTTGAGAAATAGATCAAGAATTTGATATTGTAAATTTCGTAACACAACCAAATATCACAAAAAGTATTCTTGAAAATAATTTAGATATTTTAAAAAATAAAATTCTTTGGTTTCAACCCTGAAGTACAGATGAAAATTGAGAAAAATTTATACAAGAAAACTTCAAAAACTTCAGATTAAATTCTTGTATTATGATAGAAAAAATATAAAATTATAAATAATATTTATTAAAGAAATAATTATGTCAAATATCGCGTTTAATGAAAAAACATTTGAAAATATTTCAACAGGTCTCGCTGGAGATACAATGAGTGTAGAAGGATCAGTAAAAAAATCATTTTTACTCATTGCTATTACTATTTTATCAGCAGTTGGAGTTTGGATGTACCAACCTCTTACAAATATAGTTGTTCCATATTTTTGGGTTTTAGCTATTTTAGGGTTTATTCTCGCTCTGATTATAATTTTTAAACCAAAAACTGCACCAGCTCTTGCTCCAGTTTATGCTATTTTAGAAGGTGGATTTCTCGCAGCAATTTCATTATTTTACGCAAGTATGTATGATGGAATTATCGTTCAAGCTGTTGGATTAACTTTTGCAATATTTTTAATAATGCTTGGTTTATATACTTCAAGAATTATTAAAGTTACTCAAAAATTTAGAATGTGAGTCGTAGCTTGTACTTGAGCAATCATGCTGATGTATATCGTAGCAATCATTGGATCACTTACTGGTTTATATGATTTAGCTTTCATACATTCTTCAGGTCCTTTATGAATAGGAGTTTCAGTATTTATCGTCGGTATTGCTGCATTTAACTTAGCTCTTGATTTTGATACTATTGAATCATGAGTTGCAAATAGAGCACCAAAATATTACGAATGGTTTGCTGCTTTTGGTTTACTTGTAACGCTAGTTTGGCTATATTTAGAAGTATTAAGATTACTCGCAAAAATCAGATGAAATGATTAATTAAAAAAACTAGAATTATA
>CBFHLZ010000176.1:0-2020 GCA_965656795.1 Patescibacteria group bacterium
CAGATTTTGATTATACAGTAAATTAATAAATAATATAAATAAAGACACTTTGGTTAATTAAATCAGAGTGTTTTTTTTATTATTTGCAAAATCTCAATAAAATTATATAATAAAAATATAAATAAAAAAGTTAAGGGTTTTAAAAAATGTTGAAAGAATCTAAAAAAATAAGAAACAAATTAAAAAGAAAAGTGTCATTAAAACTAATTGAAAAAATTGGTATAGAAGAATTTAGATTACTTTCAAGAATGATAACAATTTTTGAATCAAGGCATGGTAATCAATTCAGTTTCTCACATAGAGAATATAAAGTTTTTTTAGAAAAGTGTGGCAATAGTATGCAAGTAAATAGACTACTAAATAATTATTTATGCACACCTGAATTATATTGTTTTCCAACTTTAACTTTAAGAATACCACAAAAAAATGGCGGAAAAGTTGAAATAAAAAATATAACTATTAAGAAATTAATTTTAAAAAATGAAAGTAAATATTATTCAAAGTTTTTTTAATGTGTTATAGTTTTAAAGCGTTGTTCTACGATCATATAATTTAATTCATGATCGTAGAGTAACGGGGGGAATGGGTTTTAAAAAGAAAAAGAAAAAAAGATTTTGAAAAGACCTACATTTGTTGCAAAATTATCAGGAGAATAAATATTTATGAGTAAAAAAGAAGATTTATTATTATACATACCTTCAACACTACCAAGCTTTAACAAATGGAATACTATGCATTTTATGGAGAAGAAAAAATTAAAAGACAAAGTCAAATATTTAGTCAATACAGAATTGAGCGAAGCGATTGCCGAAGGCATAAAATTTGAAAAAGTAGTTTTACATTTTCAAGTGATTTGGGGAACTGAAACAGATTATGTTATAAATAAAAAAGGTAAAAAATCTAAAAAAAGAAACGGAAATTGTCGTGACGTTATAAATAATGCTCCTACCATAAAACTTGTTGAAGATTGTATTGTTCGTTCAGGAATATTGAAAGATGATACAGGAGATTACGTTTTATCACATAAGATTTATTCAGATAAGATAGATAGAGAAATTAAAGGAAGTGGTATTATAGTATTAGTAGAAAATTATGAAGATAAAAAAACACCATCTCTGTTTAAACATTTTAAAGATAATATAAAAGAAAATCATTTGTATGTTAAACCAGACAAAAAAACAAGAAGTGATATACAACAAGGTAAAATAAATAAACAAAGAAATGAAAAAAAAATAATAAACGATTACATAAAACAAATAAAAGATAAGACAGCAGATCCAAAATCAGTTGAAGAATTAAGAAAAATATTTGGAGTATAAATTATGAGTGATAAAAAATATATAAACCCTTTTAAAAACAGTGATTGGAGAAACCCAGGTAAAACATTTGAAGAATCTCAAAAGAGAGTTAAAGAAAAACATGATAGAATATTTTTTTCAAATGAAATTAATTACGTTGACTTTTATTTAGAAAAAATTAAAGAATCAATGAATGAAAAAGGAGTTTTAATACCTGAATTAAATACGTTAGAAGATTTAGAAGAATGGTTGAACAGGGATAAAATAGATGAATAATAATAGAAATTTTTTAAAAACTAGATGGGCTTTTTGGTTTTGTCTTTTATCTCCATTTATAATATCTTTATTAAGCTTTTTTAAAAGTCCAAATGAAGCAATAGTTTTAGGTTTTTTTGGTATATGTGCATCTTGTGTAACTGCAATTTTAGCAAATAAAGTTTTTAACAATAAAAATAATAATGGAGATATAAAAAAATGATAACTAAAACAAAAATAATAATAGGTTTATTATCTACAATATTTATAGTTAGTGCTGTTGCAGCAGGTTATTTTTATATAACTAATTTAAACAATCAAATAACAGAATTATCAACAACCAATGAAAGATTATATACAGAAACTAAAACTCTTTCAAATACGCTTGATAATCAAACAAAATACGTTGATGATTTAATTAAAGATATAAACATACTTAATAAATCTAAATCACAATTAGAATCTAA
>CBFHLZ010000177.1:0-2016 GCA_965656795.1 Patescibacteria group bacterium
ATACAATTAATGAATTATCAGAAAAATTTTGAACTGATGAAAATTATTCTGAGAAAATTAGGAAGCAAATAAAATAATTTATTTTATAAAAATTATTTTTCATAAGTAATTTTTCTTATATAATTAAATCACAAAATATATTTTTATTATTAATAGTAGAAATTATGACAAGAGTAAAAATGCTGACTGGTGAAAGAATTTCACTTGTTGTTCCTGAAAAACAAGATATCCAAGGTTGGTACGAATGATTAAATGATATTGAAACTCAAGCTTTTTTATGACCAGTTTTTGGAAATATTATTTCTCTTGAAAATGAAGAAAAATATTATGCAGATTTAAATAAAAATGATAAACAACTAACTTTTTCAATCTTCGTAGAAGAAAATCAAAAAGTTATTGGAAATATTTCTCTGATGGATATAGATTATAAAAATTCACATTGTGAATTGTGAATTGCTATTTTTGATGCTCAAAGTAGAGGAAAATGATACGGGAGAGAATCTATAGAACTCGTAAAAAAATATGTTTTTGAAATGCTCGGACTTAATAAATTATACTTAAGATATATTTCAAATAATACACATGCTGCTAAAACCTATGAAAAATGCTGATTCGTCGAAACAGGGAGGATGTCTCAACATAATTATAGATTTTGAAAATATTACGATGATGTTTTGATGGAAATATTAAAAAAAGATTATGAAAAATAAAATTTATTTTTCATAATCTTTTTTAGATTTTAATTTGTATTTCATTTCAAAAATGACTGTTAACTGCGTATAAAGAAATATTTCAGTGAGAAATATTTATATTTTTTATTTTATTTAATTCAGAAAAAATTATTTTTTCTATATTTTTTTGATGTTTGAGAAAAATTTTTGAGTCTAAAATTTTAAAAAAATTTATATGTGCGGTATATTCCAAATTATTTTCGTGAATTTCTGCAAAATTATATGTATTATGAAAATCTGAAAAAATCTTAGATAAATTATTTTGAGTTTTCACAGCAAAATAAAGATGAGAATAATTATTTTTATTGTTTCTAAAATATCAAATATTTTCTGAAAATATTTCGGATGATATTTGAGTATTTTTAATATCTTTTACAAGGAACTTTTCTTGAGTACTTGTAATATTCTCAGGTAAATAGTAGAGTGTTGTATGAAGAGAAAGAATATTTTGAAAAATAAAATATTCTAAAATGTTATTATCTTTGAGGTATCAATAAATTGCAGAAAAAATATTCGAAAATAATTCAGGTTTTATTTCTATTGCTATGAAATGTGAAGTTTTTTTCATTTTTAATATTATTACTTAATATTTTTTTCTCCCCAATCGTCGAGCATTTTGAGCACGGGTATAATTTTTTCTCATTTTTCAGTGAGGGAATATTCTACTTTTGGTGGGACCACTGGGAATACTTTTCTTTGTACTAATTCATCACTTTCAAGTTCTCTGAGTTGTTGAATGAGCATTTTTTGTGTAATCTCAACTATCTTTTTTTGCATCTCACTGGGTCTAAGTTTTTGATCTTTGAGCATCCATAAAATAATTATTTTCCATTTTCCTCATAATATGTTTAATGTCTTTTGGAAATGACATTTTTGTAAATTTGAGCAGTCTTTTTTTATCATATTTAAGCTATTATTACTTTTAAGTATGTATCCTACTTTTTAGTAGGTACTTGTGTTTTAATCATATTATATATAATTAGAATTAAGTCAATAAGACCAGGTTGAAAAAATAATTTATAAAAAAATAATATGAAAACTTTAAACGAACAATTAAGTGTATTAGTTGCTGAAAATAAATCAAAAATTCCTGAAGAAATTGTAAAAGTTATGCAAGCTGCAGATTTAGATCTTGCTGGAACAGGGATTGATAAAAATATCGTTGGTGTAGGAGAAAAATTTCCTGAAATTACACTTCCTGATGCGACTGGAAAACAAGTAAATATTCAAGAATTATTAGAAAAAGGTCCGGTAGTAATTTCATTTTATAGAGGTGGATGGTGTC
>CBFHLZ010000178.1:0-2014 GCA_965656795.1 Patescibacteria group bacterium
AAAATGGGTGTTAAATTACCTGTTATCATTACAGTTTATGAAGATAGAACATTTGATTTTGTTGTAAAACAACCACCAATGTCTACTCTTATTAAAAATAAACTAAACCTTAAAAAAGGTTCTGGAGTACCTCAAACTGATAAAGTTGGGAACTTAACTCTTGATCAAGTAAAAGAAATTGCTGAAGAAAAAATGCCAGATCTTAATGCTATTGATTTAGCTGGTGCAATGAAAATTGTACAAGGTACTGCAAGAGCTTCAGGGGTTACAACTGAAATTGATGGTTTAACTAAAGAAGAAGTAGCTGCTAAAGTTGCATAATTCATCAAAAAAAGATATTCATATTTGAATATCTTTTTTATTTGTTTAAAATAAGAATAATTATTATTAAATAATTTTATTTATGAAAAAATTATATTTTATTTTGTATAATCAAATAAATACTTCTTTCTTCCCTGCACAAAAAGATGATATTTTTTTATATATTCATCACAGCTGAAAAATAAATTTTAATAATAGTGAATTACAATTAAATATTCGTTCAAAAATATTAGATTATGCTTGTGGATACAACTTTGTTAAAGAATTAGAAAATAAAAATTATACAGCTTATTTTGAAATTTCTAAAAACTGGTACCAGGGTTTTGAAAAAACATTAAAAAATAATTCTGATATTTGAGAAATAATTTTTAATACAGCTGATGAAGATTTTGTACAAAAAAATTTAGAAAAATTAGCTAAAAAATTACAAAAAAATTTTTGAATAAAAATTTCTTGGAATAATCATAAAAATTTTTTCTTAACACATCAAGAATTTAGAAAAAAATATGAAAAACCTCCTATTATGGAAAATTTTTATAGATTTATGAGAAAAAAAGAAAATATTCTCATCAACGGAGATAAACCAGAATGAGATAAATGGAATTTTGATTCAGAAAATAGAAAATTTGATAAAAACCATGAAAAATCTTGGGAATTTTCTTTTGATGAGCAAAATGATATCTGACTCCAGGAAGCAAAAAAGTATTATAATTTCAGTCAAACACTTTGATATCCAACTTGCCGTAAACAAGCGATAAATTTATTGAATTATTTTGTAAAAAATCATTTAGATAATTTTTGAAAACTCGAAGATGCTATGTATCAAAAAGATGATTTTGTTCATCACTCTTTGTTATCTCAAGCAATAAATTTTTGACTGCTTTCTCCACAGGAAGTGGTAAAAACTATTTCAAGGCAAGATACACAAATGAATAATAAAGAGTGATTTATTAGACAGGTTTTAGGTTGGAGAGAATATATGTTTCATTTTTTTCATTTTTATAAAGATGATATTTATTCTCAAAATTATTTTAATTTTACAAAAAAATTACCTGATTATTTCTGGTGAAAAAATTTAGAGCAAATAAAAGAGAACTGTCTAAAACAAAGTATTTCAAGAGTTTTACAAAATAATTATGGTCATCATATTGAGCGTTTAATGATTATTGGAAATTTTAGTCTCTTGAAAAACTTTGATCCTCAAGAGTTAAATCGCTGGTATTTTGAACAATATGTAGATGCGTTTGAATGGGTTGTTACTCCAAATGTGATTTCGATGAGCCAATATGCAGATAGCTGAAAGCTCGCTACAAAACCATATATTTCATCTGGAAATTATATAAATAAAATGTCTGATTTTTGTAAAAATTGTGAATACAATGTAAAAGAAAAATATAATACGGATTCATGTAGTTATAATTATTTATATTGGAATTTTGTTGATGAGCAAAAAGAGACTTTTGCAAAAACAAGACAAAGTTTTGTTTTAAAAAATTTAGAAAAAATAGATTTAGAAAAAATAAAATTTCAAATAAAAAAAAGTGAGAAAAATACTTGATAAATTTTATTTTTACATATAATAATAGCACTTACAACCAAAGCTTCCCTACTGTTGCTTTGTGTTATAAGCTCCATTTTTAAATGTAGTAGAGTATGCTGTTGCACCCATCCAATGCAGCATAAAAAAAAGCAT
>CBFHLZ010000179.1:0-2008 GCA_965656795.1 Patescibacteria group bacterium
ATGTGGAGAAGAAAAACAATATGATTACTCAGGAGTTTCGACAACTCAAGATGGTCAACAAGAAATAGCTGCAGCAAAAATAACAGTTACAAATCTTGATGAAGCTGAAAACTTTGAAGAACCTGGAGAATAAAAAGTTGGAAAATATTTCCAGCTTTTTTATGCGATAATTTTTTTTACTGTCTATAGATTTTTATTGTTTTACAAAATAGATTTATTATAGTAGTTATTACTTATATTTAAAACATAATAAATATGAAAATACAAAACAGGGGTTTTACGCTTGTTGAACTTATAGTAGTGATTACTATTTTAACCGTTTTAGCAACAATTGGTTTCGTGAGTTTTGTAGGTTATTCACAAGTTTCTCGTGATTCGAAACGCAAAACTGATATAAGTTTAATAAACAAATGATTACAAGTATATCAAACAAGAAATAGTTTTGTACCAGAACCTTCAGAACAAAAAGTTTATATAAAAAATGGAACAAAAAAATTATTAATTCAATGATATGCAAAAATTGATGTATTAAGAAAAATATCAGTGAGTGATGCGATTGATCCCATTGATAATAGATATTACACTTATACTACAAATGCGAGTAAAACTAAATTTCAAATACTAGGATACTTAGAAGCCCCAGTTCTTACAAATTCTATAATAGCTCAATCTTATGCAGATTTATCTAAACGTTACTTATTTTCTAGGGGAATGGGGTTGTGAATATTATTAGATGAAATTACTAAACAACCAATAAACGCTGTTTCTTCACAAGATATAGATTTACAAATTAATAATGATAATTTTTTAATTGTTTTTTCTAACTCTAAACAGGTTTCATTATCATGATCAAGTTTGCTAACTGAAATAATATCAAATGGGAATCATTGAATTGAAGATGAACCAATATATACTTTTTCTGGATGAGATTTTAGTATTAATCCTACTGTTAGTTCGGTATCAAATGTATTAAGTATTACATGTCCTTCATCTACAGATTCTAATGCCGAAATTCAAATGAAAATTTCATGAGATATAACAAATTCAACTTCATGGTTGACGTGTCAGGACAGTCAAAGTATTACTCTTGTTAGTTGATTATCAAGTAATTGAATTGTCGTAGATTTTAGAGATAATCATGGAAATACAAAGCAAGTAACCAAACAAACTATTATGCAAAATTCTTGTTCTTCTCATGCAACATCGTATAGAGGTAATAATTATAGCACATACACTTGTTATTGTTCATCTGCTCAAACAACTGCAGGAGCTATTTGGGGGTCAGCTATATATACTGATGATTCTAGTATTTGTAAGGCAGCTGTACATGATGGGAGAATATCTAATTCTTGATGAGAGGTAATATTTACTATTCTTCCGGGTTATTCAAATTATACTTTAGCTACTCGTAATTGAATCACTTCAGCATGATGGTGAGAATATCCAGGTTCATATAGATTTCAGTAAAAAAACAGATATAATTATCTGTTTTTTTTTTGTTTTGTCATAATAAAACTATCGATTTTTATTATGCATAAAATGCGGTTTTTAATATTGATCAGATTAATGAATATCAAAATATTTATTGGATAATTCGATTAGATGCTAAAAAAAACCGAAAGGTTAATAATAATGGTTTATTCCATATATGTCTTTTTTCTTTCTTTTCTTATTAAAATTCATATTATATTTTATAATTAAAATTAATATTTTTTCTATGATTGATTTTTTTAAAAATCTTGTGAAACCTGATATAAAACCATTAAATTATATTAAAATTCATAAAAGTAATATTCTACATAATTTATGAATTATTCAATCGTGGCAAAAAGATGGAGAAATTTGGCCAGTTCTAAAATCAAATGCTTATGGACATTGACTCAAGGAAGTTTCAGGAATTTTAAAAAATACTTCTGGAAAATATATTTGTGTTGATAGTTTTCCTGAATATCAAATTGCAAAAAAATATTCTTGAAAAAAAATTCTTGTTTTATGAGAAACAAGAAAT
>CBFHLZ010000180.1:0-1987 GCA_965656795.1 Patescibacteria group bacterium
ATTGCTTCTTCCATCTCTGGAAAGCTTTGTTTCGGATTTACTTTCTCAAATTGAGCCATAGTAAAAGTTTATTATGTTTTAAAAGTGTTTTTAGATCTCCTATATTCTCCAACCCCGGGATTAAATCCAGAATTTTAGGAACTTAATCCCGGGGTGAGTCTTCAGAAACGTAGAGCAGTTTATTGTCTTGGTGGACGATGATTATTTTTTCAGTTCTTCAATTTTTTTATTATATCTATTACATTCTCATGCATCAAATACAGATACACAATCTCAATATCTATCAGTACATGCTTCAATATATTCTTTTGTATTATTGAAACTAAATAATTCATTTCTAGTTATTCTGCATTTATGACTATTATCTATGTGAGTAATGTTAAAATAACAAGATTTACT
Organism: Patescibacteria group bacterium; assembly: GCA_965656795.1. Classification (GTDB taxonomy): domain Bacteria; phylum Patescibacteriota; class Gracilibacteria; order BD1-5; family UBA6164; genus CAJXJP01. The sequence continues at coordinate 400 of CBFHLZ010000180.1, forward strand.
ATTATTTGAATAAAAAATATCTCAAATATTATTTTTGTTATTAATTCGAGGGTCATTAATAATTTTATTTATACAATCCTCTTGATTTGATATTTTTGGTACAATATTTTTATCGATTTGAATTTGTCATTCCAATTTTTTATTTTTATTTTCTAATTCTTCAATTCTTTCTAAATCTTCAGGATTAGAACAAGAGCTTAAAATAAAAATTGAAATAATGAGAATTGATATTATTTTTTCCATAAATTTAATATTATTTATAAATTGCAGTTCAAGTCCTAACCCCGGGATTGTGTGCTTGAATTTAGGAACCTAATCCCGGGGTTTTAAAAATCTATTTTTGAAGTCAAAAAAAGTATTGCATTTTTTGTGGTTTTGGTATATACTTTAAGTACAAATTTCCTTCGGGACTCCCTGAAAAGGGTAACAATTGCTTAAAACCATAAGGTTTTGAGCTTTTTTTGTATTTTAGTGAATTCATCTTTGGGAACAGTTCAAACTTTGTAGTGAAACCTTTTTATATCAAATAATTTTGGTTGAGATAAAATCAGGTAAGAATTTTTACGAGAAATATCTTCAGGTAATTTATAATAAAAATCATTCTCTTTCCCATGAGTTGTAAGCGCTATACATAAATACATGATTCAAATTTTCTTTAATACAAGAATCGGTCTATTAAATTCTTCTCACTTTCAGTCCTCTTCAAATCAAACATTTATTCACATATAACAATTCCATATTTGTCTTTGTTTTATATGAAAATTTACTTTATTTTCATCTATTTTTTGTTTGAGATTATTCCACTCATTAAAATTATTATTCATATTTCCTCCTTTTTATTTATTATTTCCAGGTTGAACTATTTTTTTATCATTTTTATTGCATATTCATTTCAGATGAGTTTTTTTTCTCATGTTTCAATGAATCAAAATTTTTTGTAATACTCAATTTTGTTTTTATCTGCTGTTAAATGAAAATCTCAAGAATATTTTTCCAATACATAATTTAGTAATTTACTTCATAATCATTTTCATTGATGATTATTTAATGTTCCAAATCTCCGAATATAATTAAAATTATCTTTTTTTGCATAAATAATAGAAGATATTATTTCTCAATTTTCTTCAAAATAATAAATATCACATTTTTTATAATATTGTATCTGGTTTTCTAAATGAATATCAAATAAGCCTCACCACATTTTTGTAAAAAAATCATCTATTTTTATAAGTGAATCATTTGTTTTAATTTCTTGAATTTTCATTTTTTAAAATATTAATTTTAAAACTCAAACAATCATTAATATAGGACCAATAATTAGTCACATTAATCTTGGTGACATAAAGAGCATTAAACCATTAAATCCGTGTCATTTAAGTAATTCTTGGTATTGAATAAATGCAAAAATATACCAAACTAAACCAAGTAAAATCAGAAGTACATCAGTAGAATAATCAAACATTTTTTAATAATTTAGATAATAATAGTTACTTGAATAATTTTTGCAGCACTAATAGCTCATAAAATTATATAACAAATTAAATTTACAAAAGAAAAAGGAAATTTTAACCATTTTTTTTCTACTTTT
>CBFHLZ010000181.1:0-1956 GCA_965656795.1 Patescibacteria group bacterium
ATTATCATTTATCATTTTTTTATTTATTTTTATATTTAATGAATTACATATATCATAAAAATAATCTTTATTTAAAATATCCCATTTACTTATATCTTGATTAAAACTTCTTGCATTATCAAACATCTCACTAAAATCAGTTCCATTTGATACATCCCAATTTGAAATATCTTGATTAAAACTTCTTGCATAACAAAACATATAACTAAAATTTATTCCGCTTGAAGCGTTCCACTTTGAAATATCTTGATTAAAACTTTCTGCATACCAAAACATATAACTAAAATCAATTCCTTTTGAAACGTCCCATTTTGATATATCTTGATTAAAACTATATGCATCAAAAAACATATAACTAAAATCATTAATTTCACTTGTATCAACACAAGTTACATTTTCATTTTCTTCTATAAACTTTAAAAGCTCTTCTTTTTTTACTGGTTTCAAACCTTTTAAAAGCATTTCTTTTGTTATTTTATCCATTTTTTACACTCCTTAACTTATATTATTATTTTATACTAAATATAATAAGTGTCAAATTAATAATAAAAAAAACACCAACTTTTTAGTCAGTGTAATTATTTTTAAAGATTTGAAATATGTAATACTATTAAAATCATTGTAAATCCAAAAGTGAAATCATAAAAATCTTGGTATCTGTGATAATGCTTTCTTAATCCTTTAAACATTTTATTCTCCTTATTATAAGTTAAAGTTTCTTGATTTTGAAGTTATGTTAATTTCACAACTAATGCTTTTTGCTATATTAAATAATCTATCGCTTGTGTAATGCTGTAATTTGTTATTGAATATATTTGATATTATTGGTTGTGTCTGGTTAGATAGTTTAGCGACCTGTGCTTGTGTTAAACCTGATTCTTTGGCTTTAGTTTTAATTTCACTTGCCAGAAATTCTTTTATCTTTTGCATTTTAAAACTCCTCATTTGTTTATATTATTATTTTATACTATATTTAATAAGTGTCAAATAAATAATAAAAAAAAACACCAACTTTTTTAGTCAGTGTCATTGTTTTTAAAGATAAGTGAGTAAATCAAGTTCTTTTAGTTTTTCAATTTCTGATTCTTTCATGTATGAATATTTATTTTCATTTCTAAAATAATAGTCACCATCAAATAAAATAACAATTTCAAAATCTTCACTTTCAATTTTAAAATATAAATCACTATCAGTTATCATTAATTCAAAAAAATCATTATTAGAAATCTGAATGTTACTTTTTATATATTTTACTTCTTCACAACAAAATTTAAACAATGAATTATTAATCATATTTTTGTTTATTTTTATATTTAATGAATTACAGATATTACTAAAATTAATACCTTTTGATACGCACCATTTACTTATATCTTGATTAAAACTTTCTGCATTATTGAACATATCATTAAAATTAATTCCGTTTGATACATCCCAACTTGATATATTTTGATTAAAACTTTCTGCATTATAAAACATGTAACTAAAATCAGTTCCGTTTGATACATCCCAATTTGATATATCTTGATTAAAACTTTCTGCATTACTGAACATATAACTAAAATCAGTTCCTTTTGAAACATCCCATTTTGAAATATCTTGATTAAAACTTTCTGCATTATAAAACATAAAACTAAAATCAGTTCCTTTTGAAACATCCCATTTTGAAATATCTTGATTAAAACTTTCTGCATTATTGAACATATCATTAAAATTAATTCCGTTTGATACATCCCAACTTGATATATTTTGATTAAAACTTTCTGCATTATAAAACATGTAACTAAAATCAGTTCCTTTTGAAACATCCCAACTTGAAATATCTTGATTAAAACTTTCTGCATTACTGAACATATAACTAAAATCAGTTCCGTTTGATACATCCCAATTTGATATATCTTGATTAAAATTTTCTGCTTCATAAAACATAGCATTAAAATTAACACCGCTTGAAAC
>CBFHLZ010000182.1:0-1951 GCA_965656795.1 Patescibacteria group bacterium
TTCTCAAAAGAAACTTTCATAAAATTCTTTAAATAATAATCTTAATACATAGAATCAATCATCGATTAATCACTCAATATCATTGATAATTTCTTCTCAACTTTGCTCGATTTCAGTTAGTAATGAAAAATTTTCATTTTTAGCTGTATTAGTAATTTCTTGTTTTTTTTCTCAGAAAAATTCTTCATATATAGTATTTACTTCTGCTCAAATTGTAGGTCTATTAGGATATTTTTTCCCTGTTATATGATTAAGGACAATACTTACTGATTCATTAAAAGTATCTTTAGATGCTTCAGTTAATTGATATATTTTTTTAGTATTTCAATCTTCTACTATTAAATCTCAATTTTCTAAAAAATATAAATCATATTTTTGATTATCACAAAAATATTCTATTTTTTCTCAATTTATTTTATCTATAATCTCTTTTGGTTTATCTAGAATTGCATCAAAAAATCATTCTCACATATATTTTCCTTTTAGTTTTTTATTTATTTTATATATTCTAGCATATTGCTTTTATTAAAGCAAAAAATATACTTCTTGACATTAATAAACTTATTTTTATAATCACTTCGATTTTTATATATTTATGTTGTTTTTATGTCGTTAAATAATCAAGAAAATACGCAAGAAGTACCAAAAACTCTCGTACAATCAGTTACAAGAAAAACTTTTTCAGATGGTGAATCTGAAAAAACATTAGAAGTTTATAATATTGAATGAAATATTAAAAATGGAGCATATCAATTTTTTACTGCAAATAATAATCATATTGTTTTAGTAAGAGATAAGGTAGATGAAAATTTAGATGTACAAGTTATTAAATTTATTCCGTGAGACGAGTCAGATTATTTAGAAGTTTCAATAGAGGGAGAAATATTTAAATGAGAAATTCAATTTACAAATAAAAAAATGCTCGCATTATCTGCTGAATCAGAACATATTAAACCATGAGTTACTATTCATATCCCTAAAAAAATATGACAAGATTTTAATAAAGTAGAAATTGATGAAAAAAATATTGAAAAATATAAATATAGAAAATTAATTTTTTCTTCTATTGATTTTTCTAATGATGAATGTGATTTAGGAAGCTATGATAAAGATTGATTTCATGAAATAACTGAATCTGCATCAAAAACTTCATGAAATATAAAATGAATTATTTGAGCTATTTTATGAGCATGAATTATGTATTGAGCACAAAACTTAGATTCAAATGACATAGATTCATCATCATCTTCATTTAGAGAGTTTGCAGCTGAAACTAGAAACAAAGTTTCTGCCAACTTAAATAATAATGAATCTGAAATTATTAACGTTTCTGTTATATCATGATTATGAGCAATTACTATATTAAATAATAATGGTATTACGGATTATAATAAGTCTATTGTAAGTGAAATTAAATTATTAAAATGAGATATGCTTACTATTACTTATACTTGAAATAAACTCATTTCAATGAAAAATCAAAATGGACATGAATTTTATAAATAAAAAAAAGAACTTTTTAAAAGTTCTTTTTTTATGCAGAAATTTCTTCTTGAGTATCGAGTTTTCTACTTTGTTTAGCAATTACTTTTCACCGTTGTCTGTCGTAAACTACAGATTCCAAGTGTGCCATAATCATTTTGAAATGTTTATTTCAAGATCATCTATGAAGTTTATAAAATAAATCAGAATTTATTTTTGTATCATATTTTTTAAACTTTTCTTTATGAATAATTACATCAGCTTCAAAAATTGTTAGTAAAAATTGAGGAATTAATATTCATTCTGCATCAGCTCTTCTTTCTAATTCATCAATAAAATCTTGTCATAAATCTAAGTTTTGATGCATCATTATTTCTCATAATTCTTCTTCTGGAAGTCATTCTTCTTTCCATTCAAACATTTCTTTTACAATAAATTGTACTTCTATGAGTATTCATTTATCATTTTT
>CBFHLZ010000183.1:0-1948 GCA_965656795.1 Patescibacteria group bacterium
CAAAGAAATTATCTAATCCTCCAAAATAAAAATATCCAAATATACAAGCCAATAAACAAGGAACTCAGATATAGAAAAAAATACTAAAAAATTTCATGATTTTTTATAAAAAAATATTTATAAGAATATAATAGCGAAATATTATTTTTTAGCAAAATAGTGAGGAGAGAAAAATTAATTAGGAAATTATTAATATAAATATACTATAACCATAGTAATATTAATATTGTTAGTATATGAATTTAGAAAAAAAAGATTTAGAATATATTATTGATTTAATTAAAAATAATGGAGATACTAATTTATTACCTATACCATTTGAGTATAAATATTTAAATCATGATAACTTACCAATTGATTTAAATAATTGGAAAAAAGAGTCTGATTTAAAGTATTTAGTACCAAAGAGTAAGTATTGATTTCGTAATGCTAGTCTACTAGACCCAATTGATTTAATTCTATATACAACATTTATATATTCTATTGTAAAGGATAAATCAGATATAATTAACAAAGATTATGTATATTCTGATAGAATTAATGTAACTGAAAAATTTTTTTTAGAATCTGATTACAGTTGATTTATAGAGAACTCCCTTACTCAATGAGGTAGAGAATGATATGTGTTGGTGACGGATATATCTGATTTTTTTTCAAGATTATATTTACACGATTTAGAAAGAGCCTTTTTTTCTTTATTTTCAAGTGTTGAAGAAAAAATTATTAGTTGATTTTTAAAATCAAGAAATGTTAATGAAACTATATGAGTCTTACCAGTATGACCTATTGTTTCTTGAGTTATTTCTAGTATCTGATTAAAAGATGTAGATGATTTTTTAATCCATAGATGAGTATTATTTACACGATATGTAGATGATTATAGGTTTTTTATAAAAAATGAAAATGAAGCATATGAATTATTATATATTTTTTCAGACTATTTAAATAAGCGTTTTAACCTTACTTTACAATTAAGTAAGACAAAAATATATTCTATAAATGAGTATAAAATTTTTTGTAATCTCAATTATGATAATATAAAAGAAACTGAAATATATAATATTCTAAAAGATATCTGAGATGAAAACTTTGCAAAAAAATTAGAAAACGCAAATTCTTATGAGGAAATTGATGAAATTTATGAAGAGGAAATTTCACAAAAAGAAGAGGAAAAAATATTACAAATAATAAAAATAGAGCTGCAAAAAGAGCTCGAAGTAGATGAAATTAATCTTAAGAGAATTAAAAAAATACTTAATACTGGATACAGGTATAATATTCTTTGATTACATCAAATTTTATTTGAAAAGGAAACTTTTTTGAAATTATATGTATTGTTGCCAAATATATTAAAATATATTAATTTAATAAAAGGTAATATATCTATATTAGATTTAAATAAAATAAAAGATTTTTTATTAAATATATTAATAAATAAAGATTATCATCTAAATAAAATTCCATACTATAAGATATGGATATTAGATTTTATAACTAATATAAGTAATATTTTAGATAAAAAAGATATTAAGCTTATTATTGATTTGTTTGAAAGAGAAAATGATATACTTGTAAGAAGACTGATTATATTAATATTATGAGATTTGAAATTAGAATTTTGGTTTAGAGAAAAAAAGAAAGATTATAAAAACTTATCTAATTGGGAAAAAAGAGCTTTCGTATATAGTTTTGGAAAATGTAATTTCTCTAAGTCTGAAAAAAATGCTTTTAAAAAGACAGCAAAATGAACTCTAGCAAATTATGAATATTTCTTAGATATATTTTTAAAATAAAAAAACTCACACTTAGTGAGTTTTTTGTTTACTTTGGACTTGCTGTAATATTAGAGGCAATATCTATGTTTTGAGATTCTTGTAATAATTTTTTAACAGCTTGAAATTTAGGAACGTATTTTTGTAATCTTGCTTTTGATTGAGCAGAATTCCCA
>CBFHLZ010000184.1:0-1933 GCA_965656795.1 Patescibacteria group bacterium
CAAAAACATCAGCAAAATTTTACCAGCCAAAGTGAAATGTTGCCCCGTATCGACAACCCCCAAACCCGTCACACTGATTGCTGAAGTTGCAGTAAACAGCGCATCGGTAAAGCTAAGTCCAGAGACTGAGAAAACAGGAAGCGTAAGCAATAATGCGGCAGGGATAAGGACACCTAAAAAACTCGTAAGGATGATTTTAGGTTCAGACCCTTTCCGTGGTTTTTCATCTCTCTTAAGCGTGTAGAAAATACCTTTACGTTGAAACGAATTCATACTCTTACCTTATTACCAATCACCAATTACCAATTACCAATTACGTAATTTTTTAGACAAGGTCTCTTTCGGCCCAACAAGAATCACCACATCCCCCGTTTCTAAGCTAATATCAAGCCCTGGTGCTTTGGTTAAATGCGGTCCTCGCTTAAAACCAAGGACATCAACACCGCTCTCTTTACACAGCTTAAGGTCACCAAGTTTCTTACCCAACAAATTATGCCCGATAACGACTTCCGTCATCGCCAAGCCACTCCCAAGGTCAATAAACTCTAGAACGCGTCTATCTAACATTTTCCGCGCCACACGAATGCCCATATCTCGTTCTGGCATAATGATATAATCAGCACCAATCTTAGAAAGAATCTTGCCGTGAAACTTATCATTAGCCTTTACCCAAACCGCCTTTGATCCTGATTCTTTCACCACCAAAGTGGTTAGAATACTAGAGTTGACATCAGAGCCAATCGACACCATTACCATATCGTAATCGTCGAGTCTTAACTCTTTCACTGTCTCTTCATTCGTACAATTGGCAACAATCGCTTGTGAAACAAAAGCCGCGGCTTCTTTAACTCGATCTTCATCAATGTCGACGGCGAGTACTTGTGCTCCTGAACTTTGCAGCTCTCTACAAACAGATAACCCAAAACGCCCCAAGCCGATAACTGCATATTGTTTGTCGCTCATTTGAAGTCCCATTTAAGAAATTGAATTACATCGGATAGCCAAACCTACATTAGTTTCTATCTCAAAAAAAGTCGAGTATGCAATAATAAGCTTATTCCATTATCATAATCGTTTGATTTATAAAGGTAGAGAACAACAGCAATTTCTGCTAATTTCCAACTCATAATTTCTGCGGCAGTACACACAATGAATGAATTCATAACCCAAGTTCAAACCTACATCAACCAGAGCCACAGTAACTGGTGGAGTAGCGTCTTATTTATCACCATCGCGAGTTTCTTAGCTTGGGTGGTTTGGCGAATTATCCATAGTCGTTTAGAAGTACTGGCTCAAAAAACGACTTTTCATTGGGACGACCTCCTGCTAGAAGCACTAAGAACCCCTGTCAGCACGTTACTTTGGTGTTGGCCTGCGACTGTATCGGTTGGATTGATTCTTCAAGACCAGTTTGGCAATGAAATCAACTGGTTAAAGACTCTCAAACACATACTGGTTATATGTACCTTTGTTTGGTTTACATTAAGAATGATCAGTAATGCAGAAGCATACGTCTTGGAACAGAAAACCAGAGACGAAACCACTGTACAAGCTATCGCCAAAGTCGCCCGACTATTCTTTATGACAATAGGTGGCCTCACTATCATGCAGGCATTTGGGCTCAGTTTATCTGGATTACTCACTTTTGGTGGTGTTGGTGGTTTAATCGTTGGTTTAGCAGCTAAAGATCTGTTGTCTAACTTCTTTGGCGGCATGATGATTTACTTCGATCGTCCTTTTAAAGTCGGTGACTGGATACGCTCTCCCGATCGTCAAATTGAGGGTACAGTAGAGCGCATTGGTTGGCGCATGACGATCATTCGCACTTTTGATAAGCGCCCTTTGTACGTTCCAAATTCAGTGTTCAGCAGTATTGTGGTGGAGAACCCATCTAGAATGCTGAACCGCAGAATCCATGAAACTTTTGGACTTC
>CBFHLZ010000185.1:0-1919 GCA_965656795.1 Patescibacteria group bacterium
GTTCACAAGAAAACTCTAAACTTATCTACTTAAATGAAGATCTAGAAGGAAGAGCTGGAGAAAAAGCAAGTAAACTTGTTTCAGGAAGCGATATTATGTAAAACATAAAAAACTCACTAAAATTAGTGAGTTTTTTTGTTTTAATATTTTTTTTATGATAATATATTATTATATATATATATAAATATAATAATAGTATTATGCTAAACCAAACTAATAATGGAAGTAGCAAAAAGGAGATAAATTGAGCAGAAAATTTTATTAATCATTTGAATAATAAAAATGTTTGATTAAAAGAAAAAATAGAAGCTTGGCAAAAAATTATATTAAAATGATTTGATAAATCTAATCTTACTCAATCAGAAAAAAATATCTGTAGTTGGTATCAATTTAACAATATTTCTTATAAATCTTGAGATTATATATTAGATGAGAGAAAAGAATGATTAATTCAAGAATTTAATGAAAATCCATATTATATATTTAAAAATATGGTAGAGATAATGTGACGTGATTTGGTATCTAAACATTTAAGAGAAACTTTATCAAACAAGTTAGAATCTGACGAAGAATCAAGATTACAGGTATTTACAAGTTCAGATGCTGATGACGTCTTTTGATGAGTTGATCTAATTACCAAACTAGAATTAAATTGACAAACTCAATATATGTGAATAGATATTGCTGTGTCTGCTAATAAATGATATTTAACTCAAAAAGCTGAATGAAGGACTCAAACAAAATGTATAGAGTTTAACTTAAATCAATGAATTGACCCATGAAAAAAAATACCTAGATATGTATTACAATTTTCACCAAAATTAATGTCAGAATTATTAGATCAGTATCTTTCCTCAATAGAAAAATGAAAATATGTAGATACACTAGATTTATATAGGATAATTCATAGTCAAAATTTGACTGAAGTAAGAAAAGAAACTAACTTTAAAATAAATAATTTAATAAGATTATAGTATTATGAATAATAATAATTCACTTTGAGAAAAAATTAATAGAGAAATTCAACCTAAAAATGTTGAAGAAATTTGAGAAGAAGTATCTCAAACAAAAGAAAATATATTAGAAGAAGCGTTAAATAAACTCGTACATCAAAATGTAAACAAAAAAACTCACTAAAATTAGTGAGTTTTTTTTATCATAAACGTAATCAATTATTAATTTTTTTATCTGGAACAGCGAGCACAACAGTTGAATCTTTTTGTATAAATCATACAAGTAAAAATTCTGACATAAACTTCCCTATTTGTTTTTTTGGAAAATTTACTACTGCTGTGATTTGTTTTCCAATTAAATCTTCTATAGAATATAAATCAGTGACTTGAGCACTGGTTTTTTTAATTCAAATTTTTTCTCAGAAATCCACCGTGATAATATATGCTGAATTTCTTGCTTCTGGATAATTTTCAACTGTAATAATTGTTCAAGATCTTAGTTCCACCATTTGAAATTCATCCCAGGTTAATTCTCACATAATGAAAAAATTATTAATTAAAATCACAAATAGTGTCGACTAATTCTTCAAAACTTCTTCCTGTTAATGCCCAAGCTTTCGGTAAAATACTTCATTGAGTCATTCCTGGTATTGTATTTATTTCTAAGAAAAATACTTCATCATCTCTCACTAAAAAATCTATTCTACTCATAGATTTTATTCAAAAATATTTATAAATTTCATGAGTTGCTGATTCTAATTTTTCTTTTAACTCTGGATTAATTTCAGGAAAAGTTTCTTTCATTTTTGCTTCAGATTCATATTTAGAATCATAGTCGAATAGTTCTTCATTATCTTGTTTTTCAACTTTCATAATCGGTAAAACTTCTCAAGCGACCACAGGTACACTATATTCGTCTCAAACAATAAATTCCTGAATTAAAATATCGTCTGATAGATCTTTTCT
>CBFHLZ010000186.1:0-1907 GCA_965656795.1 Patescibacteria group bacterium
AGATTTTTCTTCAGGCAAAAGAAAGGCTCGCATGACTAGTGCGAGCCTAATGCAGTTTAGGGGGTAAACCGCAATCGAGTTTAATCTTCAGATTAATTATTTAACTTATGAGCCTTTATGCACCTTTGCGCATTAGTAGTCTATTTTTAAATGATTCACTGCAATTAATCAATCAATAAAAGTTAGCGTTTGGTCAATTTTAACCACAAAAATAGTAGCAGTTTAGTGAACGGCGTCTAGAAGTTCATCATAAATCCCATTTATAGACTTCTCATTTGCCAATAACCCTCACCATTGGTTGCGAGCTGATTGTGTAAATAATCGAGCGTGTCAGCTACCTTTCCGGCCATGCCTTGTGGCGGATTAAACAGCAACAAACCACTGCCGATAAGGCGGTCATCGCCCTTTGGATCGCGCAGTCGCAATTCCGACTTGATCGGACTTGGCAGCAAACCATCTTTCACCGCTGTCACGCAGTGGTTCAAAATCAGTGAGCTTTTGTCATCGGTGTAGAGTGGATACCAAATCAGCGCAGAGACTTTCTCAGATTGCTGATAAGCCTTCACCAAGGCGTCAATCACTGCGAGATATTCAGCATCGCTTTCATAGGGTGGGTCGATAACAATCAGGTGATGGTTATCATGCTTGGCGACATCATCAGGTAGCGCTTTAAGCCCGTCGCCTGCGGTAATGGTGAGCTTGCTTGAGACATCCAGATCGCGTTGTAGCTTCTCAATATTGGTTTGAAGTAAATCGGCTTCATCTTGCTGAATGTCGGAAAAATAGAAGCTGTCTTGGCTTCGACCTTGCTGATACGTAATGGCCGCAGAGCCGGGATATAGCGTTATAAGTTGATTAGGGTTGTAGTATTCCAGCACCGACATAAAAGACGCGAATGACTCTGGAAGGTAAGCCTTGTTTCGCCATAAGTACCCAACCCCTTCGGCAAATTCGCCTGCATGATTACTTGGTGAGGTTGTTAGGTCGTAACACCCTGTCCCTGAGTGTGTGTCGATAACATTGAGGCGTGAATGCTGCTGCATTAATGACTGAACCAGAGCACTCAATACCGGATGCTTCAGTGCATCACCGTGGTCGCCTACATGACATTGATGTCGATATTCCATTCCCTTGCCTCATTTCTACTGACGTCATATAAACATACTTCATATCCTGAGGGCTTTCCTGCTCAACCTATCGTTTTTTGAAATAGCCTCTCTTTTGACTAACTGTCTGACTCTTATAAAAAATAAAGCCCTTCGTCTTATTACAAACGAAGGGCTTTACTGAGGTTACTTGCTAACTTGTACTACTTGCGAATAAACACCCTAAGGGTACTCACCCTCGACTTCTACAGGTGCTTTTACTTGGTAGTGACAAGGTTGTAAGCCAAGCAATTTAGGCAGGGTAATACCTACAGAAACTGAAGACCACGTACCGCTGACAATGCCGACAACCAATGCAATTGCGAACCCTTGCAGTGCCGCGCCACCAAGCAACCAAAGCGCTGATACAGTAATTAGCGTGGTGCCTGACGTCACCATGGTGCGCGAGAAAGTCGCTTTCACTGATTCGTTAAGCAAGTTATCAGTGTCACCGTTAGGGTTGCCACGCAACATCTCACGGACACGGTCGGCGATGATGATTGAGTCATTGAGTGAGTAACCCAAAATTGCTAACACCGCCGCCAATACCGTTAGGTTGAATTCGAACTGAGTAAAGGCGAATAAGCCCAAGATAAGCGTCACGTCATAGATGATCGCGGTAAGCGCCCCCAGTGCCAAACGCCATTCAAATCGTACACTCAGGTACAGCATGATCATTAGGAAACATACCAATACTGCCAAGCCGCCTTGGTCAACCATGTCTTGACCCACTTGAGGGCCAACCACGCTGCTGTTAAGCAC
>CBFHLZ010000187.1:0-1906 GCA_965656795.1 Patescibacteria group bacterium
ATTTGAAGAAGCTATTACGATTGATTGACTCGAATCAAAAGATTTGGATGATGCCATTTGGGCTGAAAAAACTAAAAATGGATATAGTGTTTGGGTGCATATTTCTGATGTATGTGAAACTATTCCTATTTATTCAGCTCTAGATTTAGAAGCTATGAAAAGAAGTACGAGTGTGTATAGACGTTCGTGAGTTTTAAATATGTTTCCACCAGAATTATCAAATGAAGTTATTTCTCTGAATCAAAATGGGGTAAAAAATACGATGAGTTTGCAAATAGATTTAGATAATCAAGCAAAAATAGTGAATTATGGTTTTTATGAATCAAAGTTTAAAAATCTCTCTCGTATGGATTATGCTGGATTTTCACAACAATTTGTCGATAGAGATTCTCAGTATCACTCTACACTTCATACCATGCGTGAAATTAGTGATAAACTCAGAATAAATAGAAGTAAAAGCGGATGAATTATTTGATATCAAGAAGAAGGAAGAAGATTACATTTATGAGATAAATCACAAAATTCGTGAGAATCTCATGCTGAAAAAATTTCTCATGATATCATAGAGTCATTTATGGTTTTAGCAAACTGTGTGACAGGGCAACATATGAGTGAAAATAATTTAGATGCTCTGTATAAGCAACATTTGTCACTCTGAGAAAGGAGTTTTTATACTCCAGAAGAATGAGTACATGAATGATTGCAAGTAAAAAATTATACACATTTTACTTCCCCGATTCGTAGATATGCTGATGTAGTGATTCATAGAATTTTAAAAAGTATTTTGAGAGGAGAAGAAAATCCCTTTGATAAAGAAATTATTAAAGAAATCGCAAATCATTCAAATATGGTACGCTTGCACATTGAAACGGTTTGATCTCAAATTGATAGAGAACAAGATGAAAAATTATATATTCAAAACCTTGATGAAAAACTTTGAGCAAAAGCGCGTGTATCGGATATGACAGCACATATAAAATCAAATATTAATAAGCAAAGAAAAATACCAGATGTATTAAGAAATAGAATAAAAGAAATTATTCAAAATAATGACAAATGAGATTGGTGATGGATTATTTGAGTTATTTTATTTTCAAATGATACGCAGTTAAAAATATTTTTGAAAGAACATATTTTTTCTCAAGAAAATATTAATGCTCCTAAAATTTTAAATTTAATTGATTCAACGAAGATTTTAAAATGATGAAATAAAATTTTTAGAATTTTGGAAGAAAAGCCAAATGAAAATGAATTTAAAATCACTATTTTTATTCATAATAAAGAAATTTTTTCTTATTGTGATAATGTTTGAAAAAGATGAAACTTTAATCAAATTAAATGACAAGTGCGTTATAAAGCAATAGAAAAAATATTTAATTATTTTATCGCTTTGGAAAATCCTCAAAAAGTCCATAGTCAAAAAAAATAAAAAAATCAGCAAATTAATTTGCTGATTTTTTTATTTTTTTGTGTTATATAAATTTTTTATATCAAATTCTCATGCAATATTATTTCCATATTTTTTAGAATATTGTGTAGAAATAATAATCATCAAAATACCAATAAATATGAGAGCAAAAACTCTACTAATTGCGTCATCTAATCAGTACCAAATATCATAAATAAATATTTTTCAAAGTACCAGTGATAACAGATATAATCAGAGTGTTCTGAGTTTTATTTTATTTTTACTAATACCAATAAGTAAAAATATACTTGAAATAATTCACCAAAATATTGTAACAGCAAAAGTAATTTGGAAAATATCATAAATAAATAATGAAACTATCATAAGAGTATACAAAATATAAATGCTATACAAAAATGGGTTATAATTTTTTATGGTATTTAATCTCGTAAATCCAAAAACTGCTGCAGAAATAATTGCAAAAGTACCATATTGTAA
>CBFHLZ010000188.1:0-1896 GCA_965656795.1 Patescibacteria group bacterium
GTTCATGATTTTGATTATTTTCATCAAAATTGTAGAGAGTGTTTTTAGAATGACGTTCTTGGTTTTCATTTATTTCTTGGTGTTCTTCTGGTGTATTAAAGTATGAAATTTCTCATCTGTGACGAGGTACAATGACTCTTCAGAAAATTTTATTTATGTTATATCCTGGTATTACTCTTATTTCTCAAGATCAGTTTCCTCAAAATCAAGAGAACATTTTTCTTGAATTAGTTCTTAATTTTTTAGGTCTTATATTTTTTTCTGAAACTATATTTTTGTTATTTTCAATTCAATTATCTATTTTTTTTATATAATCTAGTAAATGTTTCCAAGTTTTTCTTCATATTTCACCATCTATTTCTTCTTTTTGCATTCATGAAAGAAATTGTAATTTTTTAATTATATCAATTCATTCATTCTTTTGGATTTGAACTAATAAATTTCTCATTTCATCAAAACTTGAAGTTTTTATACTCGAATAGGTAATATTATTTTGTTGTAAATATTTTTTTAATTCTCAAATATTTATTTCTCAACTTGCGATTATTTTTCAAATATCTACAGCGTTATTTTGTGTTTCAAATGATTTTTCTTGTAACTGGTTCCATGATTGTTTTCAAAATTTTAGATCTGAGTTGACTCATAAAATATTTTGCAATTTTGAAGTATTTTTGATTCATTCATTTTTTTGAATAGTTTGGTATATTTCAATCCATTTTTCTCTACTGAGTGATGTAATTGTTTGAGTTGAAATATTGTATTTTTCTTTTATTTTCTCGATTTCATTTTTTTCAATCTTATCATCTCAAAGTATTTCTCAAAAACTAATATTTTCATTCATAGTATTATTTTCCATATTTTATATTTCGTATTATATAAAAAATGATACAATATAAATATTAATAATGCAAATGATTTGCAAAAATAATATTTTCTTGCAATAATGGCCCTATATTTATAATGAAATTAATTATTTATTACTAAAAATAGATGAAAGATATATTTTTCTATATTCTCTTGGCAGCAATTTCATTTTTTCCCATGGTTATTTGGGCATATATTTTTTCGTATATTGACGACAATCAGCTTAACAAAAAACGTTTTTTTGTTGGGATTTTATGATGAGCACTTTCTGTTTTTCCGATATTACATATGGAAAAAATTCTCAACTTTTTTGATTTTAAATATCTCAATACATTTTATTTTGCTTCGCAGATAAAAGATTTTTTTACCAGTATAGAGTTTTGAATTTCTTTGAGTTTATTTCTGATTTTAATTGTATTTTCATCTTTTTTACTCTGAAACTTTTTCTTAAAATTTCGTGAAATCATGAAAATTTATTTTAAAAATATTTTAGTTTTTTTATTTTTTATTTTATTTTTGATATTTTTTGTATTTATTTCAAATTATATTTTAGATTTTGTAAATTTTGAAATAACTGATTGAGTTGCTTTTGGAAATATTATCTTTAACTCACTCAAGTTAATCGTTTTCTATTATTTGATTGTTGCATTTATCGAAGAGGCAAGTAAACATTTCAATTTTTTACAATCCAGTGTCTTACAAATCACTTCTATAAAAAATGGTGTTTTATACGCAATATTCGTCGCACTAGGTTTTTCTTTAGTAGAAAATATGTTGTATTTATACAATTATTACACTCAAGTTGGGATGAGTGGGGAATTGTTAAAATTATATTTTTTCCGTTCAACTTTTGCTGTAATTGTACACGTTTTATCGAGCAGTATCGTCGCATATTATTTTTCTAAAGCTCTTTTAGAATATAAAAATAAAGACTTGAGTTTCCCATATTTAAAAATATTTTTATTTGGTTTACTGGTTTCAGTTTTACTTCATATGGTATTTGATGTAGCTTTGACACTTGGTTTTAGCTTT
>CBFHLZ010000189.1:0-1896 GCA_965656795.1 Patescibacteria group bacterium
AAAAAAGAATTACAACAAAAAGAAAGTGACTTATTTGTATTCGAAGATAGACCAGAAAAAATTATTCCAGAACTTATCGAAAAATATAATATTGATTCCATATTTACAAATACTTCATACAGTAAGTATTGAACAAAAAGAGATAAAACTATTAAAGATTATTGTGAAAAAAATAATCTTGCATTTAAAAGCTTCACAGATTATTTAATTTTACCACCAGATAAAGTTGAATATAGAAAAGTTTTCACACCATTTTATAAAAAATGGAGACCAATAGTGGATTCACTAAATTTAGAATTAAAAACTATTACATCTATTCATACCAATTTTAACTGTGATAAATCCATAGATATTCCAGAATCAAAACATGAATATTTTGATTTAGAGAGTGCAAAAGATTCACTGGCTCACTTTAATTTTGAAAAATATGAAGAAAAAAAAGATTTTCCTGCAGAAAAATATGGAACATCAAAACTTTCTCCATATCTAAGATTTTGAAAAATTTCACCACGTTGGTTATTTAAAAGAGTGGAAAATGTAAATGAAACATTTGTAAAAGAGTTAGCCTGGAGAGAATTTTGGCATCATGTGAGATATAATTTTCCTGAATTTGAAAACCTCGAATTTCAAGAAAAAAGGAGAAATATTTCTCGGCTCAATGATGAAAATGACTTTAAAAAATATTGTGAAGCAAAAACGTGATACCCAATTGTCGATGCAGCTTTGAAACAATTGACGCAAACAAATTTTATGAATGGGAGAGTTCGTATGGTTACAGCCAGTTTTCTCACAAAAAATTTATTAATTGATTGGAAAAAATGAGAAGAATTTTTCTCACAACATTTGCTCGATTATGACGAAACTATAAATATTTGAAATTGGCAATGGTCTGCTTCTGTTGGACCTGATCCTAAACCTCTGCGTGTTTTTAATCCTATTTTACAATCACAAAAATTTGATTCACAAGCTCAGTATGTAAAAAAATATATTCCTGAACTTGAAAAATTTCCTGCAGAAGAAATTCACGATCCAATGAAATATACTCTTGAGTGATATCACACTCCAATGGTTCCGCAAAAAGAATCGGGAAGAAGAGCAAGAGAATATTATAAATGAGAACAAAAATAAAATAATATAAATTATAGTATGATTTTCATCAAAATTTTTTTTTTATTTAATAAGTATTTATTATATTGTTTTATATATTAATAAATATTTATGGATAATTATAATAATTTAAGTATTTATACACATAATGATTTAATTAATTTTTATTGTTTAAAAAACTGAAAAATAAGACATAAATTATATTTAGATTTTATGGTTTGATTATATCAAAATTACCTCGAATTAGATGAGTCAGGAGAGTATGATATTCAAATATGACTACAAAAAATTATGAGACAGTTTAATGTAAAGCCAAATAATCAATATTATGTAAAACAAAATATTTTAAGATTAACGAGTCTTTATTATTCTCATCGTTATTGATATAATAATATAAAAATAATTGATAAAATTGATATAGATAACTGAGTAGTATATGTAAAATTTCATAATAACTTTTATGATTATATTGATACACCAATTGTGAAAATTATACGTTGAAAGCAATTTAAAAAAATAAAAAAGGAGAACTTTTAAAAGTTCTCCTTTTTTATTTTTCTAATTTATTTACGATATATTCAAATTTTTCGATGAGTCATTTTTTGTAGCCATCATTTTTTGAGAGATAGGTTGAAAGATTGAAAGCAATCGTAGGTTTTCAATAATGTCTGAAATATCTTCAGAAAAGTTTTGCATATGCTTTTGATATTTTCTTTGCTTGAGTAACTTTTTTGACTCTAAAATCTAAAATATCTAAATTTCTTTCTACTATTTTTGGATTTAATTTTG
>CBFHLZ010000190.1:0-1896 GCA_965656795.1 Patescibacteria group bacterium
AAAGCTACCATATAGAACGCAAAAAAGGCAATATAAATAAAGAACAAATAATTAAATCAAATAACAACATCAAACAAATGAAATTGTTGTTGTTGGATTTGAACTTTTGAAATGAGTTTATAAAATATATTTTTGAAAATTTTGAATTATTAAATATTTCTATTTGTTTGGTAAAATTTCAAAATTTTCTTAAAAATTCAAATCCTCAAAATTTTCAGCCAATTGAAAAAATGAAAGATTTATTAGCTGAAAATGAAAATTTGATTCACAAATTTTATAACCTTCACATTTACGAAGAAAAGATTATCAGCGAAACACTTATAAATTTTTCGAGATCAGATATTGAAATAATGTTTGAATCAATAGAAAAATGAGAAAAAAAATCTGTGTTATCACAAATAAAAAATTTCTTAAAAAATCCTCTCAAAAAAAATAATTCTTGAGAAGTATCTGTTGAAAATCAAATCGAAAATCTTATAGATGTACAAGTCCAAAAATGGATTTCAAATAACGAAGAAGATTATGAAGTTATGCTTCAACAAGAGCAAATTGAGATTTTAGAAGCTAATCCTCTCGAAGAAAATCCATTAGAAAAAGCAAAAAATATCATTAGAAATTTTATTATTTCTAAAAAGTTAAAATTATAAACAAATCTTGGAAATATTTCCAAGATTTGTTTATTTTTTTGACTAAAGTTATATTTATATTATAATCCATTTACATTATAAAAACGGAGATAAATATTTTGGAGAATATAAAACAATGTCAAGATGCAATTGCTGATTATTTATTCAGAGAATATATTGTAGTGAATAATAGATTCTTAGAAAAAATTGAACGAAAGACTGATGCACGTAGATTTTTAGTCATTGAGTCAAAAATGAGTTTTTTATCGGACTTTCGTAATACCATGTGTTACCATAGTATGTTTAACTGTACTGCGTTAGAATTAATGAACCATGATAAAGTTGCCTATTATTTTCCAGAGCTAATAGAGGATAATATAGTACTCAAACTTGTTATTGAATGTGATTTCAATGAAGATACAATCAGGTGTACTATTTATGATGAAATCAGTAGGAGAAAAATAAAGATATATTGTATCGATTTAGGTATGCCTTTTGGAATAAAATTGTATTCTCAGATGATTGAAGTAGAGAGACTACATGTAGAATTGGTTCGAAATACGAAAGTTCAGGACATTTTAAAAAAAGGTACCTGAGGCTATCTCAAAAAAAAATCCAAGCAGTGTGCTTGGATTTTTCCTTTTCTTAATTATTTTAGGAATAATTTGAAATAAAAATATCATATCTCTTATGAAATTCTAAATTTCACTCATTTTTTCTATTAGGCTATTATATTTCAAATATTTTACACAAGAAAAAAACTAAATCCATTCGGATTTAGTTTTTTGGGACAGCCTCATTCGCGCTTTTTTGTTTTATTCCATTCAAACATCTTTTTTTAAATCTTCTAATTCCCCTGCTTCGAGCATTTCTTGAATGATATCAAGTCCTCAGATTAATTCTCAGTTAATATAGAGTTGAGGGTATGTAGGCCAATCTTTATACTCTTTTAGTCCTTGTCTGACTTCTTCGTCTGAATAAATATCAAATGATTCGAAGTAAATACCTTGATCGATTAAAATTTCTACGATTTGAGCTGAAAAACCACACATTGGCATATCTGGACTTCCCTTCATAAAAAGCATCACTTTATATTGGTTTATTAAATCATCAAGTCTTTTTTGTAATTCTGGTGTCATAATTGTATATTAGTATATATTCTATATTAATCTCCCCTTTTATAAGGGGGAGATGCCTGAAAGGCAGAGGGGGGTAATTTACCAAGTAACTAGTTTTATTTCTCTGGTGTATTCAATTTTAATCTCAGAGC
>CBFHLZ010000191.1:0-1891 GCA_965656795.1 Patescibacteria group bacterium
AGTGAAGTTTGAGCGTGACCGTTTTGTTGGTTTTGTTTTAGAAGGTGTTGATGAAATCCCAGAGCAAGACAAGATCTCTGGCTACGCAAAATTCTTAGATGACAACACGCTACAAATTGATGACCACACCGTTGTGACGGCTAAGCGTTTTGTCATCGCGACCGGTTCTCGCCCTGCATACCCTGCAGCTTGGAACGACCTGGGCGACCGTCTAATCATTAATGATGACGTGTTCAACTGGGATGATTTACCAAAATCAGTAGCCGTATTTGGTCCTGGTGTTATTGGTCTTGAGCTTGGTCAGTCACTGCACCGCTTGGGTGTAAAAACAAAACTGTTCGGTTTAGGTGGTCAAGTTGGCCCAGTAACCGACCCAGAGATCATGGCTTATGCAAACAAAGCCTTCAATGAAGAGTTCTACCTGGATGCCGACGTAAAAATCGAAAGCATGAAGCGTATTACTACTGAATCTGATGAAGATCGCGTTGAAATCCAGTTCATCAATAAACAAGGTGAACTAGAAACTAACGTCGTCGAGTATGTACTGGCAGCAACAGGCCGTCGTCCTAATACAGACAAACTTGGCCTAGAGAACACCTCTCTTGAGCTTGATGAACGTGGTGTGCCAATCGCAGACCATTACACGCTACAAACATCACTACCATCGGTATTTATCGCTGGTGATGCAAGTAACCAACTGCCTCTCCTGCATGAAGCAGCCGACCAAGCACGTATTGCCGGTGACAACGCAGGTCGCTTCCCTGAGATTCGTGCAGGTCTACGTCGTTCTAAAATCTCAGCGGTATTCTCTGACCCACAAATTGCAATGGTTGGTGAAACATACAAAGAGATCACAACACGCTTAGGCACTTGTGGTTGTTTCGCAACAGGAGAAGTGTCTTTCGAGAACCAAGGTCGTTCACGAGTGATGCTACGCAACAAAGGTATTCTGCACGTCTACGGCGAGCAAGGTACAGGCCGTTTCCTTGGTGCTGAGATGATGGGGCCAAACGCAGAACACTTGGCGCATCTATTAGCTTGGGCGCATCAAAACAAGATGACGGTTTCGGAAATGCTAGACATGCCTTTCTACCACCCCGTTATCGAAGAGGGTGTACGAACCGCCCTACGTGACCTCAATGCGAAACTACACCTAGGTCCACAGATGGTGAAGCACTGTCTAGATTGTGGGCCTGGTTGTTAATCTCGGTGGATTGAGACAGAACGCATAGATTAGATACTAAAAAGGAAAGCCATTGGCTTTCCTTTTTATCTTTTGGCAACGAGCAAATAACAGATTCCCGATTACGCTCCTTCGTCGCTACCGGGAATGACGTTGATTTATTTATGTAACTAAACCAAAACTAAACTCGTCATTCCAGAACCGAGGGACGAGGTATCTGGAATCTCTTGAAGCCATTGCCTGTCGCTAAATACTTAGCTATTACTTCTCAGCAGCAATCACAGAGATTTCAACAAGTAGCGCTTCGCGAGCCATATCGCCAGTCACACATGCGCGAGCTGGAGCGTGACCTTCTGGAACCCATGCATCCCAAACTGCGTTCATTTCTTGGAAGTCTTTCATGTCTTTCAAGTAAATCGTTGCTGACAGCATGTGCTCTTTGTCGCTGCCTGCTTGCTCAAGTAGGGCTTCCACTTTATCCAACATCGTTTGTGTTTGTTCTGTGATGTCTTTGGTTGCATCAGCGCAAACTTGGCCACATAGGTAGATAGTACCATTGTGTTTAACAATACGGCTCATGCGTTGCTTGGTTTCTTGGCGCTCAATCATCGATCTTCTCTCTCTATGTCACCGTGATCCAATATCTTGTGACGTGGTATTATCAAGGCAACAAGCATAACGCGAATTAAGCCTAAGATGACATGTGTT
>CBFHLZ010000192.1:0-1887 GCA_965656795.1 Patescibacteria group bacterium
TTATCGAAGGAGTATATTCTGGAGGTGACGGAAATTTTGGTTTCATCGATGTAGAAGGACAACCTAAAGGTGTTTTTGTTTACGGAGATAAAAAAAATGGAGCTCGTGATGGAGATTTCGTAAAGGCTGAAGTTATCATGTTTAAAGGAAAAGAAGAAGCAATCGTTCAAAAAATCTTAGAATCTACGAGTGAAGCAAAACTTATTCAAGGGACATTTAGAGATAATGAAAGATTTGGTTTTGTTGTACCGGATGATAATTCTGGAGATATTTTTATCGCAGGATCAAGAAAAAATGGTGCTGAACAAGGAGACGAAGTTTTAGTAAAAATTATTAAAACAAGAGGAAAAAATCCAGAGGGAGTAATCGAAAAAGTATTATAAATAAAAAAATCGCAGTTTCTGCGATTTTTTTATTATTTTTAAAACTATCTAAATTATATTTTTGACTAAAGTGATAAATTATTTATAATTTTTTTACAATTTTAAAAATTGCATAAAAAAGGAGAAAATTATGCAAACTATGGATGAAAATCCTAGAGGAACTCATTATACGAAAAAAGCTATAAAGCGTCAGTTTTGTACAATACTTTTAGGCTTTATTCAAAAAGAATTTGATATAAGAATATCAAATGGAAGTATATCTGAACAAGATCTCGAACTTTTTTCTTTGAGAGACGGAAATAATACATTTTATTTTTTGAATAAATTTTTAGATGATAAACATTTATTGGATCATCAAAAATTACAAGATTTTGTGTATAATAATATTTCTCAATTCAGTTTTTATAATGCTGATGTTGTCTAAAATTTTGCATAAAAAAAATCGCAGTTTAAACTGCGATTTTTTTTATTGTATTTCTTTGATCCATTTTTTACAAAAATTTTTAAATTCTCATAATAATAAATTATCATTTGAAATTTTTTCTTTTAAGTATTTATTAGAAAATAAAAAATATATTTCATAAAAAGCATTTTGATAATTTCATTAGGATTGAAATTTATGATAGGTATCATAAATTTCTTCTTCTAAGTTTCCATCTATACGAGGCATTTGGCTTTGTTTTCTTGATGAATAACTTGTTAAACTTATTGTATCAATTTTAGTAGATCGTATTAAATCAATTAATGGTTTAGTACCTTTTGATTTTAGAGATAGTGAATTTTGACTATTTTCTACAATATCATGATTTATTAAATTATTTAAACATGAAATAATATTTTCAATTAATTTTATTTTTTGTTCATTAGAAACATTTTGAGTTAATCCGTAGTAACAATAATAAATTGATTTTGGGTATTCTCAAAATCAATATCTCATTTGAGCGTATTCGATAATATCATTTATATCTATTTTTATATCATCATTAAGCTCATTTGAAATTATTGTATTTACGCTATCAAATACATCTTTTGTATTGAGAAAATTATCGTCAATTATTTTTTCAAAATCTTCACGTGTTAAGTGGTTCATAACATTTATTTATATATATTAATATTATTATACAATATATTTAAAAATAGTTATAATTTATTTCATTATTTCTTGTAAATTATGCACAGCAAATAATAAATAAATATTTGAAATGATTAAACTCACGAAAATTATTGCGAATACAACAGCAGAAATTTTTGCCATTTTTATCTTTCTTTTTATTTCTTTGAACATAAAATATTAGTAAAAAATTTAAATATATATTTTTTTATTATAATAATTTATAAAAATATAGAAAATAAAAAAACTTTCTTAAAAATTAAGAAAGTTTTTTTTGTTTCCAATAATGGTACCTGGAAAGGGAATCGAACCCTCACTCCCGAAGGAAGGGGATTTTGAGTCCCCCGTGTCTACCAATTCCACCATCCAGGCACGACGCGTGAGAGAAATATA
>CBFHLZ010000193.1:0-1876 GCA_965656795.1 Patescibacteria group bacterium
TTAATAATTAGTATTTGATGAAAAAAATAAAAGACTTCAAAATAGTAATAGATATTTTATTTTTAAGAATGATACACTCATATTCGAAGGTTCGATAGAAATGGCTTGAGCCTGGGATCATTATAAAACGTATGAATATAATTGAAAATTATTATTTATTTATACTAAAAATAAAGGGAATAATGAAGTTTTGTATAATGTATTTTACGATGGAGAATATATAAATACAAAATATGATTTTGAAAATGTAGATGGATATTTTAGCTATAACGATAAAGAATGATTTATCATAGATAAAACAAAGATATATTTTAATGGAAAAATCCTTCCGTACAAATTTGATTATATTGAAAATACTGCTTGTTGTACCGCACCTTCATTACTTAAAGTATATAATAATTGAAAACTTCTATTTGCTAATAAAAGAGGGAATACTATAGACGATGTAGAATTTGAACTTATTGAGTTAGACTTGAATAATTATTTAAAACAAAAAACACTTCATTTATAAATGGAGTGTTTTTTTATTTGTGAATTTTTTTTTAATCTGTATACAATATGTCATCACTCGTAAATTCAGAGTTTTTTTCTTGTTGTAAAATATTTTTTAATTTTTTCTCAGATAATCAAATAATATCTCAAATAATTGAAAATTTTTGTTTTACATTACTTAAAAGCCATTTTCCATTATGTCTGATGAAAATATAATATTCTTTAAATTCAACAGACTCATTCATAGCTCTATCTTTATATTTTTCTAGAGATTCATGTTTTTCTCGTTGTAAAGTAGAAGATATAAATTTTCATGTATTTTCGCAAATAGTGTAATCAATCATCGAAGCATCAACCTCCATCGGAAACATATCTCCATCTTTTCCTGGATTATCTCTCACAGACATAAGTGTCAGTGAATTTATTCGAATATGGTCTAATATATTCTTTTTATCTTTTAATTGATAATGTAGAATTTCAGTAACTTTTGAATGATAATTTTTAGTCATATATTTCACCATATTGAGTCTAGATTTGTTTTTCCAGTCATTTTGATATTGGTAAAATGTATCGCTCACATGTCTTTTTAATCATTCAATATCCCATGAAGAATCTTCTTTTAAAGCATTTTTTAAATCTATTTTAGCTTTTTTTATCATTTTCATTCTTCTGATTTTGTAGATTGCTAGATATAGAGTTCCTATTACTGCTAGAATTCCTTATCATTGGCTACTTCAAGACCCTCATCATCCAGCTCTTGCCTCTACTCACAAGTAAAAACTAAAAAAAAGAATTGAGATTATCGCAGCGAAAATTATTTTTTTATTCATATTTCTTATATGCAATATATTTTTAATATTTTATCATATATTATTTGTGTATACAATTTATTTTTTTGCTTTTCTATTCATATTTATATAATAATATTATAAATAACTTTAGCTCCTATCTACAATATTATGAAAAGTATAGAAAAAAATAATATACAAACTTTACAAACTCAAATCGAAGGGGCGTATTGAGATAAAGAAATCAAAATAAATACATTTCCAGTTATGGGAAATAAAAATGTTGTGATTAATATTCATGGGACTTTTTGAAGTATGATTTGAGGAAATAATAAATATTTAAATTTTGCTGAAAAATTGCAATCGAATAAAGTTTCAAATGTTTTATTATACGAATCAACGAGACAAAATATTCCACATGACGATTCTATAGCGGATAGATATAAACAAAAACAAGCAAGTTTCATCTGAAAAACATTTTGAGATGAACTTGATGATGCTAGAAGAGTAGTGCAATACTGTATTGAAAATTCAAAAGATTTATATGCCGTAGATTCTCAAGACCTAGAAATAACGCTCAATGGAAATTCACTTTG
>CBFHLZ010000194.1:0-1859 GCA_965656795.1 Patescibacteria group bacterium
TCTTGACCAGTCTTTACGCTATATCAGTAGTTTAGGTTTTGATGTGTTTGATTCACCTCTTGAGTTTGATGGCAGAGGCTTATCAGCTGACAATTCAACCTATTATTACGGTCCTAAAGCGGTCTTGTTTGGTATCGGCGGTGGCTCTCCAGATGCATTAGACGGTGATGTGATTCTGCATGAGCTGGGGCATGGGATTCACTATCACATCGTGAAAGATTGGGCATATGGGCATACAGGTGCCATCGGTGAAGGGTTTGGAGACTACTGGGCGGGGAGTTTTAGCTTTCGTACTCAGTATGAAAATGCCCAGACTCGAGGACAAGAGTTCGAGATAGATACTGTTTTTAACTGGGATGGGTACTTTGGCGTCAGGAATACTACTCGTAGCCTATGGAACCAAAGAGCACGTTACTTTAGACAAGCGGAATATCGCCCTCATGAAAGTGTTGCTGGCGAACTAGGTGATGAGCTTTGGTCAACGCCTTTGTTCCAGGCTCTGAAAGCCTCGGTTGAACAATATGGTGATCTCGCTTTTAAAGAGTTTGATTCCATCATACTTGAGTCTATGTACGGGCTAGGTCGTGGCTTGAAAATGCACGATTTAGCTGAGAGCACACTGTTTGTGGCTCAACAACTATATCCAAATCGAGATTATGCTGAAATATTGAAGCAAAAGTTTGATGTGCATGGATTGATCATCGAGCCATTTAAAGTAGAGGCTCTTGACCGTTATGTTGATCCAAAGAAGCCGTTGATGATTGAGTTGTACCCGACATTAAGACAGGCTCAAGTGGATGGCCAAATCAATATTTCAGAATTAGTGAAGTCGTTCGTTAGCGAGCCTGTTGATCAATTGTCGATAGAGGCGACACTTCCAACAGGCGAGATGTGTGGTTCTTCAGTCACCATGAATACGAGTGTTGACTATCGATACAGCGACGAACTGAAATTACAAAACTGGCAACGTGATTTGTCACTTGTTTATGGCTTACCTGTATTCGAATCCGATATTAAAGAAGTAAACAGCTACCTTCCCGATAGCCGGTTTAGCTCAACCAATCAGCCGATCGTTGGCTTTAAAACATTCAATTTCATTCTAAATGGAATGGGTCAGATCGCAGACGAGAATTTCGGTCTGTATTTAGATATCGACCACCCTCGGTTGAGCGATTTAGTGGTGACCCTTATTTCCCCGAAGGGAACACGAGTTGATTTACTTAACCATAAATCGACGCGATTTTCTGGCTTTGATGGTTATTTCACACTTAAGCATGACTCGGTTCTTGATTCGTTTAAGGGGGAGCCTATTAACGGGTCTTGGCGTTTAGAGATCGCCGATTATGTGAATGGTGAAACTGGGAACCTAAAGCGTTGGGGACTCGGCACTATTTCGAAATACGAATGCGGCGAAACGACGGTTCCACCTCAAGAACCAACAGTTACCAGTGGCTCTTCTGGTGGTTCAGCTTCACCCATATTGATTCTATTCATGTCCTTGCTCTCGTTCGGCAGGTCATTTGGTACGCGTTACTTGTCTTTAATGGCAAGGCTCTTTAAAAACAAAACAAGAAGATAACTCTATGAAACCTCAATTGACAATTTTGGCCATCTCTTTGGCTCTTGCTGGCTGCGGTGGTTCAGGCGGTTCCGATACCTCTGCATCAGCAGCACCAACCTATACAGTGTCAGGTACAGTGACAGCACAGAATATAGATTTACAAAGTAAGGTCT
This sequence comes from Patescibacteria group bacterium, assembly GCA_965656795.1. Lineage (GTDB taxonomy): Bacteria > Patescibacteriota > Gracilibacteria > BD1-5 > UBA6164 > CAJXJP01. The sequence goes on from CBFHLZ010000194.1 coordinate 1,735, forward strand.
GCGCAGACTTAAATCAAAACTACATGTGTGATAGTGGGGAACCAAGTTCGACGGCAAACACGAGTGGCGAATTTAGTATCACCAGCACTAAGAAATCGATTTTATCGGTTCCTTTATTAGCTCAA
>CBFHLZ010000195.1:0-1853 GCA_965656795.1 Patescibacteria group bacterium
CCAAGATGCAAATGGTGATAAAGGGAACTTTTTTGAAACAACAGTGACAAACTATGCTCAATCAAGCACAATGAACGGTTCTTGGGATTTTTAATAAAAAAGTACAGTATTTCTGTACTTTTTTATTTTTTTTATATAATGTTGCTACTTTCATAAAAAAGGATGGATGAATGAAATATTTAGATATTCACGTAAGTGTAGATCAAAGAGATATAAAATACTTTGATATTTTTCGAAATATGTATGAAAATATTGTTTCTTTCTTTGAAGAAAATAATATTCCTTTGCCTAAATATATACAACCGTATAAAGCGTTTATGTGTGCATATAAATTTTCTGAGCTACAAAAATTATATAGCTCAGGTGTATATGTAAATGAATTAAAAGTTATAGTGAGGAGTTTTTATGCAACCACCCAAAATACAAAGACAAATTTTTATTATGTTGATAAACTTGGTACACAGCCAAATGTTGCCAAAGATGTAAATGTATTTAATTGTGATTTTGATGATTTAAGTTCATTAGAAAATATTGATAGTGTTACAATATAAGTCATAACCTCAGAGCTGAATAATTATTCAGCTTTTTTTTATAGTATAATATTAATACTACATTGACTGGAGAATGCTATGGCTAAGAATGGAATATCGTTAAAAGAAGAACTTGCACTTTTGAGTGCTGAGAAATTTTATCTAATTCAGAAAAAGATTATATTCTTTATGAATCTGATATGGATGATAGCAGTGTATCTATATCAGATGGTAATCATCAAGCTGATATAGAAGCAGCATTAGAAGATGCACAGGTAGAAGGCTTCTTTGATAATATGATCCCTGAAAGCTGATGACTTTTTGAAATGCAGTGTAAGGATTAGGTTTAATCTTTTAATTAATACCTAGTTTTGAATTAAAAAGCTCCGCATTTCGCGGAATTTTTATTTTGTAAATTTTTTATTTGATTTATATTTTAAATATATTATATTTATATTGTCAATAACTTAAAGGGGTAATATGAAATGATTAAAAAAATTGATCCTATTAATGTCGATACATTAGTAAATGATATTAATATGGAAGAGTACAAAAACGTAATTAAAGAAACTTTATTGATGGATAATTTTAGAGAATCAATCAAAAAAGGTCTTGATAAAAATAAATTAGTTGAGCATTTTATTGCTCCAAAATTACGTAATATTAAAGAAATAGATAATTTTTCAAATATTCTATTAGAATGTGTTGAAGAATTATTATTATCAGATAATTTTAGATTTACAATTAATATCGAAACCCAACGAGATGGTTACAATATTAAGATTGGTATTTCACCAAAATAGTGAGTTATTATAATTGTTTGAAATATTATTTAAGCTGAATAATTATTCAGCTTTTTTTATTTGGCATAAAATTAAAAATATTATATAATAATTATACTTTTAATGTTACAGGATTTATAAAAATGCGAAGTTTGTATATAAACAAAGTGAGTCAAGAAGATGTAGTAGAAATTGTATTTGATGATATAATATATCAAATTCAAAAACAATTTCCACAATTAAAAAAACTGATTTTAGACTACAGTTTCATCAGTATTAAATTATTGAAAGAAACAAATAATTTTAATAAAAAATTACTTTTATTAAAATTATTATTTAAACATGTTGATTTGAGTGATATTGATTGTGATACTCCAGTGAGTATCGAATTTTATATCGATGATACAAAATTAAAAAAACAAATATTGCTTTTATTTCCTGGAGCAATAAAAGTCGATGAATATCAACAATTAGAAAAAGTATTAAAAAATAACTAATTTGTTGCATTCATTTATAAAGCCAAGTTTTGTACTTGGTTTTT
>CBFHLZ010000196.1:0-1832 GCA_965656795.1 Patescibacteria group bacterium
TTATATTTAAAAATATTTTTTTATATTTTATAGAAAAAGCTATTTTTAGCAAAAAAAAGAAAACTCCTACTGAGTTTTCTTTTGAGTTTAGAATATTATTTTAAACCTAATTTATTCATATATAAAGTCCATGCAACATGGTGTTTTTGAGAAACAAAAGGTTTTATATCTGTTTTTTCCCGATTTGTATTAAATTTACCACGAAGTGAGAAAAGTTTTCTATCAGCAGAATAATCTGCTAAAAATACTCTTTCATCTTGTTGTAAATTTTGAATATTATCAACATCAGTATAAACATACATTGCTACACTTCCCAATACTTCATTATTAGTTAATTGGTCAAACGTGAATTGTATATATTTATCTGAGACTTCTGATAACATAGAAGTTTCAATATTACCCATACTATCTAGAGAGTAAATAACTAATTGTTTTACTTTTAAATTATATTGGTTAATAAAATCAATAGTTTCTTTAGTATCCAAAGAGTTACTTAAAGTAATTACTGTTCTTAACTCACCCATATTCGATAAATCAGATGGTAATAAAGCATTATCAACTGATGTTTTATAATCCTGTATTCCTTGAATTGATTCCATATCATATGTTACTCTATCACTTTTCATGTGATAAAATGGTTCAATAGGAACGTCTTTTGCGTACAAATATGAACTCACACTGACTAAAATCAGAGAAATAACTAATAAAATTTTCTTTTTCATAATAAAATTCCTATAATTTATAAACTACCTGCAGAGTTGCCGTACGGACTAATTACTTGTACAGTTGACGATATCAAACAAGTATTATAATCAGAAAAGCCTTCAATACTCATTCCAAACTGAACATTTATATTGCCTCCGTCATTTATATTACCAGTTCGGTAATCTTCCCAAAACGTTGTCATTTCATAGTTTTTCCAAGAGTTTATCGGGTCTAATACCACAACTTCAGATTCCTCATTATAGTTGTGAGTACCATAATCAGACTCTAAATCTCTTTTTGCATTTGGTAAATTACTACTAATCAAAAAAGCATTTAATTTTTCTTCGTCTTCATCTTTAGCTAAAGCTGAAATATCTAGCGTAACAAAAGCATTTTTATTACTACAGTTTTGATTATAAGATGTATTGTATTCTAATATTTTTTGAACATTATATGAATCAAATTTAAATTTAACTTCTGTTTCATATATATTACCTAAGCTTTGATGAGAATATGCATTCTCTGTAAAAACTCCTGTTTTAGGCACATAACTTCCCTTTGAATAATTACTATAAGACCAAGTCTCAGTATTAATTACACCAGTATTTGCATTTAAATTATATGAAATAAAAACCAATATAAATAAATATAGATATTTTATGCATTGCATAATAATATTCCTCTGTTTTGTTTAATATATGTATATGTTTTGATTGCAAACTTATATTTGCATGAATACAATATAAATAATTAAATATTTATCAAATATTTTTATTACATATATTATTATATAGTTTATAATAATATATTCACACATACCTTTTTTATTTACATCATCCCTGGCATCATTCCTGCTCACATTCCTGGATGTGGCATTTGAGTATTTTGAGATTGATTTTGAGGTTTTTCTTTTCTTGTGATTGCTGCTTGAGTTGTTAAAAACATTCCAGCAAGAGAAACTGATTCTTCTAAAGCAACTCTTTCTACTTTTTTTGGATCAATAATCCCTGCGTGAATCATATTTGTAAAAACATCATTTGCTGCATCATATCAGTAAGAAATATCATTTTGTTTTAAGATTTCTTCGACTATTTCTTCTCCATTTTTCCCAGCATTATTTGCTATTT
>CBFHLZ010000197.1:0-1811 GCA_965656795.1 Patescibacteria group bacterium
ACTGTGTATTGCTGTACCACTCACCACTGTCTAAAACTGCTCAGAAGCGCTTAGGTGTGCTTCGTGAAAGTAACGATGGTTTTGTGATTGCGCAGCGTGACTTAGAGATTCGAGGCCCCGGTGAACTGCTTGGTACCAAACAGACGGGCTTAGCCGACTTCAAGATTGCTGACTTGGTACGAGACCAGCGACTGATTCCTGAAGTGCAGCGTATTGCGCGTCATATTCACGATAGCTACCCAGAGAATGCCAAGGCGATCATCAACCGTTGGTTGGGCGAGCGTGATGTGTATTCTAAGGCTTAATGAACAAAGCAACTTTAATCCAAAACGTCAAAAGGCTTCCCTCAAGGAAGCCTTTTTCGTACTAGTCCGTTCAACTCTAAGGTTTTACAGGGAAACTGATCTGCGCTTTCAAACCACCTTCACTACGATTGTTAACCACCACTGCGCCTTGGTGCTGGCTGACAATACGTTTGACAATAGCCAAGCCTAAGCCTGTACCTTCACTACCACGCGCCGTATCACCGCGCGTGAACGGTTCAAACAGCTTACCGACTTGGTCTTGCGGAATACCCGGACCATTATCCTCCACCGTTACCCAAGCAAGCTTATTGTCGGCTGTCATTCCCGTTGATACTTTGACCCAACCATTACCATAACGCAGCGCGTTGACCACCAAGTTGCTCACCGCACGCTTCATTTCAATCGGGTTCCCTAAGGCGGGTTTCATTGATTCTGAAATATCAGTTTCAATCTGTACCTCGTACCCACCCTCAGAGCTAGAAACTTCTCGAGCAATATCATCGACAAACACCGCTTGGAATGAATCTCGATCAACAGGCTTTAGGTAATCCATAAACTGGCTGATGATCTCATTACACTCTTCGGTATCACTGATGATCCCTTCCGCTAAATAGCCATCTTCTGGCGACATCATCTCAGTCGCTAATCGGATTCGCGTTAATGGAGTACGTAAGTCATGGCTGATACCTGCCATCAGCAGCGCTCGATCTTCTTCCAACTCTTGAATACCTTTCGACATTTGATTAAAGGCTCGAGTGACGGAACGAATCTCTTGTGCACCTTGAACTGGCAATGGTGGGGGAATCTCACCTCGCCCGACACCTTGAGCCGCTTTCTCCAAGGTAATTAATGGTCGGTTTTGTAATCGAATAAACAACCAACCACCCGCGACAATCAACATCGCCATGATCAAGCTATTACGAAAAAGAGGGGCAAAGTCTTCCTCTTGCAACTCTGATAGCGGAATACGAATCAAAGAATTAGGTAGCTGCGCAATGTCCATCCACAACACGTAACTCTCTTTGCCTAACATCAGCCGCACTTCCGTCTCAGAGCCGAGTTCTTTGGTCATCTCCTCGCTCATCAGATCAATCGCCACCGCATGGTAATACTCATCCGCCGCTCCGCTGTCCTTGGCATGAACGGTGACTCCTAGCTGTTCAAGCACACGCTGACGTAGCGGTGCATCAATCTCGATATCCATGTCACTGTCTTGATCCAACACTAGGTTTAACTCATGAGCCAAGATCTTATTAAACTGCTGCAAACTCGGCATCAAAGCATAGTTAAATACGGCGTAGTAAGAAAAAACTTGGCTGGCAACCAGCAAAGTTAACAAGAGCACTATCGACTGAGTAAAGGAGCTACGTATACGCATAGAAGGCCTAAAATGATGGATGATAAAGGGACATAATGGAAACTATAACTGTAAACCACTGTGCTGAATAGAAAACGGGCCACCACATATCAATGAGGTGGCCCGTAAATAATAAACTCTGAATCACA
>CBFHLZ010000198.1:0-1808 GCA_965656795.1 Patescibacteria group bacterium
TTCTATTCTTGAAGCTCCTTCAAAAACAGAAACAAAAATAAATACAAATACAAAAAATCCTGAAGAAAAACAGGAGGGAAAAATACAACCATTATTTCATCCAGATTTCCCTGACTATGAAATTTTTGAACAAACAGAAATAGGAGAACTAAATAGTTCATACACTAGAAATGCTCCTCATAAATGGGATACAAAGTTTAAAAAAGTTAAGATTTTATCTAATGGAATTGTCCCTTATACTAATGAGAAGTTTAATATTAATAATCCTAAAAATTTTAATGCAATTTATGGATATATACCAGGAAAATACTATATTGGTTTAGAAGCTCTAAGTAATAGAGAAATAAATAATATTGAAAATATTAAGATCTATTTAGAAACTATAAGTTCATTGGAATTAATTTCTATTAAAAAATCTGAATATTCAGGATATAATATAAATTTCGATATATCAAAAATTTCACAAAAGGAGTTATATGACATAGAAAATAAAGTTAAAAATAATTCACATATAAAATATATAGAGAAAAGCTCTATTATTCTAGAAGAATATAATAATTCTAAAATGATAGAAGCATTGCAAAAGCAGAATATTGATACAATGTATGATTTATAAAAGAGGAAAAAAGAATGAAGTTATTTATTTTAGTTCTAATATTTGTTCAATTTAATACATTAGCGAATAATACCAGCTTGCCAGATTTATTATATGACAATAAGCAACTTAATTATTTTCAAGAGTTAATGATGGATGATATATATCTAGACTATAATCATGTAATTAAGACGGATGCTAAAATTTTAGTTATTGATTCTGGATATGATAGTAAACATGAAGATTCAGGTTTAAATATTGGGTATATTAAGCCTCATTATCATGGTACATCAGTTGCAGGAATAATATTTTCACAGATTGGAAACTCTAAAGGTTATCGAGGTTTAGTGGAACCAAAACAGGCTAATTTTAGAAGATATACATATAATAAATGTAAAAAATTACCTTATGATGAAAGTGATATTAAATTTACAGAATGTAAAATTTCCATCATTGAGTCAACTATCAAAAATGGATCAGATATAGTAAATTTATCCTTTTTACTTTCACCATGGACATATAGAAAATATTATTTAAGTAATAGTAATTCTACTCTTAAAGATTATCAAGAAAATTGGTTTCCATTTCACTTAAAACATATGCAACTTTATAGAGAATTATTTATGAAGTACCCTAATAAGTTGTTTGTTATTGCTGTAGGAAATTTGGGAGTACCTGCAATTTACCAAAATGGTGCTATTCATTTAAAATATAACAAAATGTCTAAATCTAATACAGTTTATTCAAACATGGCAAATGTTATTACAGCTGGTTCTTACATATTAAATGGTAATAATAGATATCGTTATCATGATTATGGAATAGGAATTGATTTTTTAGCATTAACAAAGATTTCAGGAATGACCCACAAAGAAAATTATGATTCTAGTTATATTACAGATGACTCTTTAAGCGGAACAAGCTATGGTGCTCCTCAAGTCACAGGTGTCGCAGCTATGATATTTGATACATGTAGTAAAATGCAAGGAAATAACATTACATCTATTAAAATGGTTATGAATAATTCTGGGTTTGATACGATAACTCAAGACGGAAAAACTTATAAAATTTTGAATGCATATAAAGCTGTTAAAAAAGCTACTGAAATATGTAATCAATGATTTTGTAAAATAAACAAAAAGCTCTCAGAAATTCTGAGAGCTTTTTTATTCACCATAAAAAAATATTTTGTCTAGATAAAATAAAAAATACT
>CBFHLZ010000199.1:0-1788 GCA_965656795.1 Patescibacteria group bacterium
GCCGGTGATCAAGTATTAGTCGAATGTGCTAAGCGTATTAAAAGTGAATTGCGTGTCTCAGACATTGTCGCAAGGATCGGCGGGGATGAGTTCTTAGTTTTGCTACCGCGTATTATCGATGATGAACATGTTTCGTCGATTGTTACAAAGCTTCGAAGGGCGATTTGCACGCCTCCAGTCGTCTATGAGACGCACTCTATTTATCTTCGGATCAGCGTAGGTTGGGTTACTCACAATAGTAACTACAATGATGTCGATGCTCTTTTGAAAGCGGCTGATGAAAAAATGTATGAGCAGAAGCGACAAGCTATCTAGGTTGAATCTGAGCTGTGATTAGAATTTAGTTGCTGAATGTGGGGAAAAGCCTCAGAATACCGCGTTTTGCTTCTATCAATCTAATTGATAAGCAAAAGCTGTAGCAACGATTTCTTTCTATTACGTTGCTCATATTAAATGTTATTCAACTGAGAAAATAATCTATGAGTTTTACCTCCCTTGGCCGTTCTGAACCGATTCTGTCCTAAAGGGCAAAGATGTAATGGCCGCTGCTCAAACAGGTACAGGTAAAACTGCTGGCTTCACGCTACCTATTCTTGAAATTCTATCAAAAGGTCAACGCGTTCGTCAGAACCAAGTTCGTGCGCTCGTGCTAACGCCAACTCGTGAACTTGCTGCACAAGTGAATGGCAGTGTAGTTAAGTATGGTATTAACTTACCTCTTACTTCTACCGTTGTATTTGGTGGCGTAAAAATCAACCCTCAGATGCAAAAACTGCGTAAAGGCAGTGATGTGCTGGTGGCAACACCGGGGCGTCTGCTTGATTTATATAACCAAAATGCAGTGCGCTTTGATCAGTTAGAGATTCTTGTGTTAGATGAAGCTGACCGCATGCTAGACATGGGTTTCATTCGAGATATCCGTAAGATCTTAGCTTTCTTGCCTAAGAAACGTCAGAACCTACTGTTCTCAGCAACGTTCTCTGACGATATTCGTGGCTTGGCTAAAGGCTTAGTAAATAACCCAGTTGAAATTTCGGTAAGCCCTGCGAACTCAACCGCGAAAACCGTTGAGCAAAGTATTTACCCAGTAGATAAAAAGAAGAAAGGCCCAATGCTAGCGAAGCTAATCAAGGATAATGATTGGCGCCAAGTGTTGGTATTTAGCAAAACTAAGCACGGTGCCAACAAACTGGCTCGCTTTTTAGAAGAACAGGACATTACAGCGGCTCCTATCCATGGTAATAAGAGCCAGGGTGCTCGTACTAAAGCCTTAGAAAACTTTAAAACTGGCAAGGTACGGGTATTAGTCGCGACTGATATCGCGGCGCGAGGTATTGATATCCCGCAACTTCCTCAAGTCGTTAACTTCGATCTTCCACATGTATCTGAAGACTATGTACACCGTATCGGTCGTACTGGCCGTGCTGGTGAAGTAGGTAAAGCTATTTCACTCGTTTGTGCAGATGAAGTGGGCGAACTGTTCGGTATTGAGCGTCTTATTCAGCAAGTGCTAGAGCGTCGTGAACTTGAAGGCTTCTCGCCTGTAAACAAGTTACCTGAATCTCGATTAGATGCACGCCCTATCAAGCCTAAGAAACCGAAGAAGCCTCGTGAACACTCTGATGGTCAACGTTCTGGTGAGAATGCTCGTGGACATAAGCCAGCGAGCAAAAACAAGCGCCACGTGCCGGGTTCTGGATCTGCGCCAAAGCGTAAGCCAAACACAGCTAAGAAAGCGCTAGATAGTAACTCAGCGACTGCAGCTGATGATAAATCAGTAAGAAACAA
>CBFHLZ010000200.1:0-1785 GCA_965656795.1 Patescibacteria group bacterium
CTACTTTTTTACACTCCGAAACTCGTAAAAACATTGTTAAAAACTCATTTTCTTGAACTAATATTTATTACTTTTTACTTTTTAACAAAAAAGTACATAAAAAACTTGTGTTAAAAACTCATATGTGTGAAAATTTATGCAAGAAAAAAAAAGCCCTGCTGGGCTTTTTTAGAAGATATTAATTGCAACTATCTCTAGTTTCATCAAAATCTAGTTGACTGGTTAGACTCCATACATTGTATGCAACTATTGGTCCTTCGAGTTGTTTAAATCTATAATCAAAACTACTGCTATCAAAGATACTTAAAGTTTCTTCAAAACCATGGGTATTTCCATAAATATCTTTTGCCCAAACAAAAAACCATTTACCATGTTCATTTGAATTATAATTTAAATAAACTTCCACAGTAGATACATTATCATTATCTGTGGTACATCCAACGCTTATAAGTTCGGCAGCATTTACATTTATTGATGAAAATAATAAAGCTGCTATTAGTAATGATTTTTTGTACATAACCTTCTCCGATTTTGTTTGTGTTTTTGAACATAATTTTTTTATACTTTATAGTAAAGCTTTAAAAATATATTGATTTTTTTTTGTTGTCAATATTATATTTATGTAATTTATATTTTTATTATTTATATATGAAAGTTTTCATAATTTTTTTAATTTATACGCTTGTGTTTTTTATATATCTATTAAGTGATAATTTATTTGATTGAATTTCTCAAGAAATAAATTCATTATTAATTTACTGTTTTTTATTTTGATATTTATTATTTTGAATATTTTTTTATAAAACAAAATTTTTTCTGAGTAACTATAAAAAATGTTGAGTAATTACAGTAATATTTATTTTATTTGTGTGCTTATATGGTATAAATTATGTAAATTTTAATCAAAAATTAAATACTCAAGTAGTAGGAAATGAATTCCAATATTGATCTCAAAATTATAATAAATTTTTGAATAGTTCAGCTAATGAAATAGAAAAAATTAATTGAATTCTACCAAAATCTCAAAGGTATATATGATATAAATATACAGTAAGTGAGTCAATAAATAATAAAATTTATAATGATTTATTATCAACATATGATAATTGGAAAGAGTTAAGTTTTCCTCAAGAAGATATATTTTTTATTGAAGATAAATATATTCCACAAACTCATAAAAATATAATTAATTTGAGTTATGTTCTAATTTCATCAGAAGCAAAAAAATGAAATACTCAAACAAGTACAGATATATTAAAAACAAATATCAAAATATATAATTATTTACAACAAAATGGGATATTTAGCGGTTTAAAATATGAATATTTTGAAGAAGTTTTGAATGAAAATAAACAATATTTTTCAGAATTACAAATAAAACAAATAGAAGAATTATTAAACCAAAAATGAGATAATAATATTGCAATGAAACTATATATTTTGAAATTAATTGAAGAGAATAAACAATATTTAGATACGCAAGAAAATATAAAAACATTTTTTTATAATAATCATGAATTTTATATACATAATATAAATTATTTAAAAAAATATTATACAAAAAATAACTTTGAGTTATTAAATAAACCTAATTTATTCCAATATTTTTTACATAGGTCAGCATTTTATGAAGAAAAAATTATTTGAGATATTAATTTTTGAATCAAAAAAATTGGCCAATAAAAAAGAAAGTTTTTTAAAAACTTTCTTTTTTATTTTGAAAAGTATGATTTTTCAGTGTAGTTTCTAGTATCTAGAACCACCACTTCTTCTGTCACCTCCTCT
>CBFHLZ010000201.1:0-1775 GCA_965656795.1 Patescibacteria group bacterium
TATTCTGGATCCTCATGATTTTTATGTTCTATTCACCCTAAATAGTCAATTTGTGCAAGAGTCATTGGAATTAATTTAGCTTATAAAAAAACAACACTTTTATATGTTTTTATTAAATCCCTCCTCTTTTATAATTTAATAATAGACTAATTCAAAAAATAGTCAAAATTAAAATTAAAAAAAACAACCTAGTAAAAACTAAGCTGTTTTGTCTACGAAATTTTGTTGTAAATAACAAATTTCTTCCTCCAATTTTTTAAATGTTTCTGCTGGAAATCTATCCCAAAAATATTCTAAATAAATATTTCCTTGAAATATATGACCAAGAAAAATATCTGCGGGATTTATATCGTACCAATTCTGCGATATAGAACTTTCTGGCAAAGAAATAATTGCAAGATAATTGTCACAACTAATGAAATAAAGTTCTCCATATAGTTGACCTTCTTGTAAATACATTCCTGCAAATTCAACAAAGCTCGAACATTGAAAACTATTATCATACGCAGTAAATACTAATGGGAAATCTACTATATCAATTTTAGTTACTTTTAATTCTTGCTCATGCGAACAATTTGGAAATAATAAACATAAATCTTCTTTATCATATCCTTGTAATTCTAAATGAAAAAATAAATTTTCTTGAGAAAGATTCGGATTTAAAACCATAGGATAATACATTGTATTTCTCCTTTGAAATGATTCGTACTATTATTATGATTTTTTTCTATTTTTTGTCAAAAATTATTTTTATTCATTAAAAAATAATTTTATATTTTCGAATAATTTTTTAAAAAAATCTAATATTTTTTCCCACCATTTTTTTTCTTCTTTTTGAACTATTGTTAATGATTTTTCATCATTATCTTCAAGAGAAATTACTACAGATGAATCTGATTTTTCTTGATTTTCTATATATACTTCACTCGCTTGTTCGTCTGTATTATTTTTACTTTTTTCTTTAAAGTAGTCAGAAATTTTATCATTATTAGCCACACCTCAAGAAGAAGTATCTTTTGCTTCTTTTTTTATTTTATCTGTTGTTTCTTTTGTTGTATTTTCTGCTCAATTATCTTGTTGTATTTTTATTTCTGAGTCTTCAGGGTTTTCCTGTGCTTCTAAAATATTTCATCCATCAATAATATCTTCTGACATATTTTCTGGAATTATTTGCTCTTCAACTGTTTGAGTTTTTTCAATATTTCTATTTTGAAAAAACAGACGTGATAAATTGTTATATTTGGGTGTTTCGAGTGTTTTCCAATCATCTAAAACGAGTCATTTTGTATCAGTACTATTTGGGTTCCAAGACCAAAAATAAAAGCTGTCTATTCTTTTTGAAATCATATAAGAAATCAGAGCATCTTGCCAAATTTTATCTTCTGCTAGATAATTTCAACCAAATTCACCAAAAATTAATGTATATTTTTCTGCATATTTTCAAAATGTTTTTTCCCAGATTTGATTCATATTTTCAGGAAAATTTTCATCTTCAAAATAATCTCTTGGATACACACTTGGTCAGTAAATATGAGGAGATAAAATCATTTTTTCAGCTGGAATTTTATTCTCATCAATTGGATAACAATCTATTGGATTAATATTTCATCACCAAGATTGACTCAAATCAAGTTCACAATCCATTATATCTGATCACCATTTATGATTTTTTTCGATTCCATTTACAAATACGAGAAGATTTGGGTTTATTTTTAAAATATCTGCTCAAATTTCTTCAACTTGTAATTTCCGGTTTACATCAAAATTATTTGTTT
>CBFHLZ010000202.1:0-1770 GCA_965656795.1 Patescibacteria group bacterium
GTTCTCATTGAAGTTGTTAAAATTGATGATAAGTGAAATACAAAATGGAAAGGTTGGACACAAAATTATATAGAAGCTGATGAAAAAACATTTGAAATCACTTCTGGAAAAATCCAAAGAAACCAGATTGTTACTTGAATTTTAAAATAAGAAACAATTTTACAATCCCGGGATTGTCTCTTATTATTCTGATTTTAATCCCGGGATTTTATAATAAAATATGTATTTTTATGTTCCATTTGTGGTTACTGTTTTATTAGATTGAATTACAAAAATTTTGGCCAGTAGTTTTTTGACACAAAAAATTCCTTTAATTGGAAATTTTGTATATTTAGAATTTATGCAAAATAGTGGAATTGCTTTTTCCATTCCAGTTCCCTACTTTTTATTAAAAATACTTACAATAGTTTTGATTATTGCTCTTTTTTATTATTATAAATCAGAAAGAAAAACGGCAAAAAATACAAAACTCCTAGATGTCAGCTTTGGTTTGATTTTAGCTTGAGCTTGTGGAAATGCTTTTGAGAGAGTATTTCATGGGAAAGTAGTAGATTTCTTTTGAGTACAACATTTTGCTATATTTAATCTTGCTGATGTTGCTATAACTTTTTGAGCATTTCTATTTATTTATCATAGTTTTTTTCAAAATAAATAATTTTTAAAATATTTTTATGACTCATTTTTGACCACAAAAAATAACTGCTTGAGATATTGGAATGAATGCATTTTGAAGTTTCATTGCCTGACTTGTTTGAAGTATAATTATAGTAATATTTACAGCTATTTTATCAAATATAGTAGATTTTTGAGCGACATTTAGTGCGGGAGAAATTTGAGTAAAAAAGTGAGCTTTTTTCCCAATGATTTTTTCAGTAGTTACATTTGTAGGAACCAGTATAATGCTCTATTTTACATATTTTATTGCCAATAAAATAAATCCAGAAAGATATACAAGAAATATAATTATTTTTGGTCAAATAGCTTTTTTTAGTATTTTGACGTACTTTCTCATGACTCCTATTTATTTAGTCGTTGGGATGCAAAATTATGATTATCTTTTATATATTTTTCTCATTCATACTTTTACCGTAACATTTTGAGTAAATATTATTTTAGAAATACTCAATAATTATAGACACGTACTTATTGGAGTGTATGGAAGCTTTATTTGAGTATTTTTTGCCAGTTTAATTGGGTTATGGATTTTTGAAAAATTTCCTGATGGAACAGCTAAAATGATGAGTTTAATAATCTTACTTCCATTAATAAACTTATTAATTACATGATTAAAAAGTTTATTTGAATTTATCTATTTTCACTACACAATTTATACAAATACTGATGGACTTTGAGATATTTTTTATCAAATAGAAATGGAAGAAAAAGAATCGCAACGTGAAGAAGAATTAAAAAACAGTATCTAATAAATATTTCATAAAAATATATTATGCTCGACATTATTGAACAAATTATAAAATTTTATCTACAATATAAAAAAGCTCCTGATGTGAGCGATTTAAAACTCGAAGACACTTCTTTAATGGAAGAAAAAAAATCACTTTTTATCACACTCTATAAAAATGGTGAAGTTGCTGGAAGTAGCTGATGTATAAATGGAAATAAACGTCCTGTTGTTTCAGAATTAATTGATAATACTGTGTATGCTCTGAGTAAAGACGAAAGATTTGAAGCGCTTGAACTCAAAGATATAGAACAAATAAAAGTCAGATTAGATATCATAGAGTCTCGTGAAGTATTAGATGATAAACA
>CBFHLZ010000203.1:0-1769 GCA_965656795.1 Patescibacteria group bacterium
ACTTTATGTTAAAAACTACAATATAGTGTGTTAGAATTCACAATTCACCACAATGAAATTTTGTACACAAAAATAATTTGAAGACCATTTTTTCCAAACAAAAAAACCACTCAATAAAGGTAGTTTTTTTAATATTTTTTATTATTCATAATTTAGTCCGAATTTACTAAATTAAAATAATCTACTATTATATAACGCATATCTATATTACTTGAACAAAATAATTTTTCATCAAGAATGATAGTAGCATCTGAAAGCTCATCATCGTCTATTTCAGCACGTAGAGTTGCATTCACAATTGTAATTTCATCTATATCAGATAAAGTAAAACAAAGTGTATGATTTTCATAACCACTGAGTTTAAAAATATCTGAATATTCTAATAAAACACTCATCTTGATTTTAAGTACAATATCATCAAATTTACCCGATTCAGTTAAACTAAATACGCTAGGATTATTTGAATTTTGATTATACAATGAAATCAAAGATTCTTTGTTTTTGTATTCATAATCTAGAGTTCTATTTTCATAATCAGTGAAAAATGCTTCTACCAAAGTCAAGATTATTTCATTTATTTCATTTTGCTGTATTTCAGTCATAATGACCTCCTAAAAATAGAGCATTCTAAAAAAGTGGAAGTACTATAAAATAAAATTAAAAATATGCAAATCTTTTTTTCTTTAGTGATTTTAAAGCGAAAAAATAAGATAAATATACATAAAAATAATTTAATTTTGACATTAACTCATTTTTTATTGTAATAATAATACTAATGTTAAAAATATTGGAGTGATTTTATGAATATCACAGCATGTTTTTCTGGACAGAAAATCTTGAAACAATTAAGTCAATTATCACAGCTTCAAGAAAATGTTGTCTACGTAGATGTGAGTAAAAATAATTTTCAAATTGTTCGTGAATTATCAGATATTTCTGATGAGTCAGCAAATGAAATTGAAAAATATTTTGATTGTATTGACTGCAAAAAGTCGCTTGAAAGTGACTACTGCGATGCAAATATGACCAGCGTAGCTCATATTTATAGTACACCATTTACAACCAATCAACATGAAGTATTAGTATGGTTATTTCATCTTGGATTTCGCAGTGAAACTATGAAAATCTTAGAAGTACAAGATGCTCATAAAATAGAAAATCCTGGTGAATTTAATACTGAATACAAAAAAATTTTTGATGCTATTCATGGAGTTCCAGGAGGTATAACTCAAAATAAAACTCACCAAATCCTCAGAGAATATTTTGGGAAATTTGGAGATGTTTATTTCTTTGGGCACGCAGAAAAAGTTTTTATTAAAAAATTTTTACTAGCACAAAAAGAAGCTACCGTTTAGTAGCTTCTTTAATTTTATAAAAAATATTTTCATACAAGACTTCCTCAAATATACAGAAATCATAAATATAAAGTAATAAACAAAATTAAAAATAAAATCGCTTGGTAAAACACAAAGAAAAAAAGTATAAACATATTTTTTTTCGAGAAATGTTTTAAAATTTTATATAAAAAAATAGCAAATAATATTATTGCAAAAAATATCAAATATTTAAAAATAAAATATTTTTTTCATTCTTTTGAAAAATCAGAAAATTCTAATTTTTTTAAGCCTTCATATCAACCATAATTCTGGCAAATTTGAGTAGAAGCTCAAGATTTATGTAAATATACATATTGTAAATCAGGGAGAGGGAAAAAAATATCTTCCAGCAGAAAATCATAAAAACTATAATTATCTACCGCAAAATATTCT
>CBFHLZ010000204.1:0-1765 GCA_965656795.1 Patescibacteria group bacterium
TTTATATATATTTACACAAAATATTTTATTAATTGCTCGTCAAAATTATGAAAAAAATAATAATATTACTCTGTTTTATAGTATTAAGTTGCTGAAAAGAACATTCTATACAAATAGATCAAAATAACATCTCAGAAAATACAATTTTAGAAACTAAAATAACAAAAATAGCAGATAAACAATGAAATCATAAAATATACGAAAGTGATTATGTTGAAGTAAGTTTTTCGGAAGTATTAAAATATACAGATTTTGATTCATCAGAAATTATCTCAGATATGGAATATCTCGAACCAA
Organism: Patescibacteria group bacterium; assembly: GCA_965656795.1. Lineage (GTDB taxonomy): Bacteria > Patescibacteriota > Gracilibacteria > BD1-5 > UBA6164 > CAJXJP01. The sequence continues at coordinate 298 of CBFHLZ010000204.1, forward strand.
ATAGACCCACTTGTAATGGTTTTAAATACAAATGGTCGTGTCCATATAAAGATGGTTTACTTTATAATAAAGTTGTGTGAGATATAAACTGAAATACTTGGATTACAGCAAGTAGATGAGATGAAATGTATTATTTTTTTAATGAAGAATTAGTATATAAAAATAATAAACATTGAGATATACGTTTTTACCAAAAGTGAAAAAATAGTTATTTAGAAATCACTTATAATAGAAATTCTCAAGCAAAAATACAAGCCATGACTTTTGAAAATGGAGAAAATTTAAATGAAAAATACAATTTTACTTCAATAAAAAATATATTTTTTTATGAAAACAAAATGTGATTTATTGCAGACGAAAATAAAATATATTTTGATAATAGATTATTAAATATTACTACCGATAATATTGTAAACAAGGCTTGTTGTATGAATCCTTATTTATTTCAAATTACTGAGAATTGATTCCTTCAGTTTGCAGAAAAGAAAGATTCTAAATACTTATTGCATGAAATAAATCTTAATAATTTAGACAACAATCTCATAAAAACACAAAATAATATAAACACTGACAAATGAAATAATCTAAATTGATCAAAAAGCTCTTGTGTAGAAGAAAGTCAGGTAAAAATTTATACATATATGTATCATTTTATACGAAATCAAAACTGGGATAACCCTCATGTTTGATTTATAAATAATGCTGTAATTACCGAAAATTTTGTAGCACAAATGAAAAAATTTCAAGAAATAGAAACACAAGAAAAAATAAAAATAATTTTTTTATCAGATTTAGAAAATTATTTAAATAATAATTGTTTTCCTCATAAAAATTTAGTTATTTTTACTGCGGATGACTGATGGGATGATAATTTCATAAACTTGTATCCAATTGCTAAAAAACATAACATAAAATTTCATTTATCAATTATTTCTTGATTTACAAAAGATGCAAGAAAAGCAAATTTTATGACAAAATCTGAAGTAAAAAAAGTCAGTGATGATGAAAATTTTGAAATTATCTGACACACTCAAAACCACCTAGATTTAAGATTTTTAGACAAAAAAACAGCTACTCAAGAAATTTGTCAAAGTAAAAAAGATTTAGAAAAATTCAATGAAAAAAAAGTAAATACTCTTATTTATCCAGCTGGAAAATATAATCAGGATGCTATTAATCTTGCAAAATCTTGTGATTATTCATTTTGATTTACGACTCAATGAGGTATTTCGATGGTTGATGATATAAAAAATACCCCTTTTGAGCTCCCTAGAATACGTGTATCTCGTGATACTAAAATTTCAACTCTTATTTCGTATTTTGATTAAACAAATATTCACTTGCAAAATTTCATTTTTCAATAAGATACTTTTGTTTAAGAAATTATTTCTATTAATTCTAGGTAACTAGCGCAGCTAGGGATAATAGCATAATGATTTTTTGAATATTTTACAAAAGGACTCATGAT
>CBFHLZ010000205.1:0-1757 GCA_965656795.1 Patescibacteria group bacterium
TATCGCATTTATAGGATGATTAATACTCAACGTATTTATGATTCTGGTTTATATTCCAGCTTTACTTTATGTAGTTGAAAAGAAAAAATAAAAAAAGAATATGAAAATATTCTTTTTTTTATCTTTTTCTTTTCTGTTTTGCTACATAATTTACATTATCCCATCAACTAAAGTAATTACTATTTATTGCATCAATTAATTCTGAAAAACCAGCCTTTTTTAATACTATTTTTCATGACGTATCAAATCAAATTGCTCATATACCTTGTTCAGAGATATGAGATCTAAATTTTTCTAAATCAAAATTTTCTAATCGTTTAGTATGGATTGTGATATATACTTTCCTTAAAATATTTGAATTTTCTTGAATACTTAATATTAATTCAGGTATTTCTTTTTCTTCATATGAAAAAATATCTAAATTATTTTCAAAAGTCAATGTAAAAACACCAGGTAAAGCTTTTTTAAACTCTTCATAAAAATTAAATATAATATTATATTTAGGCTTATTAAAAATAAATACTTTATCTTCATCACAAAAATGTATTACATCAATATGTTTTTTTAAATTTAAAATTTTATCAGACTGTAGTTTTTTAAATACTCTTTCTCAATTAGTAAAAGCAAGTGAAAGTTTAGATTCCAAAAAACTACTTCATACATACATTGTTCTTTTATCAAAACTTTGCATTCCTATTACATCTCTTTTTTTTATCCCTTCTAATACTTCAATATGAATAGCCCACGAAGTAATATTTGATGATTGAATTTCATCAAATGAAGAATTAGTATTGATTATGGTAGCATTTCAATTTAAAATATTTGTTTTTATTTCTCAAAAACCAGGGATATCACTACGAGATTTATAATAATCTTTTTGATTATCATTTTCAGCATCTTCTTTTGAAAAAATTGAAAAATCCTTTAAAGCTTTATTTCAGTTATCATTATCTATATAATATTTTTCAAATGATTCTCATAATAAATCCTTTAAAGTTGTATTTATTTTTATTTCGAGTAGTTTATGGTTTGCTTTAACTAAATATACTGCTTTGATAATTGCATTTTCCATTGTTATCTTATTTTAATAAATATAAATTTTGTGTTATTTTTCAATATTCTATGATATTTCATTTTATTATAACATTAGATTTTTTAATTAAGTATATTTCATTTCAATCTATTATTTCAATTTTTACAATGTCAAATCAAAGAATTAAGAGTAAAATATTATATTTAATTAAATCACTTTTTATGAAAACTATGAAAGTTACAGTTAGTAATACAAATACTACTAATATTTTTTTATCTGTTTCAATTCAAATAAAAGGAATAGCATATGTAAATAGGTAAGTTAGTATTTCATTATTATTATTATGTATAGTTTTTATTTTATTCTGACAGTTGAAATTTATAATCTCACTGAAAACTTTATTAATTATGATTAATAATATAATAATTGAAATTATTAATATAATTATTAATGCCCAACTTAAATAAGTGTTATTAAAATATCATGAACTATCATTATTGTAATCAATAATTAAAAATATAATAAATAAAGGAAAATAACTTGTAATGAAAAATATCATTTTTGAAATAATATTCATATATGACTTAATATTATATTTTAATTATTATTAAATATATTTATTTTTAATAAATTGTAAAATATAATATATTTTCATATCTGATTAAATATTCTCCCAAATGTACAGGATTATTTTACACAAAACAAAATAATATTTGAGAATTAG
>CBFHLZ010000206.1:0-1739 GCA_965656795.1 Patescibacteria group bacterium
AATTTACAAAACTAATTTTTTTATAGAAAAACCAGAATTTTCTGGTTTTTCTTTTTGTTTGAATTAATTTTTTCAGTAAAATAAGTAAATATTATAATTAGTAATTATTTTTATGTTCGAAAACATATTACTCATCAGCGTATATATTTTACCGATTTGGTATAGATATAATTATTTCTTCAAATTTTTTGAAAATAAAAAATGATTTATTTTCTCTCGAGATAATTCAAATATTTTTCACTTATTTAGTATTATAGAAATATTTTTATTTATAATGTCGTTTGGAATTTTAATTCAGAAACCCTTTGAAATAATTATTTTTAATTTAGTATTTTATTTTTGAATTATTTCTAGTATTTTTGTTTTATGAAAAATATTAAGAAAAAAAATTATTTTCCCAGTTGATAAAAAACATAAAAATAAATTATTTTTTTATAATTTTATAATTTTATTTTTTCTATTATTAGAAATATTTTTTATATATTTTTTATGATTCAAAAGTTATATTTATTTTTATTTACTGTGAGTTTTATTACTTACTCCAGTTATAAGTTATGTGATAATCCAATTATTCTTTAAAAAAATTATGATGAAAAAAACTGTTATTTTGACGGGTGGACCTGGATTAGAAAGAGATATTGCTATAAAAAGTGCCAAATTTTTTGAAGATAATTTATGAAAACAGTACGATAAATATTTACTCCCAGACGAACTTGAAAAATTTATAAATAACAAAGATAAGTACGATTTAGCCATTCCAGTTTTTCACGGTGAATATGGTGAAGATTGACAAGTTTTTTCTCTGCTTAATACTCTTGATATTCCACATAGTTTTTCTGATTATAAAACTCACGCGCTTTGTTTAGATAAAGAAAAAACAAATATTTTGGTATTTCAATTATGAATTAAAATACCATTTCAATATATTGCTCAACATAACCAAGAATTCCCAGAAAAATATTCAGTTATTATGAAGCCAAATAATGGTGGAAGTTCTTTTCATACATATAAAATAAATGATTCTCAAGAATTTTATGACTGTTTTGAAAAAACGAGAAAAGATTTATCTGATGAAATTTTAATCCAAGAATTTATTGTTTGAGATGAATACAGTGTTCCTGTTGTAGATTGAGAAGTTTTACCTATCATGAAAGTAGAAAAACAAGATAATTGAGAACTTTTTGATTATAATTCAAAATATGAGTCAGAGGCTAAAATGAAAGAAACTTTTCCAGAAATTGATGAAGATTTAAAAAATATTTTAGAACAAAATACTTTAAAAATTTATAATTATTTCTGAATAAAATGAATGTGTAGAATTGATTATCTTATCAAAGACAATCAAGCATATTTCCTTGAAATTAATACTATTCCTGGTATGACTGAAGGTAGTATCTTACCAAAATCTTGGGAAAAAACAGGAAGAGATTTTAAGGAATTAGTAGAAAAGGTTACTAAAATTTAATTATAAACATTTAAATTATGTGAGAGTTAACTTGGGATGAATTTCAAATGGTTGAGTTAAGATCTTGAACAATTATTTCGGTTGATAATTATCCAGAAGCCAGAAATCCAGCATATATTATTACAGTTGATTTTTGAGAAAAAATTTGAATAAAAAAAACCAGTGCTCAAGTCACTGATTTATATAAAATAGAAGATTTACTCGGAAAACAAATAACTGCCGTGGTGAATTTTCCTAAAAAACAAATAGGGAAGATTATGTCAGAGTTTTTACT
>CBFHLZ010000207.1:0-1718 GCA_965656795.1 Patescibacteria group bacterium
GTACTAGTTATTTCATATATAAAAACTAAAAAAGCCGCTTGTTCAAAACAATGCGGCTTTCTCTTTTTTATATTGAGAATTCTTTTAATCCAATGGCAAGTGCCCTGTTTTCACTAGGATAACCGTCTCTTCTTCCACATAAGGGAAATGCTCGCTCATATGAGGGCTACGCATCCAGGTGTGTTTCGGGTACTCACCGTGTTCATCTTTAAAGGTGCCAGACAAAACGAAGATCTCTTCACCACCAAAGTGACGATGTGGCTGAAAACGTTCGCCAACCGGCCACTTCACTAATGCGACATGCTCGTGTTCGAACTCATGCAGTGGCATCACTTGTAAACCACCAATCCCCGGAAGCCACTCTGCATCTAAAGTATTGATGCGAACTTGAGTTAAGTCTTTCGCATCAAATTGGTTGAGTTTAACCAAGATCGTGCAGCCATTTTTGCTTGATGGAGAATGCGCGCTGCCCGGCGGATTACGGATATAAGTACCGGCAGGGAAATCACCCGTTTCATCTGAGAACACACCCTCTAATACGAAGATCTCTTCGCCTTGCGGGTGTGGGTGCTCAGAAAACGAAGATTCAGAATCGTACTTCACCACGCTGGTCGTGTGGCCCGACTCTTTCTCTTCTCTTTCTAACGGCTTACGCCAAACACCTTTAGCAGGGCTTGCAATCCAATCCAGTAATGCGGTATCAATCACCAATCTCTTTGCAAAATCCATATTCAACATCATAGCGGCCTTACTCTTGTCTGGTGTTATTGGGTTTGATCTTTATTCTAAGTTAAAAATGATAGAAGCAGCAGAGTAAGTAAATACTTACTCATGTCATTCAATGCCAAAAATGCTCACCAAGCGACCGCGATTTTTTGCAAGCGAGTCTCAGCTGACTGGCATTTGCTCAAAACGGTCTTTTACAAAATCAATGAAGGTTCGGATTCGGCTCGGTTGATAGCGGTCTCGATGGTAGATCGCTGAAAAGTCCACTTTAGGCACCACCCATTCTTCAAACACCTGCAACAGTTGCCCTTCGTTCAGTTCTTGTAAGCAATAGATGGTTGGCACACGAATAATTCCGTTGCCCGACTTCGCGCCCTGCACCAACACTCGGCCATTTTTGCATTGCAACCTGCCCGTCACATGCACGTCAACCGTTTTCTTGGTGTCGTCCAACGCTTGAAAACTCCACTTACGTACTGACCCCGTTAAGCAGTCATGATGGATCAGATCTTTAGGGTGGTTTGGCTTTCCTTTGCGAGCGAAATACTCTGGGCTCGCGAGCGTTCCCATTTCAATATCCAATAGCTTTCTAGCGATAAAGCCCGCGTCTTCTATGCTTCCCATGCGAAAAGCGATATCAAACGCGTCTTCAATCAAGTCAACTCGGTTACTACTGAAATCAAGACTGATGCTGATGTCTGGGTAGAGCTGCATAAACTCATTGACCAGATCCGCGATGATCACCTCACCAAGATAGCCACCAACACAGTTTACTTTTATGTCGCCACGCACCTCTTCGACATCATCCATAGCAGCAATCAAGGCTTGATCTATGTTATCGAGGGCTTGCTCACATCTCGCATACAGATCTTGCCCCGCGTGAGTCAGCCTTAAGGTTCGAGTGGTGCGGATAAACAGTGTCACACCCATCTGCTTTTCTAGGCTACTCACTTGGCGTGATACGTGGGAACGAGACACATCCAACTCCTCTG
>CBFHLZ010000208.1:0-1706 GCA_965656795.1 Patescibacteria group bacterium
TATTTAAGACTTTTAAGTAGTGGACTTTCCTCTATTTGAAGGTCTTTTTTATGGTCTATAAAAAGTTCGAACAACTTTTGGATCTTAAATTTAAAGCCTTCACTTAGTTCTCAATTTAATTTTATATTAACTAAATTTTTTTTTGCTTCTTTTCAAGTTTTTCTATAACCTCTTATTTCAATATATGATTTATATTTTTCTTGCACATAATTAAATATGTATTACAATTATCTACAATGCAATATCATTATTTAATTGACTTTATTTATTATATTAATATTGCAATATTGCAAAGACAAAAAAATGGTGTATATCATGGCTAAACATAACAACCATCGCCCAGGCAATTCTAATCCTTCAAAAGGAAAAGAAAATCATTCCCAAAAAACTCAAAAGAGTGGAGGAAAAGGCTCTGGTCGGGGTGGTAACAATGGTGGAAAGCGTTAATACGATTTCCACAAAATCAAGGCTTCTTTTAAAAAGAAGCCTTTCTTGATATAAAAAATAAATACTATATACTCTATTTAATATACATAACTATATAATTATGTTTCATATATATATTGGGACTCCTGTTCAAAATAATTCAAATTATGTAGCTCATATTATAGAGCATTGTGCATTTGGAAAAGTAGAAATAAAGAATTTTTTTCAATCAGAAATTATTACTGAATGAACATCAACTTATTATACTTATTATATTTTAGATAGTAATAATGCAGATGATTTAGAAATATTTCTTCAACAAATCACAAAAAAAATTTCAAAATCACTTATTAAATATGAACATCAAGTACTAAAAAAAGAATGTGAAAACAATAATTATAACCAAAAATTGATTCAAAAAATATGACAAAATTTGTATTGAAAAAACTTTAAATATGCAAAAACTTGAAGAAAAATATATGATGAAATACAAAATTATCATCAAAAATATTATTCTCGAGACAAAATTATAGTTTTAGAACAAGATACAAAATACTTTAACTGAGATACACAGTCTGAAATAAGTATAATACAAAAACTTAATATAAAGATATGATGAGATAAAGATAATGTCTTTATCTTTTCACATTGAATTATTGAACTATATATAGTTTCGATTATATCAGATTTATTCGATAAATATATAAAATTTTCACTTAGATTTATAGATGGTGAATATAATATAGGTTCATATGAAACCATATATTGAGATTTTGAAAAACATATTTTTCTTTCTATTACACCGAATATGTTAAAAAAAATTAAATATATAGATTCAGAATTTATTCAAAATTACATTAGATATACACTATGAAAGAATAGATACCTTGAAGATAAAGATTTCGATGGGTCATGTATGGTAAAGTATGGATATACATTATCCAATAGTCAAAAAACAAATATATTAAGTAATACCTGACAATACTACAAATTATTCATATCTCAAATTTAACAAATTATTGAATTTCCTTATATTTATCCTCCTCAAATATTTAAGACTTTTAAATAGTGGACTTTTCTCTATTTGAAGGTCTTTTTTGTGGTGAAAATTTCAGTAAATAAAAAAGTTGATAAAAATAAAAAATCGGATATATTTTTTACCTAAAAAATCGCAGCAATAATATATTTAAAAGAATTTCTTTTATATTATTATACGATTATTTTTTATAAATTATTCTCAAACAAAAACATGTTCAACAAATTATTTTGAAAAAATAAAG
>CBFHLZ010000209.1:0-1691 GCA_965656795.1 Patescibacteria group bacterium
GCTTCTTCTAATGTTAAACCAATTACATTTGATTTAACAGCAGCATCAAAATCACCAAGTTTATCCCAGTTTGTAGCAGAAACGTTGATAGATTCAATTTTATCTTCACTATCAAGAGAGTAATCAATAACCATATTTACTTCTTGAGCTGGATTTGTATATGAATATTCAATTGTTTCCATTTTGTCTTCATCGAGATCTTCATTGTCAAATTCTGACATATTATTTTCCATTTCATTTGCTTGATCTTCAACTACTGGTTGAGTTTGTTCTGGAGTAGTATTTACTCCACAAGAAGCAAGTAATGCTACTAAAAATAATATAGATAATATTTTCATAAAAAATATGTAAGAGTATAAGTATAAGAAATATATTTCTTTATCTTAAGAAAAACTTAAGACAATTTAATTTTAACAATAATCACAAAAAAAGAAAGATAAAAATATCTTTCTTTTTTCATTATATAGTCACTAAGTTTGATTCCTCAGATGGTTTTTCAACTGCAAATTCTACTTTTAAAGTTCTTCATTGTAACTCACCTCCATTCATTTCGTTTCTTGCTTTTACAGCAGCTTCAACTTCAGCAAATTCTACAAATCAGTATCCTTTTGATCTTCATGTCTCGCGGTCTTTGATTATCTTAACATGATTTACTTCACCATGTACTTTAAATGCATCTTTTACATCTTGCCATTCTAATGCCCAAGGGATTCCACCTACATAGAGTTTATTTGTTTCCATATTATATCGATTTTCGAATAATTAAAATAACCCTGATAGCACTAGTAACATAAAGTATAACATTTTATAATGAAAATCAAAATTTTTTTGAAAAAAAATATGGTTTGTAGAACATTTTTTTAACACGCTATAAAATATATAGTAAATTAATAAATAAAAAAATATGACATTTAGTCATATTTTTTTTATTTATTTTCAAAATATTGAGTTAAATTTGGTACAACTTGCTTTTTTCTAGAAAGTCTATTTTTTAGGTCTGCTAGATTATCTTGAATCGTTGTATTAAAAACTTTTTCTACTACTTGAGAATCATTTCAATCTAATACGATTGAAGTATTTTTTTCTCAAATAATGTCTACTATTGATAACAAAATGAAGTCTAAATTATCATTATTTTTGATTTTTTCAAGCCCTTCTAAAATTTCTTGTTTTCTTCCAAGTGCATAATTTGGATTTGTTGTTTCAAGCGTTCAAATTCATGCTTTTGTTCCATTGAAATCAAATTCTTTATAATCATATTTGATTACTTTTTCAATTTCCATATCACCTAAATCCGATTTTGCATTAAACATCGGCATTGCAAATGCGTCTAAATCATTTATTCCTGTTATTTCTTTTAATTCTTCAGCTAAAACAATATCTTCTTTTGTAGTTGTAGCAGATCTAAATAAAAGCGAATCTGATAAAATACATGCAAGCATCATTGTTCCGATTTCTTTTGTAACTTCAAATCCAGCTTCTTTATACATTTTATATAAAATTGAAGCCGTTGAACAAATAGGTTCTACTCTCGCGTTTAGAGGAGCTGCAGTTTTAAAATTTATTTTATGGTGATCTATAACCCAAGCAATATCTAGTTCTCAAATATTATCTGGAGCTTGAAAATCTTCATTGTGATCAACTAAACACATTCTTGTCCCAGCTTCAAAACTTGTTTTTATTTCAGGTTT
>CBFHLZ010000210.1:0-1688 GCA_965656795.1 Patescibacteria group bacterium
GCTTGTGGAGGTGGTGGTTCAGATTCGTCTGGAAATACTTCTACTGGAGGTGACACTACAACTACTACGCAGCCTACTATTACGATAACTTCTACTACTTGTGATAATTGTGAAATTTCAAACGAAGTAGAAATAATGAAAATTACTTCTACTCAAGCGATTTCCGCAATTGATGCAAGCTATGAAGCTGGTATTGTAAAAGTAAATAGTAAAGAGGTAAATAATTCTGGTGAGACATCTTTTGATGAATCTAAAGAACTTGTAATCACATTTGTTACAGACGCGCCAGGTAACTATACTTTTACTTTGAATAAAGTAAAAGTAGGTGATACTTGGTATGAGCAAAGTACAGCAGTAGATATTGTTGTACTCCAGCCTGTAGCAAATGTAACTATTGATTTGCAAAGCCTTGAATGTGGCGAAGGAAATTGTACTGGTAGTGTGTATTCAGATATTCCATTTGATGGTATTGGTTTAACACTTGATAACAATGTTTTAGTGAAAATTGAAACAAGTGATGGTGTGTATGAGTTAGAAAATAACTTAGCAAGCTTTCCAAATACAAAGCAAGCAGATCTAACTTTTTCTATTGATAAAAATATTTCAGTTCAAAAAGCTGCTTATGTTACTTCTAACATAGTAGATTACATAACTGTGAATGGAAATCAACAAGAAATCAAAGAAACGCTTGAATTATCATTTGATAGATTAACAAATGTTGGAATTGAATTATTTATTCCTACTATTTATGGAGGAGCATATGTTACTACTAATTTGGAACATGAGGAAAAATCTACAAAAGAAATAGTACAGTTTGGCCCAGGTATTGAAACGAAACTCCCGCGTGTTTATTTAGAAAGTCTTACATACTCTTTTGAGAAGTGGGATATGACAAATGAAGAATTCGTGGTTGTTAATTCAGGAACAATATCTAATGCTAAAAATATTTCTGTAGTAGAGTCTCAACGCTTAGCGTTTTATGCAGACACAACACCATGGGTGTACAGAATCTCTGTGAGCTCGACCGTTAATGGCGATACATTAAGTGACTCTAATGTATTTGTAAAACGTGAAGACCAATCAGAAATTTCACTACGCTTATTTCCACAAGACGTTACTCCTCAAAGAGTAACTCAACTACACGAAGAATATGATTCACTTGAAGATGGAGAAAAACTTAGTTCAACACTCGCAAGTTTATATCCTCGTGAGTATAAAGATGAAAATGGTAATATAAATACTTCTACATGTTTGTATTCATGGGAATTGTTAGGTATGTTTCCAAATGTAAATACTGTAGGAAATGTTGCCGTTAAAAAATACTGTAATCAAGATACTCGTTTTAATAATATCAATATTCAAACCGATTCATCTATGATGCTTAATGTAAGTTCAGCGCAACATGATGACTTAATCGAGCAAGATTTTTCTATGCCAAAATCAGCTATTTCTGTTGACTACTTGGCAGAAAAAGGAAGTAATGTTCTTGAATGGAACTTCTATTCTTTCGCAAGTCCTGGAAAAGTTGAAGTGTTATATAACTTTGAATCTAACTCATCAAGTGTAAACAATTTGATTGAGTTTGATGTAGCAAATTCTAATTAATAGCAATTAGAAACAAAAACCGCGCAATGCGCGGTTTTTTATTTGTGAAAATTTTTCTTTGAAATATAATAAACAAAATATTT
>CBFHLZ010000211.1:0-1687 GCA_965656795.1 Patescibacteria group bacterium
TATGAAAAAAGAACAACTAGATTTTACGAATTTATACGATAAAGAACTTAAAGGTGATAAAATAGTTACCGATGTGTATAGTAAAGAAGCATTATATAATGCAATGTACAAAGCGATATCTACATAATTATTTATTGGAAAAATATTTTTTCTCATTACAATGAGGGAAAATATTTTTTTTCGTATAAAAATGTCTCAAAAAATTCAAAATAAAAAAATAGCAATTGTCTGTGATTGGATCAAAGATTGGTGAGGAGCAGAAGTGGTTTTAGAACAATTATTAGAAATATTTCCAAATGCAGATATTTTTACATCAGTTTTCTGGCAACAAAAAAATACATTATTTTCATGAAGAAAAATAACGACGAGTTTTATTCAAAAAATTCCTATTTTAAATAAATCCCATAAATTAGCTTTAGGATTAAGGCCACTATCTTTTGAAGGTTTTGATTTATCTGAGTATGATATTGTTATTTCTTCGACGAGTGCTGAGAGTAAATGAGTTATAACAAAACCAGAAACACTCCAAATTTGTTATTGTCATACTCCAACGAGATATTTTTGGTCACACTATCATGAATATCTTAAAATGATGGAATTTTGAGGTATTTTAAATTGGATTTGAAAAAAACTAGCCCCAAAAAAAATTCATTCTCTCAGACAATGGGATTTTTTCGCAGCGCAAAGACCAGATTATTTTATTGCAAATTCTTATAATTCAGCTGCTAGAATCGAAAAATATTATAAAAGAGAAGCTGATGTGATTCATCCGTGTATAGATACTTCAAATTTTAAAATCTCAGAAAAAAAATCAGATTATTATTTTTATATTTGAAGATGTATTCCGTATAAAAAATTTGATTTATTAGTGGATGCGTTTAATAAAAATGGAAAAAAACTTATTATTGCCACAAACACAAATAATAAATTATATAAAGAATTAAAGGAAAAATCTAACGAAAATATTGAGTGGAAATTTGATGCTAATAGAGTAGAAATACAAAAATATTTTTCCCAAGCAAAAGCATTTTTATTTCCACCTGAAGAAGATTTTTGATTAGTTCCACTTGAAGCAATGGCTTCATGAACTCCCGTAATTGCCTATGGGAAATGATGAGCTTTAGAAACAGTAGTTGATTGAAAAACATGAATATTTTTTGAAGAACAAACCGTAGCATCTTTAAATGCAACGATAGAAAAATTTGAAACACTTACTTTTGATTCTCAAGTAATCAGAAATCATGCTGAAAAATTTGATAAAAAAGTATTCAAGGAAAAATTATTACAATTTATAGATGAAAAATTAGAAAAATAAAAAAATATTATTAATAAATAATTATTTATGAAATATTTAGAAAAAACAAAAAACTTTACTCAGGATAATGTAATTCCACTTGATGAGTGTGTTTTAGCTGCATTAGAATTATTTTCAATAAACGAAATTAATACCCTAGATTTATCGAGATTTAAACGTCCGTTGATTGCTGGAAGTGGAAATGCTATTGTAACGGCAGAAATTATTTTTTGAGATATAGATTGTGTGTTTTGTGATGAGACAAATTTTGATTCACAAATTTTAAAAGATGTTGATTGAGTGATTATTGTTTCTGCTTCTGGAGAAAAACATGCACCTATTTTTGCAAAAAAAGCACAAGAAAACAATCTAGAAGTAATTTTATTTACTTGT
>CBFHLZ010000212.1:0-1643 GCA_965656795.1 Patescibacteria group bacterium
GACTAACTTTGTACGAGGATCATGAATGAACCCGATAGCCCAACCAATCGCCCTCACTTCTGCCTCTCCCAGTATCAAGGGAGCGACAGAGATATTGAATCAGGGTTTAGAGTTTTTGTTAGCGATATCTGACAGTGACTATCTGACACGAGCGAAGCCGCACGTCACAAGCTCTATTGGTGAGCATACTCGTCATACGCTCGATCTTTTTCATGCTCTGATTTTAAAAGAGAACGCGACCGTTGATTACAATACCCGTCGTCGTGGCCATCCAGTCGAATACAACCGCTCAATTGCAGTCAAAGAGATCCGCTATGTGATCAACTGGCTTGAGCGACTAGACCACAACGATCTCGAAGCGCCCATCATGATCCAAACCGAGGTTTCGATGGATACTCAGGTGTTTGCAAGCCTGCCTTCTACGCTAGAAAGAGAGATCACCTTTGCCGCGCTGCATGCCAATCATCATTACGCGATGATCAAGGTGATCACCAGCTTCCTAGACATGGAAACCTGCAACACTTTTGGTTATGCCCCAGCCACCAGTAGTTATCTGAGGGAGCAATAACCATGTGTTCAGTATCTTGGCTACTTGAAGAAAATGGCTATCAGGTCTTTTTTAATCGTGATGAACAAAAGACGCGAGCACTGGCGATGCCGCCCAAACAATATCGAGTTAACGGTGTCGATATCATCATGCCACTCGACCCAAGTGGCGGTGGTAGTTGGATAAGTATTAATGAGTTCGGGCTTTCGCTTTGTCTACTCAATAACTATCAAGGCATTGTACCTGATGGCCCTTTGGTCAGCCGTGGTTTGTTACTTAAGAACCTATCATCGAGTCGTCATATCAGTCAGCTCTCTGATGCATTTCATAAGCTCGATCTGCATTCCTTTGCCCCGTTTACCCTACTGGCTTTCGCGCCGAACTTAACTCAACACCATGGTTTGGTTATCGCCTACATGTGGGATGGCATTCAACAAAAAATAGTCGAAACCGATTCTCCACTCTTCTCATCTGGTGTTGATTTAGAGCGAGTGCAAACCTACCGACAAGCAAAGTACGACCAACTTATGGCAACAGGCAAGAATCAACAGAACTTACTGCAGTTTCACTCTCACCATCACAACGAACAACCTCATTTAGCGACCTGTATGCATCGCGAAGACGCACATACCGTGAGCTTTACACACTTACGTAATCTGCATGGCCAAGCCTCTATGTTTTATACACCCGGCTCGCCATGCGAGCCCATTAAACCATGCCAGATAAATCAGCAACGCTTTAACTTTGATTTATCACCCGCAATCAATCTATAGATGGAGCCCATCATGAGAAAACTATTAACCATGGTTCTGCTACTTGTTAGCCCTTACGTATTTGCCGCCGATGAAATCTACACCGGATTCTTTAGCAGCAAGGCGCTCGATGGCTACGACACCGTCGCGTATTTCACTTCCGGGAAGCCCGTTGAAGGCAGTAAAAAATTCAACACTGAGTACAAAGGGGCGGACTGGTATTTCTCTTCTGAAAAGAATCTGACTTTATTTGTTAATAATCCTGAAAAATATGCCCCTCAATATGGTGGTTATTGTGCTTGGGCCGTATCGGCAAAAAGTGACTTTGCGCCGGGTGACCCACA
>CBFHLZ010000213.1:0-1637 GCA_965656795.1 Patescibacteria group bacterium
GGAAATTTTGGTGGAACATCATTTATACCAACACTACAAGCTAGTTATAATGTTTCTCCTCAACCACAAATAATTACAGACAATTGAAGTTTTCAATTACAAGGTGGTGAAACTGACGCAGATGATGTACTAGAAATTAAAGACACTTGAGGCACAACTACTGCTACAATTCAGGCTAACGGAGTTCCTACAAAAGGGACAGATTTGGTAAGAAAAACAGAACTAGATTGAAAAGTCTGAACTACTGGTGACGAAACAATATCAGGAGTAAAAACATTTTCTTCTTCTCCAATAGTTCCAACTCCTACAACAGATTTTCAAACTGCGACTAAAAAGTATGTTGATGATAATGCTTGATGAGGATGATGAATTGAAAATGTTTTTTCTACATGGTCTAATAGTATTTTATATATCACAACATCCATTGTTACAATCAATTTTTGAACAGTAGATATTAATCAGTGAAATAGATTTAACAGTAGTAATGATACTTTTACAGCTGCAACTGCATGAAATTATTATTTTTGATGACAAATATCATTTTATTGAGCTGATACTTGAAAAATAGTTTATCTTAGATTATATGTGAATTGAGTTATTAAGGCGAATGCTAAACATGTTCCTATTGACCAACAAAATACATCTCTAGCAGTTGAAAAAGTAATACCTTTAGAGGCATGAGATACTGTTCAATTAAAAGTAAGTTGAACCTCAAATGCTTGAACTATCCTAGCATGAGTGGATGCTACATACTTCCATTGATATAAACTTAATTCATAACTAATTAATATATGTGAGTAACTGAAAGTATATTATATATATACCCAAATCTTACTATGGAAGATTTTGAGGTATTTGATGATGGTAAATGACCATATATAAAATGGCACAATAAAGAAATAGAACAACCAACACAAGAAGAAATAGAAAT
This sequence comes from Patescibacteria group bacterium, assembly GCA_965656795.1. GTDB lineage: Bacteria > Patescibacteriota > Gracilibacteria > BD1-5 > UBA6164 > CAJXJP01. Next base: position 932 of record CBFHLZ010000213.1, read on the forward strand.
AGCTTGGATAGAAGTTCAAAAACTACAACAAGCTGAAATGATTAAAAAAGAAAAAGCAGAACAGATTGGTCAAATAGCTTCAATATCTGACCAATTAAACCTTACTGCTTGAACATTAGATATTGTAGTTGATTTACTAGCTGAAACTAATCCAGAAATATTAGAACACCCTTGGATTATTGAAAGTAAAAATAAACTAAATGAGATTAAAAATATTCTTAATAAATAGATTATGAAAACAAACTGATACTGACCACAAGGCGATGGGAGTTTTAAATACAGACTTTTATAAATAACTTTTTTATTATGTTCCATAAATACTCAGATGTAGTAAGAAACAGAGGAAAATATATAGATTACTTAGACCGTAAACTATATAAAACAAATTTTCCTATTCGTTACTACATAGACTACAATAATAAAAACGAATATATAGATATTCCTGCAGATTATGAATTTGATTTTAATTCTGCTCCAACTTGGTGACATATAATAGTAGATAGAGATGAGTTCATGATTTGATTAGTACACGACAGGTTATTTGATAAAAACTGCAAGGTACATATTAAAGACATAGATAATCTATCTCCTAAATTTCTAGAATTATCAAAGTATTGATTTAATTTTAGATTTGAAAATGAAAAATGGGAATTTTTATACAACAGGAAATTCGCAGATAAAATCTGGTATCATGGAGCAAAAGAGG
>CBFHLZ010000214.1:0-1605 GCA_965656795.1 Patescibacteria group bacterium
GTAAATCTAAGTCCGGCTGGGAGCTGGCGTGTGACTCCACCAAAATAGCCGCCGCTTCTAAGTTTAGGCTCGACATAAAGGCAGGCATACCCGGCTTATCAGCCACTGAACGGAGTGCTCTGCCGTCCATTAATTCCACGGCTGCAACCGGAGTTTTGGACAACGTAGTCACGGCTTTACTTGCCTGTTCGATGTCGGCAAATACCAACAGCGCAGAGGCTTTATTCGGGTGTTCAATAACCGTGTTGTAGGTGATCTCGGCGATGAAGCCTAGCGTGCCTTCAGAGCCGATCATCAGGTGTTTGATGATTTCGATTGGGTCGTGGTAATCGACCAAGGCATTCAGGGCGTAGCCAGTGGTATTTTTGAGGCGGTACTTATGGCGGATTCTGTCTGCGAGTTCTTGATTCGAGCTGGTTTGGCGGTGAAGTTCAACAATGCCATCAAACAGCGTTTTGTGTGATTGCTTGAACGCTTCAACGCTAGCATTATCTGCGGTATCGAGCAGGGTGCCATCGCTCAACACGACTTTCATGCTTTCGACGGTGCGATAGGAGTTTTGCGCAGTACCACAACACATGCCACTGGCGTTATTCGCGGCAATACCGCCGATTTTACAGGTGTTGATCGAAGCTGGATCTGGGCCGATTTTACGTTGGAAAGGGGCAAGATATTTATTGGCATCAGCGCCAATCACACCGGGCTGAAGAATGATCTGATTGCCGTTATCGACAATCTCATGGCCGCGCCAGTCGTCGGTTAGAGTGATGAGTACCGAGTCTGAAACCGCTTGTCCTGAAAGACTGGTGCCAGCGGCGCGAAAGGTAAAATGAATACCGAGTTCGCGACAACTTTGAATGGTGAATATGACTTCGTCTAAGTTTTTGAGCCTTAGAACCATTTTCGGCACCAAGCGATAGAAACTCGCATCGGTGCCGTAAGCCAAGCGCTTTGCCTCTTGAGTGACAATGCGTTCTGTTTCTATTTTTTGAGCCAGTATTGCTTCAAGCTGCTGATAAGCTTGTGCGTCTACTACTCGCTCATGGGATGTAGTTGTCTCCATCTTTGCTTCCTTGTGCTTCTTATTTGGCACTGATCAGGGCGTGTTGACCTTTCGTGGTTAAATTTTGTTCAAGATAAAAGCGTTTTAATCGCGGCGAGGGGGAAATAGCCTAGTCACTCTAAGCCAATCCCCCTCAACAAAGAGTAAAACGCTTTTAGCTGAACCCTTCAGGCAGCGTTTGCTGGCCATTTCTACTACGTTATCGGCTTCTCATGTAGGCTAGCTACACATCGGCGCCTCTGCCTTGTATAAATACCCAGCAACTCGCTGCAAAAATCAGCTCGAAAGATCAACACGCCCTAGCTTTTTATTGATTATTTTCCAGTGCTTAAACGGTGTCACAACGGCAGTGGAATTGCTGTGACACCGATTGAACTTCAGTCTAAGTCGACCAAAGCATGAGTCTGAACCTGAATCTGAACCCGAATCTAAATCAGAATCGTGGCGGTTTAATCTAGCCCCACCAAAGATTCACGCGTTAAGTCTTTGATTGTCTTAGCGCCAGTTAGAGTCATCGCAACGCGCATCTCTTTGTCGTACAG
>CBFHLZ010000215.1:0-769 GCA_965656795.1 Patescibacteria group bacterium
GGCGTTTATTACCGGCATGATGGGGCCATACATGGCACCCATGGCGTTTAACGTGCCCATTAGTGTGATGGTGTCTACTTTGGTAGCTTTTTTTGTCACCCCATGGTTGGCAATGAAATTGCTTAAACCAAACACCCTAGAACAACCTGAGCTTGAGCCTAAAGCGGGTTTATACCAAAGATTACTTAGTCCACTACTTGCCTCTAAAGGGAGAGCTAAATGGGTGCTATGGATAACGTTAGGATTGTTTATTATTAGTGCCATTTTACCCGTGATGCGCTTGGTACCATTAAAACTCCTGCCCTTTGATAACAAAAATGAGCTGCAAGTACTTATAGATATGCCAGAGGGTACTAATCTAGAGAGCACAGCTGCTTTTACTAAGCAAATTCAAACCCTCACGTGGCAGTTAAATGAAGTAAGTGAAATAGCCGCATATATTGGGCAGCCCTCCAGCATGGATTTTAATGGCATGGTGCGTGGTTATTATCGCCGTGAAGCTGCTAACTTAGCAGAGCTCAGAGTATTGCTGGTGGATAAATCAGCACGAGATCATCAATCTCATGGGGTGGTTATGCGGCTACGCGAACAACTTGCTCCTTTAGCAAAAAATGGCATTGTTATTAAAGTGGTCGAGGTACCACCTGGGCCACCGGTGTTGAGTACTTTAGTTGCTGAAGTGTATCGTGATCCCTTTGTTGATAAGCATACCCATAGGCAGGCTGCTCAAAATGTTGCTGCACGTTTACGCCAAGAGCCTCATGTTGTT
>CBFHLZ010000215.1:779-1563 GCA_965656795.1 Patescibacteria group bacterium
GCGCTTTATTACGGATAAAACCAAAGCAGCGCTCAGTGCTGTTGCTACCAAAAATATTGCGCAAACACTCAGTATTGCTTCGCAGGGACAACAGGTTGGTGTGTTGCATGTAAGCGATGAAACGCAGCCGGTCCCAATACAATTACAATTGCCTTATAGCGAGCGTAATCAGCTTTCACAATTACTTGCGCTGCAAGTAAGAGGGGATAGGGATTTAGCTAAAACCAGTAACGAGTTTGGTTTAAGCAGTGCGCCAAGGCCGTTAGTATCGCTTTCAGAACTCGGTGAATTTACACAACATCAGGTTGCTAAAACGATTGTTCGTAAAGATCAGCGCGACGTGATTTATGTTATGGCTGAGCTTAATGGACGCACACCGGCTGAAGTGATTGCTGATGTGAATGCTGATTTGAATGCATCAAGCGATGAGTTTGTTAAAACATCGTGGGTAGGTCGTCACTTTTTTAATAATGGCGGAACCGCGCCATGGCAATTACCGCAAGGAACTGATGTTAACTTTAGTGGTGAAGGTGAGTGGCGTATCACCATTGATGTGTTCAGGGATATGGGCATTGCTTTTGCCTTTGCGCTCAGTGCTATATTTATTATTTTACGCATTCAAACTCAATCTGTTAGCTTGTCGCTGATTATTATGTCGGCCATTCCATTAACAGTGATTGGTATTATGCCTGGATTTTGGTTACTCAATCAATTTGGTGAACGCACCATAGCAGGGGCTCCTGAGCCGGTATTATTTACCGCTACTGCGATGATAGGCATGATT
>CBFHLZ010000216.1:0-1544 GCA_965656795.1 Patescibacteria group bacterium
CAACTCACTCCTGGGATTTTATTTTTTGTATTTTTACCGGTTTTACTTTTTGAATCAGCCTATAATATAAATTATAGGCATCTGATGAAAAGCTGGAAATCTATAACTTCTCTGGCTATTTTTGGTCTGTTAATATCAGCCATTATCATTGCTGGGTGATTATTTTTTGTATTTCCACTTGTTGGTTTAGAAATACCATTTATCATTTGTTTACTCTTTTGAGTACTGATTTCTGCAACTGATCCGGTTGCGGTACTATCTATATTTAAAAGTATTTGAGCCCCAAGGAAATTGGCACTTATTTTTGAATGAGAAAGTTTATTTAATGATGGGACAGCTGTAGCTGTTTTCTTGGTAATCCTATGAGTTATTTTAGAATGATGAATAGTTACAGGAGAAACATATATTTTATGAGCTTGGAAATTTCTGAGTATGTTATTTTGAGGGATACTATTTTGAGTATTTACTTGAGTGTTTTTCTCAAAAATTATTGGAAAAATAAAAAACAATGAAGAAGTAGAAATTGTTTTAACGATGCTTTTAGCTCATTTCACTTTTATACTTGCTGAGCTTATGACTCATCATTTTGAATTTTTACCAATCTCTGGAGTAATTGCTACGGTAGTTGCCAGTATTATTATTTGAAATTATGGAAGATATAAAATCACACCGAGAGTAGAAGCTCATATGCAAAAATTTTGGGAATTCTTTGCATTTGTATCAAATTCAATTGTATTTATTTTACTTGGTTTGATACTTTCTTCGATTGATCAAACACTTATAAATATGATTCCTATGATGCTGGTAGCAATTCCAGTTGTGATGATTGCCAGAGCAATTAGTGTGTACTTGCCAATTGGTATTGTCAACGGATTTAAAATGGAAGACGAGCAAATCCCAAAGAGTTGGCAACATTTACTTTCTTGGGGAAGTTTAAGATGAGCACTTGCTCTTATGATGGTACTGATGATTCCTGGTCAAGGTGATGCTGATTTTGAAAAAATGCTCGCTTTTGAACAATCAGTAGGTTGGGACTATCCATTTCATATAAAAGAATTTCTGCTGATTTTAACTATTACAAATATAATGTTTACATTATTTGTAAAAGCACCCACTATTTCTTTGATGATGAGAAAAATGTGAGTTGATAAACTCCATAAGCTCGAAAGTTTTGAACACGAAGAAGGGAAAATTTTAGCAAATTTCAAAATCCTTCAAAAACTCAATACTTCATATAAAAAAGCATATCTTACTCAAAATGAATACGATGAACTTAAAAGTACTTACACACATCGTTTAAATTCAGCTGTAGCAACTATGAAAGAGATTCTCAAAGATAGTAAAGCTGAAGCTGATACACTCATTAGAAGGGCTATTTCACTCCATGCACTTGGAATCGAAAAACAATATTTAAAATCTTTATTTTTCTACAATGAAATAGATGAAAAAAACTTTAAATATATTTTGAGAAAAATAGAAAAACAAATGGAGAGAATTGAAAATGAAAATCCTCAATTGAGAAAATTTTCAAAATGAGAAATGGA
>CBFHLZ010000217.1:0-1541 GCA_965656795.1 Patescibacteria group bacterium
CTTATTTTAAACAAATAAAAAAGATATTCAAATAATATTGATTCGTATTTTTTTTTCGTTACTATAATAATAATTTTTATAAATTATTATTTTTTTATATATGACATTACTGAGGATTTTAAAATATTTTTTAATCTATTTATTATTTACATTTGTGTTTATTGTTTGTATTGTTACAGCTATTTTTATAGTCAATGCTATGTCAATGTATATGGATCCAGGTATTGCACAAAAGGAATTTTTATCTCATATAAATTTAGAGTATTATTTAGAAGTGATATTGTGATATAGTTTTGCACCGATACTTTTATTTTTTATGAGTTTATTCTGATTATATTTTTTAGCCTTTAAGTTTTTCAAATATTTAAAATATTACTGATGTATCTTAATTCTTTTCGTTATTGCTTTGGGTGTTTTTATTTCTTCTTTACCAGATTTTCATAGAGATTATGATAAAACTTTTTTTTATGAAGCAGACAACAGGGAAGAAATTCCAGACGAACAAAATATGCACTATTATCTTTTTTTACTCTTTCATGATGACTCTTTATCTCAACGTCATCCAGATGTTTATAAACTCTATAATAAACAAAACGAAAATATTGATCCACAAATATTACAAAATATAGAGAATATACGACTTTCAAATCTTTATAATCGTGAGTCTGTAGATGAATATTCATATCCATATTATATATGTAAAAAAATAAATGCTGATTTTTGTGAATATATTCCAGAAGATATAGAAACGAGATTACAACAGCCCAATATAGAATCACTCAAAAAGCTTAATGATTTTATAACCCATATAAATAATAATACGATAGGTTATCAATCTATTTCTCGAGAATTTTATTATTGAGCTTGAAAGTTTAAAAACCTTTTTTATAAAGGTTTATATTATTCTTTGTATGAAATTGAAAGATGAAATATCGAAACTTGAATGGAAATTTATAAACAAAATTATATATTTTTTCATAATTTTTCACAAGCAGATTCTCTCTATATAGTTGGTCTGAGTGAATATTATCAAGATAAATTTTTTATGATTTCAGAAGAAATTATCAATACTTATTCAATAGATCCAAAATATTTTGATTTTTATAAAAATCTTCAGGTTAGTGCAGATGAAATGATGAAAAATACTGTTATTTCTCAGTATTTAGATACACGAGATATCCTTGATGGAACCTGGGTTGATTGATTAGATAATAGGTTAATAGATTATCAAGATTTCATAAACAGATATAAATGATCTCTCTATTGAATATATTTAGGAGAAGACCCCAAAGATATATATAACATGCATCCAACCGATTTATATTACAGATATTGGTATGCATATATGTTGAAATATAATAGCTTATGATACATTTTATACGATAGAGCATTTTTGAATATTTTATCATATAGAGATGGATATCAACAGCTAGAAAACAAAAGAAACAATTTTATAAAAAAATATTTAAACAAATAAAAAAGATATTCAAATATGAATATCTTTTTTTGATGAATTATGCAACTTTAGCAGCTACTTCTTC
>CBFHLZ010000218.1:0-1512 GCA_965656795.1 Patescibacteria group bacterium
TTGAGTTGGGGCTCTTTTAGGTGTAGATTTTTTTGATTTCGAAGATTTTGATGAAGAAGAATTTGTCATTCCACTTTTTCCGTATTGTTTTCTCCCATTTTGAATTCTCGGTTTATTTTTTGCATCTATTTTTTTAATTTTTTCACTTTTTCCAGATGCAACAACAATATTTTTATAAGAATCATCATCAATCACTGTTATTTTTTGATCGATGAGTTTTTCAATATTTTGAAATTTTGGTTTTTCATTTGGTGTACACATAGCTATAGCTAAACCATCCTTCCCAGCTCTTGCTGTTCTCCCAATACGATGAACATAACTTTCAGCATCATTTGGAATTTCGTAATTTACCACACAAGATAAATCATTTATATCTAAACCTCTTGAAGCTAAATCAGTGGCAACTAATACTTTTATTTCTCCAGATTTTAAATCGTTGAGTGCTTTTTGTCTCCCTGTTTGAGATTTTTTCTTGTTTAAAACAGCACATTTTACATTCGCTGATTTTACATATTCATAGACTTTTTCACTTTCGTCAATTGTATTTACAAAAACAAGAATCGTTTTATATTGAGATTTTCTGACTATTTGTTGCAATAATTGTCTTTTGAAGTTTTTATGGATGTGATATACTTGTTGAGTAATAGTATCAGTTGTTGCAGCAACTGGAGCTACAGCAACTCTTCTTGGATTTTTTAAAATAGTATCTGAAAGTTCCTTAATTTCTTTTGGCATAGTTGCCGAGAAAAATAAAGTTTGTTTTGAATCAGGTAATCTTTTTAATATTTTTTTAATATTATCAATTGCTCCCATTTCTAACATTCTATCGGCTTCATCCATTACAAACATTTCTACATAAGAAAGTTTTACTAATCCTCTAGAAATAAAATCTTCGAGTCTTCCAGGAGTAGCAATAAGTATATCCACTCATTTTTCTATAGCTTTAATTTGGTGAAAATCATTTACTCCACCAAAAATCACAGCTGATTTCATATTTGTATCACTTGAGTATGGAGCAAAAGTTTCTCCTATTTGAACAGCAAGTTCTCTAGTTGGAGCTAAAATTAATCATTTAATAATTCTTTTTTTTGAACCATCTGGAGCTCATTTTTCAGCTCTGTTACTATAAAGTTTATGGAGTGTTGGAAGTGTAAACGCAAGAGTTTTCCCACTCCCTGTTTGAGCAGTTCCTAAAATATCGTGATTGTGAACTGCTACTGGAATGATTTTTTCTTGAATCAAAGTTGGAGTATCAAACCCTTGTCTTGCAAGTGCTTTTTGTAATGGTGAAATTATTGGTAATTCACTGAATTTCATATGTGATAATTATTTGTTATTTTTGTTTGGAGATTATATGAAAAATATCCAAAAGTGCAATATATAAAGCGAAGAAAATATAAAACATATTTTATTTATTTTGATAAAAATCTAATTATTGACTTTAGTGTTTTATTTTTTATAATTCATTTACAATTTTTGTAAAATTCGTCATAAAAAAAAGGAGAAAATATT
>CBFHLZ010000219.1:0-1511 GCA_965656795.1 Patescibacteria group bacterium
TACAAGTGATGTAGCTTGAAATACGCAAATATGGTCAGGAATATATAAATATGATATTACAAAACCAACTGTATTTGATGATTACACATTATATGATGACGATTGGATAAATGCTAGTAAGACGATTACTCTTACACCAAATGATCCTAATGGTACAGATCACTCTGATATATCATCGACAAAATGGTGTTGGGGAGCAACTTGTGACCCAATTAGTGGTACAACAGCTACAAGTATTGTAGTTTCACCAGATGTAAATAATATTTTGAGATATAGAACGTATGATAAGGCAACGAATGAAAGTAATATAGGGCAGGTTACAGTGAAAATAGAAGATAACCTTCCATCTACAAATATTAATTTCACTAATGTATCAGATTGAAGTCAGTATGTACCATGAAGTTGGACGAATTCTAATATACAAGCAAATATTAATTGTAGTGATACAACTTGATCTATTAATTCTGGTTGTGATACTAGTACATATCAATATAGAATACAGAGTTTAAATTCTGCATGTGATAATAGTTGAACTTGGACAAGTAATAATACATTTACTATAACAGCTTGATTAGAAAATAAAACAAGATATGTTTGTTCTAGAGTAAAAGATATTGCGGGGAATGGATTTAGTTATTCACCACTATATCAAATAAATATTGATAAAGTGGTACCAAGGTATCAAGATATATTATCTACAGTACCAACAAATGGTTCAGATCTAATGGCCGTTAATAGTCGTAATTTCCAAGTAGAAGTAAGCGAAAACGGGGGTTCTCCAATTTCACTCATAGAATGATATTTTGAAGATTATAATACTACTGATTCATTAGAATCTACTAAAAATAGTTCTGATTCTGACTTAAATTCGACGAATACAAATATTTTATCAGTGAATAAAAATATTTCTGATGTTGATACTGACAGAGATTCTGATGGATCAAGACAATATACTTTTAGAATTACTAAGGTAGTTGATGAAGCATGAAATGAATTTAAAGATACTGTAAATGGAGTAGAAGAATTTTTCTATAATGTCTATGCAAATACTAATAATATAAATACTAACGTTCCTATAAATGAATTGGATGATAATCTAACTGCAGATGCTACTAATACTCAATTGATTTTAGACTTAAAAGACACTTACGGAAATGAAGTAATTCCAGCATCAGGAATTAACAGAACTGTCTCATTTGATTTTGATGTAATAAATAACTTGAGACTTAATCAATATACAAGTAATAGTACTGATGCTATTACATTAGATAGACCAAGTGATATATGAAATTATGCAAATAGATTTTCGACACCAAATGTTTTATTTAGTAATGAACCATCATTAGATGGAAAATATACTTATAACTTTCAAGTCTATGCTCCTACATATGATCCAAATGCTTCCGATGGTAGTCAATGGGTAAATTCAGATGCAAAGATTCTTAGTGTTGATTATATTATTCAACAAACACCATCAACATATATTCAACCCACTCAAAGTGGTTCTATTA
>CBFHLZ010000220.1:0-520 GCA_965656795.1 Patescibacteria group bacterium
AATACGGTCAACGATGGTTTCACCTTGAGCAATACAACCAGCAATAACAAGGCTCGCAGATGCACGAAGATCCGTAGCCATGACTTGAGCGCCGCTCAATTTCTCTGTTTCACCACAGATAGCCGTGTTACCTTCAATCTCAGCTTTTGCGCCCATTCGTTGTAACTCAGGAATGTGCATAAAGCGATTTTCGAAGATCGTTTCTGTAATCACACCACTGCCTTTTGCCATCATGTTTAGCAGCGTGAACTGTGCTTGCATGTCGGTTGGGAAACCAGGGTGTGGTGCTGTGACGATTTTCACCGCTTTCAGCTCACGACCTGTCATATCAAGGCTGATCCAGTCTTCGCCCGTTTCAACCTTCGCACCCGCTTCTTCAAGCTTCGCTAAGGCAGCTTCAAGAAGATGAGCGTTGGTATTGCGACAAACCACTTTACCGCCAGACACTGCCGCAGCAACAAGGAAGGTACCCGTTTCGATACGGTCAGCAACCACAGAGTGTTGACCACCACCAAGACGT
>CBFHLZ010000220.1:530-1494 GCA_965656795.1 Patescibacteria group bacterium
TCAACGCCTTCGATCGTAATCGTGTCTGTACCGGCGCCAGAAATCTTAGCACCCAGTTTGTTTAGGAAGTCAGCAGTATCAACGATCTCAGGCTCACGCGCAGAGTTGTCTAATACTGTAGTCCCTTCCGCTAGTGTTGCTGCACACATGATAGTAATCGTAGCGCCAACGCTTACTTTATCCATCACGATGTGCGCGCCTTTCAAACGGCCATCAACACTTGCTTTCACATAACCATCTTCCAATGTAATGGTCGCACCTAGTTGTTCTAGGCCATGGATATGTAGATCAACAGGTCGAGCACCAATCGCACAACCACCAGGAAGTGACACTTGCCCTTCACCAAAACGAGCCACTAGCGGACCTAAAGCCCAGATAGAAGCACGCATTGTTTTTACCAAATCGTAAGGCGCACAAAACTCATTGATTTCGCTGCCATCAACATGAACACTACCGTTGCGTGATACTTTCGCGCCTAAGCGTTTAAGTAATTCCATCGTCGTATCAATGTCACGTAGGTGGGGGACATTACTCACTTCAACTGGCTCTTCAGCAAGGATTGATGCGAATAAAATAGGTAGCGCTGCATTCTTTGCGCCTGAGATCGTCACTTCACCGCTTAACGGCTTGTCTGATCCAATAACTCGAAACTTTTCCATCATAAACCTTAAAGTGACATCAGTTTCTTATCACGTTCCCACTCTTCCGGCGTGAAAGCCTTAATAGAAAGAGCATGGATGTCATTGCGTTGAATGTATTCCATTAATGGGCCGTAGATTAGCTGCTGCTTCTTAACTCGATTCATGCCATCAAAACATGCATCAACCGCAACAACTTCGTAATGACTGCCTTCACCCTTCACGAAAATCTCCTGAAGGTTCAGTGCTTCTGCTAATAATTCTTGTACTTTTGTGCTGTCCACAAATAGCTCCTGCCTAATTTTTTGTGTGTTCTGCCATCATTG
>CBFHLZ010000221.1:0-1488 GCA_965656795.1 Patescibacteria group bacterium
GCATATAGTGCCACCGGAAAGAACGTGAAAGGCACAAGCTGAAAGGTGTAAAGACGAACGCCAAAATAGATAAACACCAAAACTTATGACCTTTGATGCCAAACCCGTACTAACAGCTATTAGACCGAAAGATTCTGCATTTAAATACAGAATCTTTCTATCTAGTTTTTTATGCCGCCGATTGTACTAGCCTTTGTGTATCCATAACAATCACTTATATCGTCACCTTGGTGATTAATGTGGCAAATATAGAATTTATCTGTTTAGTATAACTTCTATTAAAATTATCAACTTATGTACGTTAAAACAGTATTTTAACCATCAGATCCCGTCTCTATCTCTGAGCATGTTGAACTCTATAAATCTAATGCTTGATCCTATACGGTAAGGTGTTTAAGAAACGTGACTTGCCACCAGCAAGTGCTCCATTGGCAAACTAAGATAGATCATCAAGCTAATACAAAAAAACGCGTTATTGCTACTTGGCAATAACGCGTTTTTTATTGAATTCGAATAAGCCTTAATCTAAATAGAGTCGTTTAGCTACTCTGGTTAGCATTCGTCGTTCACTACTCGGACTGGACATTCGTTCCCAGTAACTCGTCCACCAAAAGAATCATAGATAACATAGCACCCCGAAGGCAAAGCATCGTCAGTTAGATTGTTACTACTAAGGTCTGCTTCAACTATATGAATGAGTGTACCCAACGACTGTGTGTCGGTTCCCAACATTTTATGTATCGCGTCAGAGCTATTGATAGTCGATTTTTTGACCTTGCTTTGAATTCAAATACCTTTAAACTGAATCCTATCTTGTTTTGTCAATTATGATTTCCTGATACTTGGCTTAGCCTTATTATCGGACTAAAATTACATGACAGTTAAACTTCGTATTCGCTACCAAACGATTGAAATCGAAAACACAGATATACACCTTTGTACCCTACGTGATAATCAACAATTTAATGACCCGGATAATGTTGCACTCAATATCGGTATTTCATCCGCATCGTGGCCAATTTTTGGGATTGTTTGGCCATCAAGTTTAGTCCTTGCCCACCATATGCTTCATTTTGATACTAAAAACAAACGTATTCTTGAAATAGGATGTGGTATGGCTTTATCTAGTTTGCTCCTCAATGAGCAACGAGCCAACATCACCGCTACCGACTTTCACCCTGAAGTTGAAGAGTTCTTAAATAGAAACATACAACTAAATAACAGAAAGAAAATTGCTTTCGAACGCGTAGATTGGGCAGACAAAGAAAGTCAATTAGGTCTTTTTGATCTTATAATCGGTAGTGATCTTCTATATGAAGACCAACATGTTGAATTGTTGTCCTATTTTATCCAAAACCATGCCAACGATACTTGTGAAGTGATCATTGTCGATCCAGGCCGTGGACGAAAAAATAAACTGAGTGCCAAAATGAGCGAGTACGGGTTTACAAATGACCACATACAACCAGAAAATACTGGTTACTTAGA
>CBFHLZ010000222.1:0-1480 GCA_965656795.1 Patescibacteria group bacterium
TTCAATGTTACAGAAAGCAATTGAAATTGATTCAATTGCTACTTGAGATTCTGTTATGCCAGATAATACAATTAATATAAAACTTTGAAATAATCTTGTGTGATATCAATGACAAGCTGGAGAATCCGTTTTTTCAAAAATTAAGTATACAAGTGGGTGAGTAGACCCAAAATTCTGAGATTATTATACATATTTTTTATCATCAGACAGGAGAAATGTTCAAATATTAACGTATTTAGAAACTCTAAATTATGCAAATGAAAATATAGTAGGTATTTCTAATCAGTTATATGCAAATAACTATGAAAATAGATATCCATATTATAAATGAGCATGATTAGGTTTATTAATTGATGAAACAAAACAACCTATAAATAAACTTGAAAGTGCTATAACTGACTGAGAGTTTGATATGTTTACTGTTGAAAATGCTCCTAAAGAAATAACAGCTTTATTTAATAATAAACAAAATTTTCAAAATAAATCACTTTTTGTGGGTGGTCAGATTGAATCAAGAAATAGAAAAAATAAAAAATTATCTCCTGATCAATGTCCTGAAAATTTTATCTTAGTACCATGAAATTTAGCACTCTGACAAACGGATTTTTGTATAGGGAAATATGAAGCTTCTCAAAATGGGGGTTCAAAAAATAATCCTTTTCTGACATCTTCCGGAAATAGACCAATTACAGGTATCATTGCAAACTCACAAGCATTAGAACTTTGTGAATGAAATGGAAAATGATATCATACTATGACATTTAATGAATGGAGGACGATCGCGAGAAATATAGAAATTCAAGCAGAAAATTGGTCTAGCTGAACTGTGTGAGAATGATTCATAAAATGATGAAATAATGGATCTACTCTTACATGATTTAATGCATGATGACCTATAGAATGATGACCAAGTTGAAATACTCAAGAAGATCAATTACGTCAACTTCAACTTTCTAATGGAGAAATTATTTGGGATTTTATATGAAATGTCCGGGAAGTTACTCAGCATATGAATTTGACGAATATGAATGGTAATAATTTAAATCCTTTTTATACATATGATCATAGAAAATATCAAACTGTTTACAATAATATATCTATAGAAGGCTTAAATAGTTGAGATAAGATTAGTTGGTGAGATATTAATGATAAGAATTATCAAAATAATTACGGACCATCAACTTCTTATGATATCACAACGTGAGTAGGAATGCTCTATTATCCTTGAAGTGATGATATTAGATATTTTTTAACTTGATGAGATTACCATGTATCATCTTCAACAGAATATGAAAATGGATTATTTTCAATATGACATTTAGATAGTACTTGATACACTACAGTTTGAACTCGTTGTGCATATATTCCGAATTAAAAAAAATAACTTTTTTAAAAGTTATTTTTTTAATTCTAAAATTTTTACAATAAAAAAACCAGTCACATGACTGGTTAATATTTGAATGAAGCAAGAGTATGCTTT
>CBFHLZ010000223.1:0-1480 GCA_965656795.1 Patescibacteria group bacterium
AAACTGTCTGACCTTGCACCAACGATGCTTTCTTTATCTGGTATTGATATCCCAGCTGAAATGTCAGGTGACGTGCTCGTTAAGTAGTCAAGTAATGACTGTTTTAGATAAATAGTTTTTTACTTTCATCGAATATTAGAACGGCTGCACGCGAGTGTGGCCGTTTTTTTGTATCTGGATTTAGGGGAATAGAGACGAGATGCGAGTCAGCGGGATTCGAAGAGCCAAACGCTATTTGTAGAGAATACAGTGTTGAATGAGCAGTTGTTCTAAGTTTTGTTTTTGCAATGCGATCACATCAACCATTATTTTCATTTCTTTCGGGTCAGCTGACGGTAACGTTCGGTAGATAATACGAAAACTATCGAGATGGAATTCGCGAAAGTTTTTCACTCCAAGCTCCAGTAAGGAAGGGGCTATGTTTGCAGCATGAGGGTTATCAGAGATTAAGGCTTCAAAACGGTTGAGAAGAGCTTCTATGCGTTCAATAACAGCAACTTCACTCGAATAATCACTTAAGTAGTTAATTAAAGCATCAAGTAATTGCTCAAAGGTGTCTGTGTACTCGATGGTTGTCATATTATTGAACCGATTGTTTACGCTTTGCCAGTTTATCTCGAATCTGAGAGCTGGAATTTACTCGGCCATGTTTTTCATCATCAATAGAAAACGACAATAGTTTCATTAGCGCTATCGCTTCATCTCTACGCTTTCGATCTTCATAAGATTCAATGGTATAAGCGGGCTTGCCATTTTGAGTAATGGTCATAGGCTCAGATAAATCGAGGTTAGCCGCGTGCTTTTTTAAGTAACTTATCGTTTCAGTGGACATTATCATCATCTCTTAATGTAGAGGCTTAAATATAGACCATATTTAGTCTGGTGACAATTGCACTTCCTGGTGATCCGCCTTTATCCAGTCTCGACATGGTTGAACTTATCATCACGACATTTGAACGAATGTCGTCATTCCAAAATTGAAGAGAGAAGCCTTCTTGCTCCCTAGGGATTACATCGAATATAAGGCGCGTTTTTTCTCGCGAAGCGCAAAGCAATATCCGGTAATACCGCCGACAATATTCCCCAAAGCCAAGCCAATAAACAACCCTTCGACGCCATCGATTTGGCTGCCTATCCACGCGAAAGGTAAGGTAAACACAAACAGGCGCATGAAGCTCCATTGGAAGGCTTTTAGTGGTTGATGCATCGCGTTCATGCCGCTGATCAGCATCATCACAATGCCTTGGAATCCATAGCTAAAGGGAACCACCAATAGGTAATGCCACAAAATGCCACGTACCGACTCTTCTTGAGAAAAGAGGGCGGCCAAAGGAATGCTCAGCGGTACCATCATTAAGAAAACCAAACCTTGGAACAAGATGGCAAAACGCATGCTCAAAAAGAGCCCGTCAAAGCTGCGCTTGGGGTTGTTTGCGCCAAAGTTCTGCGCCATGAAAGGGGTCAGGGCCGAGGTGAGAGA
>CBFHLZ010000224.1:0-1479 GCA_965656795.1 Patescibacteria group bacterium
TTGATAAACAAATTGCTGAAGTATTAAAAGCTGTTGATTTAAAAGCACCTTTAGAAAAACAAATAAAAGCTTTTTCTGGTGGGCAACAAGCAAGATTATTACTTGCCGGAGCATTAATCCAAAATCCTGATATTTTATTATTAGACGAACCAACAAATAATCTTGATTCAGCTGGTATTTGGCATTTAACAGATTTCCTACAAAACTATCCAAGTACAGTTTTAGTTATTTCCCATGATGCAGAATTTTTAAATAGTTTTACTCAAGGTGTATTATATCTTGATGTAAATACAAAAAAAGTTGAACAATTCGTAGGGGATTACCACGATGTAGTGGAAAAGATTAAAAGAAATATGGAAAAAGAAAATATGGCAAATGCTCGTTTAGCAAAAGAAGCTCAAGCGAAAAAAGATCAAGCAAATGTCTTTGCACATAAATGAGGGAAACTCAGACAAGTTGCCAAAAAAATGAGAGAAGCAGCTGAAGAATTAGAAGATGAAATGGTTGATACAAGAAAAGAAGATAAAACTATCAAACCTTTTACGATTCCAATGCAAGAAAATATTGGTGGTGTTTTACTCGATCTTCACTCAGTTCATATTATAAAAAATGATGAAGTGACAGAAAAAAGTATCGATGTTCAACTGAGAAAAAATGATCATTTATTACTTTCTGGTCCAAACGGGATTGGTAAATCAACTCTTTTAGAAAAAATTGTAAATGGTGATGAAACTGGTTGTACACTAACGCAAGGTGTAAAAATCGGGTACTATAGACAAGATTTTTCGAATCTTGATTTTGACCAAACGGTTTATGATTGTTTAAGATCTGCTGCAAATGAAGACCTAACAGAACAAGATATGAGATCAAAAGCTGCAGGATTTCTTATAAATGGAGAAATCATGAAAGCTAGAGTTGGAGATTTATCTGAAGGGCAAAAGGGACTGGTTGCATTTTGTAGACTTGTGTTTTTAAAACCTGGGATTTTAATCTTAGATGAACCAACAAATCATATTAACTTTAGACATATTCCTGTTATTGCAGAAGCACTTGATGCTTTTGAAGGAGGAATGATTTTAGTTTCCCATGTAAATGAATTTGTATGGCAAATCAAAATTGACCAATATTTAGACCTCGACTAAAAAGAAAATAAAATTAAATACCTCATTTTTTTTACTTATGAAAAAAATGGGGTATTATTTTGTAAATTTTTATATTCTTTTTTTCGCGTATGAAAAAATATTCTACAATTTTGTCTGATTTAGAATTTCAACTATTTATAGAAGAAATTAATAAAAATATATTTAATGGTGAACTAACAGAAATAATTGAAGTAACCTATGCATACAAAAAAATCTGAGAAAATCAATTTTTTAATACTACGTTATTTACAGCATTTTGATGAGAAAAATATCATAAAAATATAGATTTTGATTTACTCTATCATAAAATTTATACAAAACTTTCTCATAAAATAGA
>CBFHLZ010000225.1:0-1474 GCA_965656795.1 Patescibacteria group bacterium
TTATTTTAGATGAAGCTGATAATATGTTAAATATGGGATTTATTAATGATATTAAAAAAATTCTAAAAACAATTCCAGAAAATAGACAAACTCTCTTTTTCTCAGCAACTATGCCAAAAGAAATTTTGTCACTGGCAAACTCAATTTTAAAAAATCCAAAACATGTAGAAGTTGCTCCAGTTTCATCTACAGCAGACAAAATTAAACAAGAAGTATATCATGTAGGAACTGGTGGAAAACCAGGTTTATTAACCTATATTATCCAAGAAAAAGAAATAAAATCTTTACTTGTTTTTTCTCGTACAAAACACGGAGCAGATAGAATTGTTCGTCATCTTGAAAAAGAGGGAATTACTGCTGCAGCAATTCATGGAAATAAATCTCAAAATGCTCGTGTAAGAGCACTCAATAACTTCAAATCTGGAGACGTAAAAGTACTTGTTGCAACTGATATTGCAGCCAGAGGTATTGATATTGATGCACTATCATTTATGATCAACTACGACTTGCCAAATGAATCAGAAACTTATGTTCACCGTATTGGGAGAACCTGAAGAGCTGGTAAAAGTGGTTTAGCAATGTCATTTTGTAATCAAGAAGAATATGCATATTTACTAGATATTCAAAAACTTATCTCAAAAAAATTACCAATTGTAAAAGATCATCCATTTGAAATCACTATTGATACAAATAATGTTACAAAGCCAAAACAAGGTGGAGGAAATAGAAAAAAAACTTTTATGAACAAAAGACCAAATAATGGGAATAAAAGTAGAGATATCAGAAGAAATAAAAATAAAAGACCAAAAAGAGATTCATAAGAATCTCTTTTTTTATATAAAATATTTTGATTGATGAAAAATTATTTTCATAGATCTATTAAATATTTTTTTGGATTATGTCTATCAAAATATATTTCTACTTGTTTTGGACTATTTGTTGAAAAAAGTGGATCAAATGATCTATCGCTTTTAGCTAGAAATTCTTCACCAGTATGAGGATGAGTTGTTTTATATACAGCTCTTTGAGCTGGCCTATTATTTATTTTTAATGAATAATCTGTGACGATTTGTACAAATTGTCCTAAGGTTTGTATGGCAGTATTTTTAAAATTATTTTTTCTTTTATCAGATATTTTTTTGATAATTCCAATTTGATTTCAAAAGCTCGGAATTGTGAAACTCATAAAAATAAATATTCAAAATATTATTCATGCAGTGATATAGTATGAGACTCTGAGTGTTTCTACGTGATATCAAACTCCAGCAAATATGCTAGCCATTATCAGTGGTATATAAGCAAATTTAATTTTTCCAGCCATTAATCCTCACCAAAAAGTAAAGAATACTGAGAAAAATAAAAATAAATAAAAATGAAAATTCGCAGTAAATTCATCTATATTTGCTTCGTAGATTTCATATTGAATTAAAATATTTTTAAAATATTCAAAGAAATTATCTAATCCTCCAAAATA
>CBFHLZ010000226.1:0-1464 GCA_965656795.1 Patescibacteria group bacterium
TACTATTAAGGAAATAAAAATATTGATTTGTAATATTATATCAATATATTAATAATACTAAATATATTATTAGTATACTTTTTTTATTTTATTTAATATAAAAAAAATTTATAATGAGACAATTAATAACTTTAATTTTATTTGTAATACTATCAAATACTGTAGTGATGGCTAGTAATCAAAATTGTAATGAATATAAAAATGCATTAGATAGGATTGAATCAATTGCTTTAAGACAAGCTAATATTTCAGCAGCTATGGCAGGGCAATGAGGTACTAGTATAAGTGAATCAGAAAAAGAGTCTATAAAATATGATACACTAAGTACTTTCTCAACTCAAATAGAAAAAGCTCAAACATTATACAATAATTGTAAGTTAATTAATACTAATATAGAAGTAGAGAATAGCCAACAAGATCAAATTAATAACCAAGAATTACAAAAAAACTCAAAATGTGTAAATGCACATGTAGAATTAGGTAAGGTTTATAATAAAACTAACTCCCATTTAACTGCATTAGAAAATAATGATTCTATACAATATAACTTAAGAGAATTAAAGAAATATAATAAAGATTTTTCTAAATATTTAAATATTGCAAATAGTATTGAATGATGTTTAGAAACATATACATATTATGAATGATATAGTTATAATAAATGAATAGAATATGAGTTTAGCAATAAACCTGATTTAGCAATTATAGAGTATAAAAAATCATTGAATTATACCAAAAAAGAATTATGAGATAAATACCTCAATGATAAAATATATATAAATACTGTAAATAGAATAAATAATATTTCTATCAATTCAAATATAGTATGATTATGTTGAATAAAATCTTATCTTAACCAAACATGAGATTGTAAATGTATTGAAAATCATGAATGGAAGTACCCAAGTATTGAAAATAATTATGAATGTAAACTAATTAATGAAAGTCAAGAATCAATAAAAGATATTGAAAATAATTCAGAACACATAAAACAATGCTGATTAAATGAATATTATAATATACCATCAAAAGATGATATTTTATATGATTTATGACCTAGCTGCGATTGTAAAAAATGATATAACAAAATACCTGGTAGAAACGATTGTACATTAGAATCAAAATATATTCCTACGAAAAAAGATGAATTAATTATTGAATCAATAAATAAAAATATCTCTAATATATATAATAATACTCCTTCTGAAGTTTTAGAGTTAATTCCTAGAATAGAAAAAATTCTCCAAAAATTTGATAAAAATAGTAGACAATATTATATATTTTACGCTTTGTATAGTAAAATAACACTATTAGAAATGGGTATTAATTTTTAAATCAAAATTACACACAAAAAAAACTCTCATATTTCTACGAGAGTTTTTTTGTAATTCAATTTTGGTCAACAACCAATAACCACTGAACAGTTAAAATTGAAGTATTAAAGGTGTTATAGATATATATTTA
>CBFHLZ010000227.1:0-1459 GCA_965656795.1 Patescibacteria group bacterium
ATTTGAATAATTGGATCATTTTCATCAGAATTTTTTCTCATAATAACTCTAATTTTTACTCATTTTTTTGCTGTTTGAATCAGTAATTTTTCTATTTTTTCATCTGAAAAATACTGTGCATAAATATCGAGAGATTCATTTGCTCAAGAAATAATTTTCTCAAACGTATCTCTAGAATTATATGGACTTAATACAAGGTTTGGATGATAAAAATTTTGTTTTTCTCAGGCATAATCTGCTGCAAATACTTGGTTAAGTTTTGTTATAATCTCTTGATCTTTGATTTTAATATAATAATCACGATTTGTGGTAAACGTAGAATAACTAAAATTTCCAGTTGATATATAAGCAAAATCATCAATAATAATAAATTTGGAATGATTTAAACTATAATCATTTGAATCTGACCATTGTATTTTTATGTCTGATTTTTCGAGATTTTTTTGGGCTTTATTATTTATATTATAGGCTTTGTATGGATTTTTTTCCAGTAATATTTTTACGTTTAATCATCTCTTTTGAGCTCTTTTTAAAGCCTCCTGAATTCTTGTTTCGGTAAGAATATAGGTTTCTAAATATATTTTATTTTTAGCTGTATCAATTTCTTGGACGATTTGTTCGAGTAACTTTTTATCGGGCATTTGAAATATTTCAATATTTTCAATATTTTTAATTTTTTCTAATGAAAAATTATCTTTTTGTTCCTCTAAATATTTAATATTTTCTGTAATTTTTTCATTTTCTTGATGAAATCAAAAATATTCTTCAGCATAAAAAAAGCTAAAAATAACTATAAAAATTATAAAGGACACAACAGAAATAAATTTTTTCATCTTATAAAAATTAATAATAAAAAATCCTAAAAATACATAAAATATTTTATGTATTTTTAGGAGGGGGATTATGTGTTGTATGATTAGCTGAAAAGTTTTTCAAAAACTCCTCATTTATTTACATTTATCTTTTTTTCTTTGGCAATTGCTTCATAATGACTTCTTTCGATTTTTGAAAGTTTTTTTGGTATTTTTACTTTAATAGTCAAAAATAAGTCTCATTTATCATCAGACTGGATATGTTTTACTCCATCATCAGCAACTTTTATGACTGCACCATCTTGAGTTCCTGCTTTGATTTCTACATTTCTTTTTCCTAAAATTGGGATATTAATTTCTTTTTTTGTTCCTAAAATTGCTTCGATTACATCTACCTCTACAGAGTAATAAAGATTTTCTCCATCTCTTTTTAATCATTTTTCTTCGAGTGGAACACTAAATTTGATGTATAAATCTCCACAAGCTTTGGTTCCAACTCAGCTATTTCATTCGTCAGACATTTTAATAATCATACCGTTATCAATACCTGCTGGGACTTCTATATCAATAGATTTTTTGACAACTTTTCTTTTTTCACCGTGACAATTAGAACATGTTTCTTCAAACGTTTCACCAGTTCCACTACA
>CBFHLZ010000228.1:0-1457 GCA_965656795.1 Patescibacteria group bacterium
CCTAAAACTGATGAAATCGAAGAATCACAACCGAAAGAAATTCGTATAGTCGCAGAAGAAATTTTGTATCCAGATGAGTATGATTTTGGAGATTCTATGTCTGAAATTACACTTGTAGTGGGGAAACCAATTAAATTCGATGCTCGACCATTAATTCACGCAAAGCAAGGAGATTTGATTGAAATTGATTTAAATGGAAAAGTTTATGATATTGAACTTAATTCAATAAAAATAAATAATTATACTGGTGATGAAACTGATTCAGGTAAACCCGAATCAACAATTAGGTTCTATTCACCAAATAATAATACAAATAAAATTTCTGGAAGTATAACTCATGGTAATTCATCAATAGTGAGAGGTAGATTAAGCTTTGAATCTTTAACTGGAATAATTCATGTCTATATTCATAAAGATATTGCCTATCATATAGATGAATATGAACGTCAAAAAGAATTTTATAAACGTGGATATAAATTAGATTAATTTCATATTCACATATTAAATAACGAAACCTTTATAGGAGAAATATATGTTTCGTACCACACTATGTGCAGTTGCATTATCAGCTGTAAGTTTTGTTTCAAATGCACTTGAAACTCAAGATGTATTAGTTGTATTTGATCAAAATACTATATCTAATGTGAATCAATTAGATTCATTAGCTGAAAGAATCGATTTTGCTGATGTATTAATTGAAAACTTAAATCAAACTTTTTTAAATTCAGGTTTAGCGAATAAAATACAATTTCGCTTAGAAAATCAGTTACTAACTCGATATACTGCTTATTCAGGGGGAAAACGAGAAAATTTAAAGCAAATTAGGAATAGATATCAGTCAACTTTCAACATGTTTTAGATAATAAAACTTCAACTGGATGGCTATATAATTTACAAAATCAACATAATGTGGATTTAGTAATCGCTGTTATGGAAGAAGGTACTGATAGTAGATTATGTGGCGTAGCGGTAAATGCACCAAACCAATCTTTTGTAAATTCCAATCGAAATATTGTAGATGTAGCAGAGTCTGCTGCATTTGGATTATTTTGGATATCAGCCGATTTAAGTTGTCTTACAGATCCAACACTCGCTGCACATGAATTTGGTCATACTGCTGGTTTATATCATGGAAATTTAACAGATGGTATGGGGTATTATGTATATAGATCTGATTTAATTCGTCCAGATGCTGTAGGCTTTGTAAATGCAGCTGATAATTATCAAACTATTATGTCTTATGCTGATGGTCATAATATAAATAATCAGTTTTCAGATATTAATGCTAACGATTGTGGTCCTCTGAATGATGAAAATCATTCTTGTGGTAACTCAAATGCTAGTTCGGTATATACCTTAGGTGGATTTTATCGAGCTTATAACAAACGCGGAGATTGGTATCAATAAAATTGATTGCTAATTTCTAAATGTAAATACTATAAAAACCACGAAATTTT
>CBFHLZ010000229.1:0-1452 GCA_965656795.1 Patescibacteria group bacterium
AAATATGTAAAAAATCAGAAATATTTTTTGACTTATATTCCAGTTTTCTTTGCGAAGATTTTCAAATAAAAGGTATATTTTTTATTTCTAAATTTTGAAATAAATTATTTTCTTCTTCTCAGGCATACGGAGCACAAATTCAAAACGGTTTATTTATTTTTGAAAATATTTTTGCTTTTATACGAGTATTTCCACATCAAATACTTACTGGGATTCAAATTTCTTCTAAAATTTCTTGTTGCATTTGTAATAAATATTCTTCAGTCGAAATACCAAAGTGAGTTGGAATTCATGAAATTTCACAAAAAGCTTCATCAATAGAAAACGGTTCTATTCTCAGAGTTTTATCTTTTAAATATTGCATTAAATGACTCGAAATTTTTGTATAAAATTCAATATCCGGAGTAATAAACACAGCATTATATTTTAATACTTTTTTTGCTTCCCAAATAGGTGTTCCAACTCAAATTCATAAAGCTTTAGATTTATAACATGCAGCCACAATTATATCTCATCAAACACATACAAATTTGTTTTTTAATTTGGGATTTCTCAAGATTTCACAACTCGCAAAAAAACTATCGCAGTCTACGTGAATAAATATTTTTTTAGAGGTTTTGAATTTCATAAATACACATAAAGTATATAATAGGTATATATTATGGAAAATAATTTTTTTTGCAAAATATAAAAATAAAAAATAATTATTTTATTTCATAAAATATGATAAAATAGATGAAATTAATTATTTTATTGGATTACTCAAATAAATATGAAAAAAATATTTTTATGTATTATTTTATTTTCTCTGAGTTTTTTACAGACTTTTGCTGTAGACGTTTCTCATAATATAGATAAAACTTGGGATGGATGACATTGTGGAAATATTGAAATTAACAATAGTTCTTATGAAGATATTTATAATTGGGAACTATATTTTAATATATCAACTCCAATTACGAGTTTTTGGAATGCGGATTATACCAATCAAAATGATACATATACTGTTACGTGAATTGATTGGAATGAGCCTTTAGATGCACAGCAAAGTTTTAGTATTTGATATTGTAGCGATGGAGGAGATATTCCTGAAAATATAAGATTTATTTCTGGTGAAAAACATATAAATAAAAATACTTATTTAGCACCTTTAGAAATCTGAGAACCTATTGAAAAAATAGAAACTATTTGAGAATATGCACCACCTTTTTTTGCAAGAAACGGAAAATTGTATGACAGTAAAAATACTTTAGTACAACTTCGTGGAGTGAATTGGTTTTGATTTGCTTGAGATTCAAGAATTCCTTGAGGTTTATGGGAAAGAAATTATAAAGATATTGCGTCACAAATAAAAGAAACATGATTTAATTCTATCAGACTTCCCTTTCGCCCTGCGACTTTAAGATCACAAATTTCGAATTCATATTCTCGGAGTAATCCAGAATTAGTTTG
>CBFHLZ010000230.1:0-1442 GCA_965656795.1 Patescibacteria group bacterium
CTGTACGGAAAATTCGAAGAGCAGATAAAGTAACCACCTAGAACAGATGTGAGGTCACAATGGCAAGAGCAATTATCTTAATGGCGGATAGTTTAGGAATTGGCGCAGCACCCGATGCAGATAAATTTGGTGATGAAGGCGCTAATACATTCGCACATTTACTCAAGGCATATTATGACGAGACTGGCAGCAAACTTTCGCTTCCTAACCTTTCAAAATTAGGGTTAGTGGCTGCATGTGAAGCTGCGGGTCAAGAACCCTGTTTAATTGCTGAGCGACATGAACCACAAGGTGCATGGGGCTACGCAAAAGAGCTTTCGAGCGGTAAAGACACGCCATCAGGTCATTGGGAAATGGCAGGCGTACCTGTGTTATTTGATTGGGGTTATTTCCCTAAAACACAGCCGAGTTTCCCACAAGAATTTGTAGACGAGTTTATTGCTCGTACAGGTATTCCGGGCATACTAGGCAATTGCCATGCATCGGGAACCACGATTTTAGAGCAGCTAGGTGAAGAACACGTAAAAACAGGTAAACCAATCTGTTACACCTCCGCTGACAGTGTGTTTCAAATAGCCGCGCATGAAGAATCATTCGGCCTAGAGAAGCTTTATCAAGTTTGCGAAATCGCACGGGCGCTGCTTGATGAAATGAACATAGGGCGAGTGATTGCGCGGCCATTTTTGGGTTCAAATAGTCAAGACTTTGCCAGAACAGGTAATCGTCGTGACTATTCAGTATTGCCCCCTTCGCCAACTTTGCTTGATGTACTTGCAAAAGACGGTGGCGAAGTGATTAGTATTGGTAAAATTTCAGACATTTATGCACACCAAGGTATTACCCAAAAGCATAAAGCACCTGGGTTAATGAACTTGCTAGAAAAAACCACTGAAATAATGACAACTGCGCCTGATCACAGTTTAATTTTTACCAATTTAGTCGATTTTGATGAAAAGTTTGGCCATCGCCGTAATCCCGTTGGTTATGCAAACGCGCTGAAACAGTTTGACGACTACTTACCGACTATTTTAGAGCAGCTAAAACCGGATGATTTATTAATAATCACCGCTGACCACGGCTGTGATCCGACCTTTCCAGGGTCTGAGCACACCCGCGAATATGTGCCAGTTATTGCCTATCAGCTAGGGATGAACAATACCCCATTGGGTGAGCGCAGTAGCTTTGCTGATATAGGCCAAACGCTTGCACAGTGGTTTAATTTAAAAGCGTTAGAGTACGGTGATGGCTTTATCGATAAGCTGAACACAGTTAAATAACTTAAAAATACGCTCGCTATTTTTAAAGAAATAGGGCTTTTAGCCAAACAAAAGGAAAACAATCGATGAGTACTCCGCATATCAGTGCAAACGTAGGTGATTTTGCCGAAACAGTATTAATGCCAGGCGATCCGCTACGCGCACAATATATTGCTGAAAACTTTT
>CBFHLZ010000231.1:0-1439 GCA_965656795.1 Patescibacteria group bacterium
ATAGGTAGTTTTCATAATCGCCAGGAAACGAGCTCAGCTTGCCGCGATCAAGGTCGACGATGCGTGTTGCCATCGACTTAATGAACGCACGGTCATGCGAAATAAAGATGATTGAGCCGCGGAAGTCTTTCAGGAAGCCTTCTAACCATTCAATAGTCGCGACATCCAAGTGGTTAGTCGGTTCATCTAGAAGTAGAACGTCTGGGTCACACACAAGAGCACGAGCAAGGGCCGCTTTACGTTGCCAGCCACCAGACAAATCGGTCAGTTTTGTCTCAGCAGTTAGATTAAGCGCCGCCATTACGTTACTTACTCGATCTTCGAAACGCCATGCGTTGGCATGATCCAACTGCTCTTGAACACGAGTAAGACGGTTTAGGTTCTTTTCACTCGGATCAGTACCGATGAGATCCAAAAGATCATGGTAGATCTTCAACTGTTCGCCGATTTCCGCTAGGCCACCAGCAACGTAATCATAAACGGTACCTTCCTCATTACGCGGTGGATCTTGCTCAAGACGAGACACAACCACATCTTGTGTGATTTGCATCTTACCGTCGTCCATGATGATGTTCCCAGACAGGATTTTCATCAACGTAGACTTACCCGCGCCATTGCGCCCTACTAAACACACACGTTCGTTTTCTTGCAACGCAAAATCTGCACGATCTAATAACGGGTGATCGCCAAACGCTAATTGCCCGTTATGAATTGTAAGTAATGCCATTCTTTTTTAACCAATCATTAAGTTCTAACAAGCCAAATGGCCAGTTAAGCTCTGAGCTTTGAGTACAATCAGAGCTTTCAAATTTGAGTACCGGAATAGTGACCCCGTAACGGGAAAATAGCTCATCATCAAATGCTATGTCGACAACATTGACGTGATGGCTAATGTTTAACTGTTCCGTGAGTTGGAATGCCATCTCACATAGATGGCACCCTTCTGTACTGTAGAGAGTCAGCACTCTATATCCTTATACAATCTCTTTGATTACTTGTGTGTAATCAACCAGCAGTTATGAATGTGCTTATTGCGAGAGAAGTCCAATGGAAGTGTTTTAGCTGAAATATTCTGAGCTTTAAGACCTAACTCCTCTAGAGCTTCCACGTCCATTTTAAAGTGACGTTTGTTGTTAGAGAACACTATCGTGCCTTCTTCACGAAGAAGACGTTTAAGGTTTTCCATCAACTGAATGTGATCACGCTGAACATCAAAAGATTGATCCATACGCTTTGAGTTCGAGAATGTTGGTGGATCAATAAAGATCAGATCGTAAGAACCCTGCTCTTTAGCCAGCCATTGTAGACAGTCAGCTTGAACGAACTGATGTTGACGACCAACACGTCCGTTAAGCTCCATGTTCTGTTTTGCCCACTCTAGATAGGTATTAGACATATCTACTGTTGTTGTAGAACGTGCGCCGCCCACAGCAGCATGA
>CBFHLZ010000232.1:0-1429 GCA_965656795.1 Patescibacteria group bacterium
TTTGTTGATTTGAGAGTAAATTAAATTGTTCGCTTGTTTCTCAATTCTCTCATGGACTTGTTTGATTATTTTCTCATGCGTTTTGTTGATTTTCATCATCTTGTTGTTGTGAATCTTCTTGAGTATCTCAATTTTGATCTTGAGTATCATTATCTTCTCAAGAGTTTTCTTGATTACTTTGCTCAGGTTTTTGTTTTTTTCTATAGTTTTTTAATAATTCTTCTGCAATTAATAAATTATTTTCTATAAAATTTTTATTGTTTATTTCCTGTGCTTGTTTATAAGTTTCTATGGATTTTTCTAATTGTAATATTTTTTCTTCTCAATTTTTCTCTTCTAAAGCTTGTTGTAAAAAAGTATTTGCAAGATTAAATACAATTATCTCGTCTGGATTTTCACTTAACGCTCAAGAAAATATTTTTTCAGCTGCTTGAAATTCTTGTGAATTATATTTTTCTAAAGCTGAATTATTTTTGAAATATTGCAGTATAAAAGATCTATTTTCTCATACAAAAATAGCTATAAAAATGATAAATCAAAAAATTATAATAAAAACTTTAGACATAAATATATTTTAAAATTAAATTTTTCTTTTTTCGAGAAATAAAAATGTTGTAAAAAATACTAAAAACAAAGCAATAAATAAATGACTTATATCTCTGGCTTGAGAAATATTTATTTCCATTTGTGAGCGTAAAAGATTTTCATTTATATGTTGAGAAACTTTCTCATAATCAGTATGAGAATCACTAAATATATTTCAAAAATCGTAGGTTTTAACTATTTTTTCTACTTTATTTTTTTCAACTTTTGAAATAACTATATCTCAATTGTAGGTTTTAAATGTTGGTCTTCCATAAAAATCAACTCCATCTAAAATCATTCATCACTTCTGAGTTCAGACGGTTACAAATAAAATTTTTATAGATTTTTCTTTAAATAAATTATGTAAATTTTTAGAGATATTTAGGTTTTCAATTTCTCCAGCATCTGAAAGAATAACAAACGTAGTTGGTTCGTCGACTCTAGAAATGTAGTTTTCTAATCATCAAAATAATTTTGTAAAATCTGATCATTTGACTGAAATATTTTTTTCATCGATTCCATTCAAAATTGTTTTAAATAATCACAAATCTGTAGTAAAAGGAAGTATTTCTAATGGCTCACCAGCAAAAGCATAGAGTCAATATTTGTTGTTGTGATTCGTATCTACATAGTAATTCATAATTTTTTTTATGAAATCCTGACGAGCAATTTTTCAATATTTTCCGTCTATATCCTCTACTTTCATAGAACTACTTAAATCACTTACAAATAAAACATTTCATCAAAGTGTTTGAATATCTTTATCATAATTCCCTACTTTCGGTGAAAATATAGAAATTATGAGACAAATAACTGCTAAAAATAATAAAATAATTTCTAATAA
>CBFHLZ010000233.1:0-1420 GCA_965656795.1 Patescibacteria group bacterium
TCTTTGTCATGTTAAATAAAAATAATTACCATCCGAAATATAGTATTTATTTTCATATCATAGATCCACTGTTTTATCAGGATTTAGATTTGGAATTATATCAAAATTTTTGTCATATACATTTTTTTTATCTTTTTTATATTCTTCTATATTTCAAATTCAAACTAAAGTTTTATAATCAATATAATCTAATATTTTTCCTTCTCTAATTATTTGTTTTCCAGTGTCTATTATTACATCTGAATAATAATAAGTATTTGAAGTTAAAATAGAATTATTCAATACTTTTTTATAATATATTCACTTTTGTGATAGATGAGCAAAGTATAATCAATTTTTATCTTGAAAATATATTTTTGATAAAGTTCTGTCATAATTTCACCTTTTGATGAATTCAAAAGTTAACGGATCGATATTTTCTAATTTTTCTAGATTTCAATCTTTTTTATAAAAATATACTGAATTTTTATCTGAAAATATTCAATATTTTTTATTTTCATTTCATGGAGTATAAGAATTAAGAATTTTAATAGATTCCCTATCAATAGAGTTTAATTTATTTTTTATTACAATGAGTCTGTTCGTTCAATTTCAATAATATCAAAATTCATAATAACTATTCTTATCTCTTGCAAACATTGAATTTCAAACAACTTCAAAACTTCAACTATCAATTCACTCAAAACATCATATAGTATAAAATGTATTATATTTCCCTTTTATATTTATTTTATTTTCATAAGCATATTCTACTAAAGAATCAACATTGGAAATGTCTGAAGGATAATTTGTGCAATTCAAAATTTCTTGAGTAATGTCATCATTTTTGAAAAAATATAGTCAAAATGATACACTTAATAATAATATTGAAGAAAAAATTATTTTTATATATTTTTTAGTAATTTTCATAAAAAAGTTTTTGATTAATTAAAAAAGTAAGAATAGACGCAAATATAAATTTTTATTACTTTTTTTAGATATGAATGGAAGAACTATACTCACAACATATTAAATCAGCATTAAATTTTGAAGCTTTTTTTATTTTTTTAGTAAAAAAATATTCATTTCCCCCATTTATTCATGTTTTTAAATAAAAAATATTTTTTATTTAAAAACCCCACAAGAAAAATTTCTTGAGGGGTTTATTTTTTTATTTTATTTTTCCATCAACTGGATAATCAAAATCTAGGTCAATTATTTTGATTCATTTTTGGTTGAGAGTTTTTTCTAAAACTCCTTGGAAATCTTCTTTTTTTTCTACTTTATATCCTTTTGCTCCGAAACTTTCTGCGAGTTTTACGAAATCTGGATTTCAGAAATCGAGTCAAAAATCTTCGAGATGTGCTCCGGCTTGTTTCCATTTAATCATTCCGTAACTTGCGTTATTTAAGACTACAATTGTCAGATCGAGTTTCATTCT
>CBFHLZ010000234.1:0-1417 GCA_965656795.1 Patescibacteria group bacterium
CAACCCATTCAGTGTTCTAGGGCCATTGGTTGGTAGTGCCCATTGCAGGCCTTTATTAATGTCTCGGATATTGGCACTGCCTTCAATTAAAAAACTGCCATCACTTTGTGGCGTGATCTCTTCAGATAAGCTTGGTGTCATTGAAGTCGTAAACTCACCAACGATCTCTTCCAGAATATCTTCCAACGTAACCAAGCCGTTGATATCGCCATACTCATCGACAATTAAACCGATACGTTGTTTATTACGCTGGAATTTAAGCAGTTGAATGTTGAGTGGCGTGGATTCTGGGATAAAGTAGATTTCGTCTGCTGCACGCAAAAGTGTCTCTTTATTGAACTCATTTTTTTCAAGCATCAAACGGTAAGCTTCTCGTAGCCTAAGCATTCCAACCACTTCATCTATTTGATCACGATACAAAACCACACGGCCATGAGGAGAGTGAGTGAGTTGGCGGACGATAGATTTCCAATCATCATTGATGTCGATGCCGGTGATTTCATTTCGAGGCACCATAAGGTCGTTCACGGTGACGTGCTCTAAATCTAAGATAGAGACCAACATATCTTGGTGACGTTGAGGTATCAGGCTTCCCGCCTCATTTACCACAGTTCTGAGTTCTTCTGAGCTTAAGTGATCGGTCGCATCGTGACTGGCTGTGACCCCTAAAATACGAATAAAGCCGTTAGTAATGAAGTTAACCAATATCACCAGTGGTGACATTACCTTCATTAGTATCATCAATAAAATGCTACTGGCGTAGGAGACACGCTCAGGAAACAGAGAGGCGATGGTTTTTGGTGTCACCTCGGAAAATACGAGGATCACCAGAGTTAGAGTACCAGTAGCAATAGCAACACCGATATCTCCGTAGATGCGCATACCAAGGATAGTAGCAATCGCTGATGCTAGAATGTTGACGAGATTGTTGCCGATGAGAATGAGGCCAATCAATCTATCTGGACGGCTCAGAAGTTTTTCTACGCGTTTGGCGCCTTTATGGCCCGTATTGGCCAAGTGCTTTAGACGGTAGCGGTTCAGGGACATCATGCCCGTTTCTGAACCAGAAAAATAACCAGAAATTACAATGAGACACGCGAGTAGCGCAAATAAGATACCCGTTGATATGTCGTCCAAAACTATTCTTTTCCTATTTGTGTATCTTGATTAATTTATGACCGAACATGGTCGAGATGTCAATTGAATATATCGTACTCAATATTTTAAAGGCAAGGGATGCGGTACCTTGCCTTTAAATTTTGGGGTTAACTTAGGATGATTTCTTGAACGAAGCGACTACCAAAGTAGGCTAAAGTGAGCATGCCTGCGCCAGCTAATGCAAACCATGTGACTTTTTGTCCGCGCCAGCCTTTTTGATAGTGGCCCCATAGAAGGATGGAGTAGATAACCCAAGCAA
>CBFHLZ010000235.1:0-1416 GCA_965656795.1 Patescibacteria group bacterium
GCTTTCATATAGTTTGATTGCATTGATTTTAAGTTTTGATTTAAGTTTTGTTGTAATCATTGGAACTCTGCTTTTGTTTGAGAACCTCATTGACTTTGTCACTGTACTAATTGATTACTTGTACTTGAAGCTTCTTGAGATAATGATTGAATCAAACTTAACCCATTTTGAACTGCTGGATTATTTGGTCTAGGCTGTTCTAATATAATACTATTTGCAGCATTTTTAGAGGGGTTGATAGATTTATAAGGAATAACAGCTGGTCATTCAATATTTGCTAAATCATCAGCATCAATCCCTAAATCATCATCAAGGAAAGTTTTTCCTCACATACCAGCTTCAATAGCTTGGCTTATTGATAAATTAGTAAATAGAGTTTCTAAATCTTGATATTGTCCTATTTCATCTTCTAAAGTTGCTCACGCATAACTTCACTTAATTGGTTTAGATCTAAATAATGATATTCAAAGTGTTATTTTACTTGGGTCAGCTTGTTCTGTTTTTGTTAAAGGTCTCATTCTAACAGCTCTTATTAGAGTTGTTCTATCTGCTCCCCATGAAGTTAAATATAGGTTATATTCTTCGTCTTTACTAGATTTAAACACTGTTATATGGTTATATACATCTACTAAATCATCTCACACATCTGTGTCAGTGAATCATTTTATTTTATTATTTGACCTATCAATTTTATCTAACTCAGCACTTCTTTGAAGCCTTACTTGTTCAACTCTTTCTTTATCATAAGCCTTGTCAGAATCTAACTCATAAATACTTTTTCTTAATAATGTACCAAAAAATCTCATTTCATTCCCTTTCCAGTTTTTAGGGTCTGGAAAAGTTAATCTAGAATCTATATAAGAAACAATAGGCTCTTGGTCGTGGTCATTCCATCAGTCCACAGCTAAAACTCAAACACCTTGTAAAGCATCATCTACTAATACTTCTTCATATTTTCATCTTATATCCATTGATTCAAAGTTTGCTTTTAACACTTTGTCTGCGTTCTTTGATATATCCTTTCATAGTTGTCCACTAACAGGTACATTAATTACCTGTAATTCGTCAGCAAGGAATATAGACTTTATAATTTTAAGATTATTCCAAATCTTTCTCACTTTAACTTTGTCTTGTTCTGGTTCAGGGAATAAGTAATCAGGTCAAACATTTTCTACTTTGTTTTTCCAATTACTTGTATGATTATCTGCCATTTGATACTCTTTTGTAACTTTTTCAAGCAATAATTGCTCGTCTTCTGCAGTAAGTATTTCTTTTATATCCATAGTTATTTTTAGTTATAAAATTCTTTTATTTCATCTTCTGTTGCATGAACTGTTATATCTGGGTTAATTCTTTTTCCACCAACTGTATAAATATCTCAATCCTCTTTTATTTGTATACCGTCAATAACAGTAT
>CBFHLZ010000236.1:0-1404 GCA_965656795.1 Patescibacteria group bacterium
CCTGATATTTTCAATCTTTTGGGTGTTTACTTTACGCAGGTAGGGGAGTTTGATGCGGCTTATGAATCTTTTGACTCTACGTTAGAGCTTGATCCTGCAAACTCTTACGCAGAAAGAAACCGCTCTATCGCGCTTTACTATGGCGAGCGTTACGACTTAGCCAATGAAGAGATGATGAAGCACTACGCCGATGATCCTAGCGATCCATTTCGTGCTCTGTGGTTGTACATCATTCAGCATGAGCTAACGCCAGAGCAAGCTAAGCTTGATTTACAAAAACGTTATGAGAGCCGTGATGAGCAGTGGGGTTGGGTATTAGCCGCGATTATGCTTGATGACATTACTGAAGAGCAGGCTTTCAAGGCGATCTTAACCGGTACTCGTGACAACACGTTACTTGCGCAGCGCCTAACAGAGACGTACTTCTATCTTGCTAAGCGTTACCATATGAATGGTGACTACGCGAATGCTATCTCTTTGTACAAGTTAGCGGTTTCTTTTAACGTGTATGAATACGTAGAACACCGTTACTCTTTCTTAGAGTTAAGCCGCATCTTCACCACGCTTAAAGCCGAGCACTTAGCGCAAGTTAAGCTGGCTGAGGCCGAAGAAGAAGCTAACGCTAAGTAAGCAACACATTTTGATTCCGAAAAGCCGCTGCCTGTCAGCGGTTTTTTTATGCTCCTTTTTTATGATCTTCATCTCGTTTTGATTGCTTTTTATTTAAACAACACTAAAATAGTTAGCCTTACTAACTAAATGCTATTCTTTGATTAGGTGAGTATGCTGAACCAGAATTTAGAAAAGATTGAGCGCTTCGCCTCTAAGATATGGCGCACTCAGGTAAATGAAGATCCTATTTGCCAATTGAGCTTCAATGAGTATGACTATTTGAAGGTCATACAAGCCTCTCCTGAACCGATCCGATTGACTGATCTGGCGATTGAGATGCAGGTGACCAAGCCTTCAGCAACCACTATGGTTCAAAGGCTAGAGAGAAAGGGGCTTGTGGAGCGTAAAGCTTCGCTCGAAGATGCGAGATCTAAGTTAGTGGTACTGACCAGCAAAGCGGAAGTTGGCTTGGAAGAAGAAAGTAAGATCTATCAGGTCATGGCACAGATACTGGAAAGTCGTTTGTCTGAGCAAGAATCTCAGCAGCTAAACCTATTATTAAATAAAGCTTTGAAGTAAATAATTTAGATATTTAGTTAGTCTTGTTAACTAATTTTCTGAGTCATATCTCGTTGGTATGCGACTCACAAATGAAAGTAGAGTAAGAAATGAGTAACTCAATTAGTCGCCAGTTTTGGCGATACACAATCCCTACCGTGGCGGCCATGTTGGTTAATGGCCTGTACCAAGTGGTGGATGGCATCTTCATTGGGCGCTATGTGGGGGCTGATG
>CBFHLZ010000237.1:0-1401 GCA_965656795.1 Patescibacteria group bacterium
ATGATCCATTGAATTTTGATGCGGAGCTTTTCGAACGCGTCATTAATATCAACCTGATCTCTATTGGCTACGCTTTAAAAGCATGGCTCAAAAACATCAAGCCCGGCGGTCGCTTGGTTTTGGTGAGTTCAAGCGCGAGCTTTTTGCCTTTGCCTAGAGCTGAGGCTTATGGCGCTTCTAAGGCGGCACTCACGTATTTAGGCAGAACGCTTTCGGTTGACCTGGCACAACACGATATTCATGTATCAATTGTGCATCCAGGCTTTGTTGAAACACCATTAACCGAGCGAAATACGTTCTCTATGCCTATGATCATTAGTAGTGAGGCCGCAACTCAGCGAATCGTAAACGGTATTGCTCAAGGAAAGAGTGAGATCGACTTCCCAAGACGATTCATCATGTTGATGAAGCTATTAAGAATGCTTCCAACTCAAGTTTGGCAAAAACTCGCTTCAAGGATGGTATAACAATGAAGAAAATCGCCATTATTGGTTCAGGCATCTCTGGACTCACTTGCGCGCATATATTGGATAAGCACCACGACGTAACGGTATTTGAAAAAAATGATTACGTTGGAGGGCACACTGCCACCGTTGATATTGAACATCAAGGCTCGGCGTTTTCTATCGACACCGGCTTTATTGTATTCAACGATCGTACGTACCCGAATTTCAACCAGCTTCTAGAACAACTCGGTGTTGAAAGGCAACCGACTGAGATGAGCTTCAGCGTCCACAACACTACTACCAAGTTTGAATACAATGGCCACAGCATTAATTCATTATTCGCTCAAAGGAGTAACATTTTTAAACCGCAGTTCTGGTCTTTGGTTTCCGACATTCTTAAGTTCAACAAATTGTGTAAAGCACAATTCGAAAGCAATGTATTCACGCCTGACGTTACCCTTGGTAATTTCCTGCGAGATAACCAGTTTTCCGACTTCTTTAGCCAGCACTACATCCTACCGATGGGTGCCGCTATTTGGTCAACAAGCTTAGAAGAGATGGAAGAGTTTGAGCTTAAGTTCTTTATTCAGTTCTTCTATAACCATGGCCTGCTAGACATCGCCAACCGACCTCAGTGGTACGTGATTCCTAAAGGGTCGCGATCTTATGTTGAGATCATCCTTTCGCGTTTGAACAAACCGGTTGCGTTGAATACATCAATCAAACAGGTCACCCGCCAAGAAGTTGGTATTACCATTGAATTTGAAGATGGTGATACACAAGACTTCGATGAAGTGATATTCGCCTGTCACTCAGACCAAGCCCTGCGCCTACTTGGTGATGCGACCGAACAAGAGCAGCAGGTACTAGGCGAGATCCCTTACAGCCGCAACGAAGTAGTGCTCCACACGGATACTCGCTTACTACCAGACAGAAAGCTGGCTTGGGCGAGTTG
>CBFHLZ010000238.1:0-1401 GCA_965656795.1 Patescibacteria group bacterium
CTTGATAGCGATCCATATGATCTTCTGACAGGTTCAAAAACGCTGCCGCCACTAGCTTTAGATTCGATGTTGTCTCTAATTGAAAGCTTGATAGCTCAAGGACATACAAATCGGCATCGAGCTCAAGAAGGTCTAAAGCTGGGATGCCAATGTTGCCACCGACACCAACGTTAAGACCAGCGGCTTTAGCAAGCACACCTGTTAGATCGGTCACCGTACTCTTGCCATTTGAACCTGTAATTGCCACAACAGGTTTATTCACCGCCCAGCCAAACAACTCGATGTCACCAACAACAGGCGTGCCCGCTTGAACAACATCTTGAATTTCTGGCGTCGCTAAGGCGATACCTGGGTTAGCAACTACCAAGTCAGCTTCCGCTAACCATTGGCTGTTCCAACTTCCAGAATGCAGTTTCACCGATTCAGGTAATGATTCTCTGCCCGGTGGTAGCTCACGAGTATCAATCACCTTAACATGAGTATGAGACTGATATTTTACGAGATGTTTAACGACAGAGAGCCCGGTAATACCGAGCCCTACAACCACTACATTTTGAATATTCTGCCAACGTTCCATTTTAAACAAGACGCTCTTAATAGTTTGAAAGAGCCTCTACGAGTTGAGAGGCTCGCTTAGGATTAACGGACTTTCAATGTCGCTAGACCAATCAGTACTAATACCATTGAGATGATCCAAAAACGTACGATTACGCGCGGCTCCGGCCAACCTTTAAGTTCATAATGGTGGTGAATCGGTGCCATTCGGAAAATACGCTGACCACGCAGTTTGTAAGAACCCACTTGTAGAATAACGGACAAGGTTTCCATCACAAAAACACCACCCATAATAACCAGTACCAACTCTTGGCGAACTAACACAGCAATGACACCCAATGCACCACCCAGCGCTAGGGAGCCAACATCGCCCATAAATACTTGAGCAGGGTATGTGTTGAACCATAAGAAACCAAGCCCAGCACCCACAATTGCCGTACAAACCACAACCAGTTCTGATGTGTATGGAATGTATGGAATGTGTAGGTACGCCGCAAAGTTAACGTTACCCGTTGCCCAAGCAATCACAGCAAAGCCAGCCGCCACCATAACCGTAGGCATAATAGCTAAGCCATCTAGACCGTCCGTTAGGTTTACCGCATTACTGGTACCAACAATAACAAAGTACGTCAGTACTATGTACAACAAGCCTAACTGTGGCATCACTTCTTTAAAGAAAGGAACAACCAGTTGTGTTGCCGCGGTATCTTGCCCGTGAGCATACAGAGCAAACGCCACAACCAATGCAATAGCCGACTGCCAAAAATATTTCCAACGAGCAATCAGGCCATCGGTATTCTTGCGAACCACCTTACGATAGTCATCAACAAAACCGACCGCACCGTA
>CBFHLZ010000239.1:0-1400 GCA_965656795.1 Patescibacteria group bacterium
ACAATCAAACCAAGTTTGAGCTGAAATTTGAGAATCAACATTCTTAAAAGTAAAACATTCTCGTCCAATGATTTCATTAGGAAATACTTATAATGCACAAGATTTATGAGATTTTGATGAAAGAGTGAAGAGGAATATTTGAGAAGATCTTTTAAATAGAAATTATTGAGAGTATCAACATGATTTAACACCTAAATCTGATCATGAAAAACTTTGAGAACATAAAACATTAAATAAAATTGAATATATTTTAGAGTTTAAATTTATAAAAATGGGGAACTCGTGCAAGCTATTACTAGATGAAATGGGGTTGAGGGAGAAGATGTGACGGTGAACGCAATGCAAATTGATAATATACCTAAAACAATTTCGTATAAAAACCACTTAGAAGTCAGAGGGGAAGTAGTAATGCCTATTTCTTCATTTAATAATCTCAATGAGCAAGCGAAAAAAACTTGAGGAAAAATATTCTCAAACCCGAGAAATGCAGCGTCATGAAGTATGAGAATGAAAGATGCAAAAATAACAAAACAAAGAAATTTGAAATTTTTTGCTTATGATTTAGCAAATTTTGATGATTTTAGAAATGCTGAAAAAATTTCTGAATACTATGAAGTGATAAAAGATTTAGAAAAATATAATTTTGAGATTTCGAGTTATTTTAAAAAATTATCTGGGATTCAAGAGGTGATTTGAGCGATTGAAAATTTTTGAGATGTGAAAAAACAAATAGATTTTGAAATAGACGGTTTAGTATTAAAAGTAAACGATATTTCACTCTGGGAAACAATTGGTTGGACACAACATCATCCTCGTTATGCAATTTCATATAAATTTCCAGCTGAAATATTAACAACAAAAATCAACTCTGTAGAACACCAAGTTGGGAGAACAGGAACTATCACTCCAGTTGCGAATTTAGAACCAATTATCATCGGATGAGTAACGGTGAGAAGAGCAACACTTCACAACTATGAAGAGGTTGAAAACCTCTGAGTACATATTTGAGACAGTGTTTTTATAAAAAGAGCCTGAGAAGTAATCCCTAAAATTATTTCAGTTGTCGAAACGATTCGTGATAATAATGCTGAAAAAATAACTCCACCGAAACTGTGTCCAAGTTGTAAAACTCCGGTTATTAAAGATGGGGAAAAAGTACGTTTTTTCTGTCCAAATACACTAGATTGTCCAGCTCAACATTCAGAAAAACTGGTGTTTGCTGTTGGAAAACAATGATTTAATATTGATGGATTTTGAGTCAGACAGGTTGAATTATTTTTAGAACTTTGAATTATAAAAAATCTTGTAGATATTTTTACTATAGAAAATAAAAAAGAAGATATTTTAGCCTTAGAAGGTTTTAAAGAAAAATCGGTAAATAATTTAATTTCAGGAGTTCA
>CBFHLZ010000240.1:0-1352 GCA_965656795.1 Patescibacteria group bacterium
AATGAATATAGATTTAATTTAGTTATAAACATATATGGTTGAATTTTTAAGTAAAACTGAAACACAAGATAAATTTGAACTATTAATTGATACAAATATTTTTCCAAAAGACATTATTTTAAAAGCAGCATTTAATTTTTTAGATAAATGATATTTTTTCTTTAAATTTGATGAAAATAAAAATATTATTTTACAATTTACTTTGAAAGATGATATAAAAGCATCTCCAAAATATATTATTTGAGAATTTAGTGACACACTTTTAGAAACGTATCTGAGAGATAAGTTAGAAAAAGATAATAAAGTAGCCAGAGAAGTAATTGTAGAAAAAGCAATAAATGGACCATTAGATCAAGAAAACTTTGTATCATTTGAATGAGATTCTCATGCTCAAATAAATCAAGTAGATTTTGATAAAGATATTGATGATATTTTAGCTGAAATTGAAAATGATCCTGACCTTAAAATTGATGAATGAGAAATAAAAGATATATTATCTGAAATTGAACAAGAATCAAATAATACTCAAAAACCTACTATTCAAGTAGATCCATCAGCTGTTGCAGATATGAAGAAAAAATTTAATAAATAATGATCATTTATGATTAAAAATTATATAATCGATAGTGAAATTTATCAAAAAAATGCTATAAATCAAGCAATTATTGATTTTCAAGATGTAGCAGATTTTGAATTCAAAAACAATGAAATATCTGTTACATGAGATAATGAAGAAGAAATAGAAACACTCTTTTGAGAATTTATGAATTACGTTATTTGAATTATTAATCTATAAAAATGTTAGACCTAAATACAATTAAAAATCTTGATTCTAATAAAGTCCCATTTTTTAGATTTAAAAAATTTGAAAATGGAAAATATTTACTTACAAACGATGCCTGAAAATTTATTTTTTTAGATAAAAATGAATTTGTATTGTATGTAACTGGAAATCATGAAAATTTATCAAATTATGATGAATTATTAGAAAAAGGATTTATTAAAAATGAAGAATACGCATCTAAAATGACATGAAGTTTTGCATTAAGAAACTCATATGTTTGATTATGACCAACTCTACATATGATTATTGTGACACTCAGATGTAACCATAAATGTAAATACTGTCATGCTGCAGTAGCTCCTATGAGCGCAATTCAGTTTGATATGGATGAAGAAACAGCAAAAAAAACAGTTGATACTATTTTTTATACAAATTCACCTCATTTAACAATTGAGTTTCAAGGTTGAGAAGCACTTGTAAACTATAAAATAGTACAATTTATAGTTGATTATTCAAAGAAAAAAGCAGGTTTACTTAATAAAAAATTAAGTTTTTCATTAGTATCTAA
>CBFHLZ010000241.1:0-1343 GCA_965656795.1 Patescibacteria group bacterium
AAAAAGCTGAACTCGAATGAGTTCAGCTTTTTTTATAAAACTAATTGATAGAGCCATATTGTAAAATAGATTTCCAATATGGTTCATACACATAGTCATTTGTATCATATCTTGATAAAACACAAGAAATTTCGCAAGATATTCTTGATAATTTAAATAATTTCATAAGCAAATTCCCCTTTTTTTATGTACTCTATTTATACATAAAAAAATATATTTTTCAATTGATTATTTTTGAGACGTATTTGAATCTAAGTCTTTAGGTGGTACAACTATATTTGCTTTGTCGTTCTTTTTATCCATTTAATATTGATATTACTAAAAATAAAATTCAAATTATTGATGTGAGAACATATAAATATCTAAAAATATTTATACATTTATTAAAATTTCCCATCTTTTTATTTATCTGATTAGTATTAGCATTCTTAGAAAAATAATTAATTCATAATTGACAGTTATGAATTGCTAATACATATGACAATAAAACAAAAGTAAGTGTAAAACATATTAAAGTTACTCATGTATTAAATAAAAAATCATCAAAGACTTTTTCTTGAATATCTGAAAGAGTTACTAATCAAATAGTTGATGTAGATAAAGTTAAAATAGCTTTATCTAAAAAATCTGATGCTCTATCTCATTGATTAACATATAATTCAATAATTTGATCTTTTTCCATAAATATATTTTAAAAAAATTATAATCCTAAAACTTTTTCTTTGATGAATGCTTTGGTCATACTTCTTGCGAGTATTTCCACATTTTTCATTGTTGGAGATTTTTCGAGAATTTTATTTTTCTTTTCTTCGAGCATTTCTTGGTAATGATTTTTATTTGATTCAATCCAAGAGTTTACTTGATTAGAAATAAAAGATTCTAATTTATTTTTTGCTTCTTGTTTTTGCTCAGCTAAGAAATTATTTTTTTGAGAAATTTCTTTTTTTTCTGCAGCTGCTTTTTTAGTGATATCAAAAACATAATTTTCCTCAAGTGCTTTTCTCACAAAACCTGCAGGATTTGTAGAACTTGAATTTTTTGATAATTGTGAAACTACTTCCTGAATTCTAGAAAGTGAATAGTTTTGAATAAATTTATAAATAAGAGAATTATTAAAACCTATATTTTCCAACAACAACACAACTTTGTCTTCTTCTTGTTTGTTGTTATTTTTATTAATAATATCTTCTTGTAAATTATTATCTTCTAATGGTGTATTTTGACCAGCAGCGGAAATACCATTGGCAGAAGTATCCACAGTTGATGATGCGTTTGTATGTGTTTGGTTTGCAGTATTTTCGTGTGTGGTTTTTCCGTTTGTAGATAATCGACTATCGGTAAGA
>CBFHLZ010000242.1:0-1343 GCA_965656795.1 Patescibacteria group bacterium
TGAAAAGCTTTACAAGAAACTTATTCAGGATCAACAGTTGAGGATCAATATGATTCTTTACTCAATATAGAAAATAATCAAGGATTAAATGATTACGCTCAAATTATAACTGGTAATAAAGATGGAAACATAGGGCAATTTTGATCAAACTGATGAGGAGTATGATGTGTATTTGACTCTTCAAATTTTGGAAGTTGTGACTTCCAATAAAAATATCAAAACAAAATATATAATTTAATACAAAACTTTATGACATTCATAAAACAAACTTTAAAAAATACAGCATCTTTAATGCTTGCTGTTTGAATAATTGGTTCAGCCTACGCTGCAATATCTACGGTTTCTTCTGGAGACCCACTCACGGCTGACAGCTGGAATCAAATCGTAAACAAAATTAGTAATACTGATACAAATTCTGATGATTTAGTTACAAAATCATATGTAGACTCAACAGTTTCTGCAAACTCGGGTGGAGGATGGAGTAATTGTGAAACTCATATTATTTCTAAAACTACTACTGAGCAAACTATTACCTGTAGTGAATGAAAAAGTATAAGAAATCATGCATATACATGTTATCAATATTGATACTCATCAAATTCATATGATTGTAAAATAACATCTTTGACTTTAAATAGTCTGACTTGAAGATGAACAGGTTACATTCATCCAAGTAATAGTTCTTATAATCGTTATGCCCCTTTTTCTGCATCAATAATTTGTTGTGATGATTAAAAATAAAAAATAAAAATAAAAAAATGAAAATACTAAAACAAATCTTAATAAATAGTACTACAGCAATTATCACAATTGCTGTGATCGGTTCAGCCTACGCTGCAATTTCTACGGTTTCTTCTGGAGACCCACTTACAGCTGACAGCTGGAACCAAATCGTAAATAAAATTAGTAATACTGATACAAATTCTGATGATTTAGTTACAAAATCTTATGTAGACTCAACAGTTTCTGCAAATAGCTGAGGATATCCTTTAACTAAAGGTATTAGTCAAAAATCATGAGTATTAAACGGATCTAGTAATGTTTTTAACTATTGTGCAAATTTAACAGAATGATGATTTGATGACTGGAGAGTCCCAAGCACCGATGAATTAATTAGGTATGTTGACACATTAGAAAATAATTCAAATTATTTATTTACATATACTCCGTCAGATTCTTGATACCATAATGCATACAGAAAGCATATTAATTCTTTTGTTAGTGTATTATACAATAGTTCTAATTTATACGTTTATTGTGTAAGATAATATTTCATAAAAAAAATGCCTATGACATTCATAAAACAAACTTTAAAAAATACAGCATCTTTAATGCTTGCTGTT
>CBFHLZ010000243.1:0-1341 GCA_965656795.1 Patescibacteria group bacterium
TGAAGGTATGTGAAGAGACCGACACCGATTTAATCATTGGTGCCAACCTACCTATCAGTGATTCTTACTCACTACTGAAAAAACACTACCCAGATTTTGGTGAACTGCTACACCGCTTTGCTTCACTGCAAGTGCGTAACCAAGGCACGATCGGCGGTAACGTTGCCAATGCCTCACCTATCGGAGATACCCCTCCTCTGCTGATTGCTCTCGACGCGAAAATCAAACTTCGCTGCGGAGACGAGTCACGCACCATGCCGATTGAAGACTACTTCATCAGCTACAAAGTGACGGCGCAAAAAGAGAGTGAATTCATTGAACAGATCATCATTCCTAAACCAACTAACGATAGCTTCCGAGCTTACAAACTGTCTAAGCGTTTAGATGATGACATCTCTGCAGTGTGTGGTGCATTTGATATTCAAATCGAAGACGGCAAGGTGTCTTACGCTCGTATCGCCTTTGGCGGTATGGCTGCAACACCTAAGCGCGCGGCGCGTTGTGAAAATACGTTATTAGGCAAACCGTGGACAGACGCTAATATTAAGTTAGCAATGCAGGAACTGTATAACGACTTTGAGCCACTATCTGATTTCCGTGCAAGCCAAGAATATCGT
The DNA here is from genome assembly GCA_965656795.1 of Patescibacteria group bacterium. Lineage (GTDB taxonomy): Bacteria > Patescibacteriota > Gracilibacteria > BD1-5 > UBA6164 > CAJXJP01. The sequence goes on from CBFHLZ010000243.1 coordinate 618, forward strand.
TCATTGTCGGCAGCAAATATGTTGCGTCGTTACTTCATTGAACAGCAGAACAAAAACAACCAAATCGAAACAAGGGTAACGTCTTATGTCTAAATCAAATTCCTCTGTTCACAAGAGCAATGCGATGACCTACGAAGAGATGGTTACCATTGCGAAACAAGACCTAAAAACTGGCGTAGGTAAAAGCGTTAAACACGACAGCGCAGCCAAGCAAGTCACGGGCGAAGCGGTATACATTGATGACCGCCTAGAGTTCCCAAATCAGCTGCACGTATACGCACGCCTGAGCACGCAAGCACACGCCAACATCACCAAGATAGATTTATCGCCGTGTTACGAATTTGAAGGCGTGGCAATTGCCATTCAAGCCAAAGACGTACCAGGTGAACTGGATATTGGTGCGATTCTTCCTGGTGACCCACTGCTTGCCGATGGCAAAGTCGAATATTACGGTCAACCTGTGATTGCCGTGGCTGCTAACGATTTAGAAACCGCGCGCAAAGCCGCACACGCTGCAATCATTGAATACGAAGAGCTTCCTGCAATTCTTGACGTAAAAGAAGCGCTAGAGAAAGAGCACTTCGTCACAGAAAGCCACACTCAACAGCGTGGTGACTCTAAAGCAGCACTAGCAAAAGCAAAACACGTAATTTCTGGCGACCTAGAGATCGGCGGCCAAGAGCACTTCTACCTAGAAACTCAAATCAGTAGCGTGATGCCAACC
>CBFHLZ010000244.1:0-1341 GCA_965656795.1 Patescibacteria group bacterium
CAGAATGAAATCTTACATATACTTCTATGTTAGATGAATTTTGGAATGGAACTCTTAAAAAAGATTTACTTAACGCAGATGAAAATTCTGAAAAAGTAATCGAAAAAGTAGGAAAAAAATGTCCAAAATGTTGAGAAGAGCTTATTTATAGATTTTCAAAAGCAGGGAAGTTCATAGGTTGTTCAGGGTATCCAGAATGTGATTATATTGATCAACCTGAAGAAGAAAAAAATGCACTTGATGCTATAAAAGCAAAATACGAATGAAAACCTTGTCCAGATGGAATAGAGGGAACAATTGTTGTTAAAACTGGGAGATACGGACCATTTTTAGCTTCGAGTGAATATCCTAATGTTAAATGGATTGGAAAAATAAAAGATGATAAAGAAGAAAAATTAGAAGAAATTTTATCAAAAAAATGATTACTAGTAGACGAAGAAACTGGTGAAGAAATGGTAGTAAAAAATTCTAGAAGATGACCATTTCTCGCGGCTAAGAATTATCCAGCTGTAAAAATAGCAAAAAATATACCTAAAGATGTTTGGGAAGAATTAAATGCTCAAATGGCTGAAGAAAATAAAGACAGCGATGATGAATCAGAAAAATAGAAACCTCAGGTTTCTATTTTTTTTATTAATAATTAATATTTTAATAATTTATATTATTAATAAATAAGTTTTAAAATTTATATTTCTCTATATAATCTAAAAAATTATTTTCACTTATTATAAATATTATACAAATGGCTAAGAAAAATAACGATAAAATGCAAGAGAGATATTTTGATTATCTACTCACTTATGTAAATACGATTTTTGAATTTTCAGATGAATTACAAAAATTATCTAAAAAGAAACTTTCATGAGAAGTGAGTCTGAACAGAAAAAAATATACATATTTTTCTATTAATAATTGAGTGACTATTTTAAATAGAAAAAATGATTTAGAAATGAGTTTTGTTTTTTCTACTGATAAAGAAAATGTTTTATTTCAAAAAAATAAATTTCATAATTTCATAGAATCAGATTTAAATGCAAACGGATTATGAAAAGATTTTCCAAGTAATAAAATCACAAGAGCAGAAGAATTTGAAGAATGTTTTAATAAAATTATGATGTCTGGAATAATAAAAGAAGTAGAAAATGGTTATCTTATCAAAAGTGATGAATTATACTAAAAAAGGTTAGAATCTTATTTCTAATCTTTTTTAGTATATAGTGATAAATATATTCTTATTTAAATTACTCAGCATAAGTTTGACAAGAATTAATATTTATGAGATAATACTTTTAGATTTACATATGAAATAAAATTATTATGAAAAAACATCTAACAAAACAT
>CBFHLZ010000245.1:0-1337 GCA_965656795.1 Patescibacteria group bacterium
AAAACTTAAATTATGAAAATTACTTCTGATGAAGCGATTTCAGCAATTGATGTTAGTTATGAAGCTGGTTATGTCGAGTTTGATAATATAATTATCAACAAGACAGGTGAAACTTCATTTGATTCTACAAAAGAAGTTATATTAACGTTTAATAATGACTCTGCTGGTGATTATCAAATTACTTTAAATAAAGTAAAGATTGGTGATACCTGGTATAATCAAAACAAAACAGTTAATATAACTATTGTTGAACCTGTAGTTAACGGTAATGTAGAGTTTATTCTCTATACTTCAAATGGAGCATTAATCAACACGATTGCTCCTAAGCAAGTTGAAAAAGGTACTAAGCCAACAAGTTTATATGTAGAAAAATTTGAGGTTGAAAATTATCTCTATGATGAAGTGAGTAACTCGCTAAACCCCATATCTACTCTTGCTTTGCAAGCTGATGAAAATGGTAAAACCAACTTCTCACTTGCTCCAGGGAAATATTTATCCCACTTTAAAGCAATCAGACAGTTTAATGATCAATCAATATCTTTTGAATTGATTATTAAACATACGGTTGATAATAATGGATCTCATTTTTATTCACAATTTGTTCATCCTAGAAATGTTTCTAGCCAACTTATGGAAAGTCAAAAAACTATTTATGAGTCTATTGCTGATAAAACATTAATGGATATGAATTTATATAACCTACGTCCAGGTCAATATTGTATGTCATGGTTTGATGATTCATATAAAGTTGTAAATATTAATGAAAAAATTTCCGCGAAATATAACAGTTTCTGTTATGATTCAATTGCTCAAACAAGAGATGATATTAGTCTTGAATATACTAAATCAAACATAGCAATGAAAGTTGCTTTAGCTCAAGGCGATACTCAAGTCGGCTTACTTGATTTTAGTAATGATACAATAAACTACAATCATCAATATACACTTGGGAGCAATAAGATTAATTTTGAATTTAGCGATTTTGCAAAATCAGGAGATGTTGAATTTAGCTTTATTGATGGGAAAGGATTAAGCAATAATTTTGAGTTAACAATCAAAGTTACTGATTAATTATTTACTCAAAAAAAACAAAAACCGCGCAATGCGCGGTTTTTTATTTGTGAAAATTTTTCTTTGAAATATAATAAACAAAATATTTATTTATAGAGAAAGAATGCAAAGAATTTTTTTAGAAAATCTTGATGGAAATACTCAAAATTTAGTCATAAAAGACCATGAAATAGTTCACCAACTCACAAAAGTTTTACGTGTAAAAAATTGAGAAAAAATTATTTTATTTAATGGAAAAAATAATATAGATTTTATTTTTGAAATTA
>CBFHLZ010000246.1:0-1335 GCA_965656795.1 Patescibacteria group bacterium
AAAACAGGGATAAACCCATGTACAGATTGAATATCGTCTAGCTCGTTATCGAGTAAGTGGCGCAGTGTTCTGCGGGTATCGTTAGGTAAACCTTTGGTTTGTTGTAATTGCTTACCTGCATTTTGTACACTGGTGAGAAGATCACGTTGATGTGCTAGTTGAATGGCTTCTTGGTTTTTTAGCAAAGCTAAAATATCATCCACCAAAGGAGCAAAGTCTTCATAACCCATTCCTTTGTTTAATGCGCTTCGAAACTTAGCTAGGCGGTTATCAAGCTCAGTATCAAGTCCCTTACAGCTTAAAGATAACTTAGCTGCGAAATTAGAAAGCGTACTCACTTGATGTTGGCGAGCACTTTCTACTACTTTTCTACTGTCGATTGCTTGTTTTAGTTTTTGTTCCACCGTATTGGAGCTCCTAGACACCTACACACCATTATCTTAATACCTTTATTGTTTTAGTTTACAACAAAAACATATTAATAGTAGGTATGAGATCAAAAACTTAATGTTTTTAATAACAAAATACGAGCGATCTTAAATATAGGTGCATTTATCGCTTTTAATTCACTTTTAAAATGGGTCTTGTTAACCTTGGAACAACAATACGTTATACAAAAAAGAGCCTTCATGAAAAAGCTACTTGCCTTATCAATTTTAGCTGCCTGTTCAGCACCGGTAATTGCCGACGTTAATTACGCTTTAAACATCTCCCAACCAGAACATCATTTAGGTGATGTAAATGTAGAATTTCCAAAAACGGCGCAGTCATATTTAGATGTCAAACTGCCAGCATGGCGAACTGGTCGCTATGAAATTTTAAATCTTGCTAATGGTGTTCGCTATTTTAAAGCCAGCGACGATGAAGGTAATGCATTAAAGTGGGAAAAAATAGACCACAGCACATGGCGTGTACATTTAAATGAGCCAACTCAAGTCAATGTTGATTACCAAGTGTATGCCAATGAACTAGGTAAGCGCGCTCGCCATATTGACGACAGCCACGCGTTTGTTGATGCTTCGGGCTTTTTTATGTTTAGCGAATCATTTCGCCAAGAACCCGTTACGGTTGAATTAAACGTACCTAAAGCATGGCGCTCTGTGTCGGGTATGGAAAACTATAAAAACAAACACAGCTTTAAAGCCAGCGACTACGACGTGTTGGTAGATTCCCCAATAGAAACCGGTGTTAACGAGCTACGTACTTTTGAAGTTGATGGCCGTGAGTACGAACTAGTGGTGTGGGGCGAAGGTAATTACGACATAGAACTGATGCTAACAGATTTAAAAAAGTTAGTAGCAACGGGCAATGTAATTTGGGACAGCTACCCGTATG
>CBFHLZ010000247.1:0-1317 GCA_965656795.1 Patescibacteria group bacterium
CAGATTCGACTCAAGCATACATTTTTTTTAATTGTCATAAAATGCCTATTTGATCTTTTGTGCTTAAGTAAGAAATATGTGAAATGATTTCGTCTAAATTTTCTACTGACATTTTAGCTCAAAAAACTTTTTTAAAGTTATTTTGTAAAGACTCTAGAGATATTCCATAATAATCATGTTTATCTATATCTTGTTGTTTAAACTTTAGTAAGACAAGTAGAGATTTCATTTGATTTACTTTATCTGTGATTTCAGCATAATTATAATCATTATTTTGAAATTTTTCTATATCTCAAATAATCTGTTTTCCTGTATTTAAATCTCAAGCAAGTTCTCAAATATCTATATGTGAAATAACACTATTGGATTGTTGTGAAAAATAGTTAGCAAATGCTCCAGATCATATTTCATTGCTGATATATGTATTTTCTACTATTTTTTCTTCTATATTATAGTCTTGAGCTATAGCTTCAAGAGCATATTGATTGATGGAAACTATATATTTTTCACCATCGTGATATATGGAAGCTCATCATTTATTTACATCATAAAAATACTCTACAGAATATCAATGAGTTTTTTTTAGTTCAGGTTGAACAATAGTTGTATCTATTTTTTTATCTATTGAAGTTGTTTGAATTTGAGTATATTCTTGATTTATTTGGTATTGTTCATGAGATATTTCTTGATTTTTATTTCATGTAATACTACTACAAGACGCAAGAAAAAATGCTAATGCAGCTTGAGTAGTAGCATGAAGTTTTGATTTTTTTTGATTTATGTTTGATTCTTGAAAATCGCAAGTATTACTTGTCATTTCAACTCCTTTATTCATACATTATTTTTATAATTTATATATATATATTATAAGATTTTTTTTGGTTTTTTCAATTTTTTTTCATAAAAAATAGGTGGAGTATAAAACTCCACCTTTTCCCTCTTAATAAAGATATTTTATATTTTACTAAAAGCCTTCGACTTCTCGTAAAATTATACGGAATACTTTACCTTGAGTATCGATTTGCGACCAGTCGATAGAAATAGTTATGTTGTCTTCTAAATATACTGTATCTCCTGAAACAAAACCAAAGTTTGTATCAGAAGTATAAATAGTTCCACTTATATCTAATTTACTCCCATCTTCATTTTGAAGTAAAATTTCATAGCTAGACGGATTTACCGAATAAACCTTAAAAGTTTGAACTTCAGTTGGAAACTCATCGATTAACAGACCCTTATTCTCATCAAACAGCGCTGTTGTTTGTCTAAACTCTAGATTCATATTGACATCTGGTTGAGTTGCTTCAAGAGTAACTT
>CBFHLZ010000248.1:0-1312 GCA_965656795.1 Patescibacteria group bacterium
TTTTCACCTTTATTTTCTATAGATTGAAATGTGTAATATGTATGAATATCATTCATTTCATTTATATTAAAAATTAGTGGAAGGCTCGGCATAAATTCAGAATGCTTTTGAGCAATAATCATTTCATGAGTTAGGGCATTTTTAAAAACTTCTTGAGCTGTAATAGTATCAATATTACTCATAATTTTTATTATATTTTCATCACTCAGCAGAGCATTATTGTTTTCAATAGCAGTAAAAACTATTTTTTGTGTTGTCATATAAACTAATGTATTTATAAGACTTGGTGAATTTTTAAATAACCTTTGATTATTTTCTACTGTATTTTTTAATACGCTAACAGCTTTTTGATTATTTCCAAGTGATAATTGATAACTAGCATATAGTGATTGTAATCTTACTAATAAAATATAATTTGAGTACATATATGAATCATAATTTCAACTATTTTCAAAAACAGTATTTGTATTATTTTTTAAAATATTTTCTAATTCTATAATTAATTCAGGATTATTTTTAAGTATTTCAAGATTTCATTGATTATTATCTATATGAGACAAATAATCTCTACTTAAATTACTTAATTGATTACTGACTTCTAAATCTTTTATGAGTTCAGTATTTTGAGCAAAAATATCTACTTCGTATTCTTTAAAATAATTTTCTGGTATATCATAAATATCTAAATTACGAGAATAAACTGCTCAAATCGTAGTAAATAAAATTATATATATACTCAATACAATACTGGTAGATTTAAAAGTAATATTTTGTAAATATTCTGGGTCTTTCATTTTTTTAAAAATATATCTATTTTTAAAAAATAAGAGCGAAAATAATAATAAAAAGAATACATCTAGAATAAAATCTAGAGGAATATATCATGAAAATATTTTTCATACTATGATAATTCAATAAAATATCATAAATAATCCGGTTATAATTATTCAAATTTTATTGAGATTTAGTGAAATTCTTTGATGAGATTCTGATTTTTTTAAAGCAAAGAAACTTGTTAGTAATCAAATAAAACTTTCAATAATTATTAAAAGTAAACTAGTAGCTATAATATATATATTTGAATATATAAAAATATTATTTACTTCAGAAAAATTTTCAAAAATAAACATATTATTTTTTCATAAAAAGAAAAAATAACTAATTACTCAAAGATAAAATAAGATATTAAGATAAAAACTATGTAGAAATTTCATATTAATTATTTATATATTAAGTTAACCTATGTTTTATGATTTATTTGTTTGTTATACAACAATAATATAACTTTTATTATAATGCAAAAATAAAAACC
>CBFHLZ010000249.1:0-1302 GCA_965656795.1 Patescibacteria group bacterium
GCCTCTATACACGGGTGGTAACACAACTTCTTTGACTAAACAGGCTGAATACAACTACGTTGCAGCAAGTGAAGATCTAGAAGCAACTTACCGTAGCGTTGTAAAAGACGTACGTGCATTCAATAACAACATCAGTGCTTCAATTGGTGCTCTGCGCGCTTACGAACAATCTGTGGTTTCAGCTCAATCTGCTCTAGAAGCAACAGAAGCCGGTTTTGATGTTGGTACTCGCACTATCGTTGACGTACTGGATTCGACTCGTCGTCTATACGATGCGAACAAAAACCTTTCAGATGCTCGTTACAACTACATCCTAAGTGTACTTCAGCTTCGCCAAGCGGTTGGTACGCTAAGCGAACAAGACATTGTTGATGTAAATGCAGGTCTAAAAGTAGCAAGCAAGTAATTATAAAACCCTAATTAAAGACTCTAATGAGAGTCTTTAATAAAGTGATTAGATTACAGTTACAAAAATGCCGCTCATTGAGCGGCATTTTTTTTATTGATAAAAAGCTATAGCTTAGAAGCTAAAAGACAGAACGTTAGCCTCGACCACCTTTGATCGCTTTGATGATTTCAGTCGTAGAGCAACCATCTTCAAAGTTAAGCACTTTCACTTCACCACCAGCCGCAATCACTTCCGCACCACCCGCGATCTCTTCAGGTTTGTAATCGCCACCTTTCACTAGAATGCTTGGTAGTACCTCAGAGATCAAACGTTGCGGTGTATCTTCAGAAAACGGAACCACCCAATCAACCGCGCCTAAGCCAGCCAATACCGCCATACGACGATCAGTTGGATTGACAGGGCGACCTGGCCCTTTTAAGCGTTTCACTGACTCATCAGTATTTACTGCAACGATCAAACGATCACCCAATTCAGCAGCATGGTTCATGTAAGAAACATGGCCGGCATGCAGAATATCAAAGCAACCATTGGTCATAACCACTTTCTCGCCTTTCGCACGAGCACGTTTCACCGCTTCAACCAATGCAGCTTCAGAGATCACGCCGTAGTCTGTATCTTGGCTACCGTGAATCGCTTCCGCTAACTCAATCGTCGACAGCGTCGATGTACCTAACTTACCGACTACCACTCCAGCTGCCGCATTTGCTAACGCACACGCCTCATCCAGTGGTTTGCCCGCAGCAACTGAAGCCGCCAATACCGAGATAACGGTATCGCCAGCACCCGTCACGTCATACACTTCTTTCGCTTGAGTCGGCAAGTGGAATGGTGCCTGACCTTTACGCAGCAGTGTCATACCATGCTCACTACGAGTCACCAACAAGGCTTCAAAG
>CBFHLZ010000250.1:0-1276 GCA_965656795.1 Patescibacteria group bacterium
CTGATTTCATCATTGTTATTAGCAACTTTAAATTCAAATTCATCTCCGTTAACGATTTCATTATCATCAGTTATTACTAATGTAGCAACATCATTATCAGTAATTGTCATACCTTCATTATCATCATTTCTAACAACAACACCAGTAGCAGCATTTTCTAATCTGATTTCTGTAATAGTGATATCATCATTATCAAAATCGTTATTCCCTTTATCAATAGAGAATTTAATTTTTGCATATTGATCTTTATCACCTAGTTCATTAACAATAGAAACAGTAACAATTGCAGGAGCAACAGAAACAGCAGTAGAGTTAACAGTACCAGTTGTTGTAGCAGCAATATCATCGTTAGATGAAGCACCTTTTAATTCAGATGATTCATATTTAACAACAATTTCACCAGTAACAGCAGAGATTTCACCACCTTCAGTTGTATATCTTTGGATATCTGCAACTAATACAGCGTGAACAGTTTCAGAAGAATCTTCAATAATGAAATCATCTTCGAAAGAAACTAATGTTTGAGAGTTAGTACTATCAAAAGTAACAGTAGCTCCATCAGCAATAACTTTAGAACCATCCATTAATCTAACATTTGAAATAGTATCAGAATAATCTCCAGTAACAGTTGGTGCAACATTATCAGCAGAAGCAGAGAATGTGAAAGCAACGTTTGAAGTTGATGCTGTAATAGTAATTACTCTATCATTAGCACCTCCTTCAGTAGCAGTAACAGCAGAGTTTGCTGAAACAGCAGTAGCTAAAGCAGCATAACCGTTAGAAGTATATTTAGTACCATTTACAGTAATTGAAACAGAATCACCTGCTTGAAATTCTTTACCAAAATCAACTGTAGATACTTGAGCAGCATCAGCAGCACCTTGAGTAGTAACTTTTACTGAAGCTTCAGAGTTAGTTCCTCCTAAGTTAACAAGAGCATCTGAATAATCAGCATCTCCTGTAGCAGTAACAGTAATTTTGTTACCAGAAACAGCAGCAGTAGTAGTGTTAGTTAATCCTAAAATATCAGCAGCTACAACAGTAGCAATTGAGTTAGCAGAATCACCAGCAGTTACAGCTGTAGATGAAGTTTGTCCATTAACATTTACTTGAATAGTACCGTCAAAAGTAGCAGCTTTAGTAAATGTAATTTCAGTTACTTCAGTAGCTGGATTTTCAGAACCAGCTTGAGTAGTAGTAGCAGTAGTGATATTAAATTCAGCAGTACCTCCTGAAGTAGAACCAGCAGGAATAGCAAATACCATTTCTTTAACTT
>CBFHLZ010000251.1:0-1268 GCA_965656795.1 Patescibacteria group bacterium
CTGGTCTTGGTTTTTTATAATTACATCAAAAAATGATTTTTGCCATCCAAAATTAAAATCTCCCATTTCATCACGGATTTGTTTGGTTATGGTTCATTTTAATCAACGAATTACACGTCACAACGTAGGGAACGATTGCATCGTTCCGGTATTTTCTCATGGTCTTATATTTTTTCATTCTATGCTATATTTCGGTGTTATTCATTTCGGTGTTATTCATTTCGGTATGATATATTTCGGTGTTATTCATTTCGGTGCGATGCAATCGCACCCTACGTGTACGTGTTTGTTTTTGATAATTATGATTAAATGTAAATGATTTGGCATTATTACAAAATCATCTATTTTTATTTCTTGACGCAATTGAGGTGTTTTGAAAATTTCATTTTCCACGATTTTTCCATGATCATTCAAGATCATTTTTGTATCAATAATTTCACCAAAAAATTCTTCCCTATTTTTCGTACAAATAGTTATAAAATAATATAAATCTCTTGAATAATTGTAGCCATTTAATCGTAATTTTTTACGTTGTGGTCAATCGTACATTTTCTCCTTTTTTAAAAAATATTTTTTCGATTCAATTTTGTAGGGAACGATTTCATCGTTCCGTTATTTTCTCACGGCCTTATATTTTTTCATGGTGCGATATATTTTGGTGTGATATATTTTGGTGGGATATTTTCTCGGCGCAACAGATTTCCACGGTGCGATGCAATCGCACCCTACGTTGATTTAAATTCAAACTCTTTTTTTCAAAAATTTTCTCCATTTATAAATATTTCTACAAAATGTTTTCAAGAATATAATTTTTTTGTTGTCATATTTTTTAGAGAATGTTTTTTTGAAATATTAATTTTTTCTCATTTTGATATATTTTTTTTCGAAATATGAAATATTTTTTCACGTAATTTTCCATTCGACATTACAAAATATATTTTATAATTTATGAGTAATTTTTGGGAAATATTTGAAGTGAGTTCAAATCAAAACTCTAGATATTCTCATATATTTACTTGCAGTTCTGAAATATGAAAATCATTGATTTTTATAGCAGGTTGATAATATCATAATAATTCTAAAGCTTTGGGATTTCATGATTTTATTTCACTTCTGAGAGAATGTGTAATCAAAAATAACATATTTTTTTGACTTTGTTTTTCTGATTTTTTCCACTCTAAAAGTTTAGAAATCACTGCATTTGCATCTAATTTTGTAATATCATTAAGATTATTAGCCACACTACGAAGTACATATTGTGTTTGATC
>CBFHLZ010000252.1:0-1265 GCA_965656795.1 Patescibacteria group bacterium
ATTTATCAAATTATGATGAATTATTAGAAAAAGGATTTATCAAAAATGAAGAATATGCATCTAAAATGACATGAAGTTTTGCATTAAGAAACTCATATGTTTGATTATGACCAACTCTCCATATGATTATTGTGACACTCAGATGTAATCACAAATGTAAATATTGCCACGCTGCTGTGGCTCCAATGACAGCAACTCAATTTGATATGGATGAAGCAACTGCAAAGAAAACAGTTGATACAATTTTTTATACAAATTCGCCTCATTTAACAATTGAGTTTCAAGGTTGAGAAGCACTTGTAAACTATAAAGTTGTACAATTTATAGTTGATTATTCAAAGAAAAAAGCAGGTTTACTTAATAAAAAATTAAGTTTTTCATTAGTATCTAATTTAACTTTATTAACTGAAGAAAAACTTTCACGGTTATTAGATAATTGAGTGGATATTTGTTCAAGTTTAGATTGAGATGAGCTCACACACAATTTCAATAGAGCTGGGTATGATGGAAACTCATATGATACTGTTACATATTGGTTAAAAAGACTTAATGAAGAAAAAGTCAAAAGAAAAATTGGCCATGCATCAGCACTTCTGACAGTAACAAGTGAAACAATGTGAAAATATGAAACAATAATTGATACGTATGTTTCATTGGGATTAAAGTGAATATTTCTCAGATGGTTAAATCCATATTGATTTGCTGCTGCTGATTTAAAAAAATTATCTTATTCAAAAGAAGACTGGATTGATTTTTATAAAAAATCTTTAGATTATATTATAGAAATTAATAAAAAAGGTATAGAATTTAATGAATATATCACAGCAATATTTTTAAGAAAAATATTTGAAGCAAATGATCCAAATTTTATGGATATTAGAAGTCCATCTGGTATTGCAATAGGTTGAGTTGCATATAATTATGATTGAAAAGTTTATGCTTCTGATGAATCAAGAATGCTAGGAAGAATGTGAGATGATAATTTCTTTATGACAGAGCTATTAGAAGATTGAGAAAAAACATATACTGCAATGATTAAAAGTGATATATCAAAAATAGCAGTTCAATCATCTTGCTTAGAATGATTACCAGGTTATAATGAACATCCGTATCACCCATATATTTGAGTAGATATTATTCATAATTATAAAACTTCTGGAAGTATCTTTGATTGTTTTAAAAAAGATGAAAAAATACAAATGCAAGTTGCTATAATCGATTATATATTCGAAAAATTACAAAATCCTGAAGATAAAAAAATATTA
>CBFHLZ010000253.1:0-1263 GCA_965656795.1 Patescibacteria group bacterium
TTTTTAATACAGCTGATGAAGATTTTGTACAAAAAAATTTAGAAAAATTAGCTAAAAAATTAGAAAAAAATTTCTGAGTAAAAATTTCTTGGAATAATAATAAAAATTTTTTCTTAACTCATCAAGAATTTAGAAAAAAATATGAAAAACCTCCAGTTATGGAAAACTTTTATAGATTTATGAGAAAAAAAGAAAATATTCTCATGAATGGAAATAATCCTCAGTGAGATAAATGGAATTTTGATTCAGAAAATAGAAAATTTGATAAAAATCATGAAAAATCATGGGAATTTTCTTTTGATGAAGAAAATGATATCTGACTCCAAGAAGCAAAAAAGTATTATAATTTTAGCCAAACACTTTGATATCCAACTTGCCGTAAACAAGCGATAAATTTATTGAATTATTTTGTGAAAAATCATCTCGATAATTTTTGAAAACTAGAAGATGCTATGTATCAAAAAGATGATTTTGTTCATCATTCTTTGTTATCGCAAGCAATAAATTTTTGACTTCTTTCTCCACAGGAAGTCGTAAAAACTATTTCAAGGCAAGATACACAAATGAATAATAAAGAGTGATTCATAAGGCAAATTTTAGGTTGGAGAGAATATATGTTTCATTTTTTCCATTTTTATAAAGATGATATTTATTCTCAAAATTATTTTAATTTTACAAAAAAATTACCTGATTATTTCTGGTGAAAAAATTTAGAGCAAATAAAAGAAAACTGTGTAAAACAAAGTATTTCAAGAGTATTACAAAATAATTATGGGCATCATATTGAACGTTTAATGATTATTTGAAACTTTAGTCTTTTAAAAAACTTTGATCCCCAAGAAGTAAATCGCTGGTATTTTGAACAATATGTAGATGCATTTGAGTGGGTAGTAACTCCCAACGTTATATCAATGAGTCAATATGCAGATGGCTGAAAACTCGCTACAAAACCGTATATTTCTTCTTGAAATTATATAAATAAAATGTCAGATTTTTGCAAAAATTGTGAATACAATGTAAAAGAAAAATATAATGCAGATTCGTGTAGTTTTAATTATTTATATTGGAATTTTGTTGATGAACAAAAAGAGACTTTTTGAAAAACGAGACAAAGTTTTGTTTTAAAAAATTTGGAAAAAGTAGATATAGAAAAAATAAAAAAAATGATACAAAAAGACTAAAAAAGACTTGATAAATTTTATTTTTACATATAATAATAGCACTTACAACCAAAGCTTCCCTACTGTTGCTTTGTGTTATAAG
>CBFHLZ010000254.1:0-1261 GCA_965656795.1 Patescibacteria group bacterium
TGGTGATATTCTTCAGCTTCATAAAAATCACTGACTTCTTCTACACTTGTAGCAATAGTTTTTTCAAAATCTTTATTTTCTATATACTCGTCAATTTTTTGTAATTCGTCTTCCTCTGAATAATAAATTGCGGTAGTATAGTGATATCATCTATCTGCAAATTGTCATCCCTCATCGTAGGGATCAATATAACTAAAAAATCTATCTAAAATAGTATTTAAATCTGTGATACTAGGGTCATATGTAACTTGTACAGCTTCTCTATGGTCAGTGGTTCCACTCGAAACCTGATCATATGTTGCTGTTGAAGCATCTCATCCTATGTATCCACTTACAGCACTTGCTACTCATGGAAATTCATCAAAAGCTCATTCTATACACCAGAAACATCCTCAAGCTAAAACAATAGTTTGCGTATTTTCTAAATCTATATTCTTTTGTTCTAATAATTCTTTTTTATAATTTTGATACTCATTAGTAAAATCTGCACTTTGTTCTTCTGTATTTATTTCTTTGTCATTCATATCTTGTACATTAATGTGTAGATTGATTAACCATATTCAAATTGCTAAAAAAACTCAAATACCAAACGGTAATATATACTTCGTAAATAGTTTCATATTAATTTTTAATAGGCTAATACATACAATATAATTAAGCACCTTAAATAAAACATAAGAAAAAGTTTATAAAAAAATATTTTTACTTATACTAAAAATATTAATAATTTTAAAAGAAATATAATGACAAAAATAATTTTTATCAGACATGGAAGAACAGATTATAACGAATCTGGAAAATTTGATTGTATTTGAGTAGCCAGTCTTACACAAGATGGAATAAATCAAGCAAATCAATTAGTTGATATTTTCAAAGATGAAAATATTTCAGCTATCTACTCTTCACCATTTCAAAGATGTGTAGATACAGTGAGACCATTATGAGAATCAAAAGGAATAATGATAACTCAAGATCAAGCATTTATGGAAATCAGAGCCATGATGTTGCAAGACCAAGTATTTGACTGTAAAAAATTTAAATGGGCAAATGGATACGGTGATGGAGAAAAAATCGTAGAAGTTGATGCAAGAGTGAGAAATAAAATACAATCTCTTCTCGAAAAACACGCGTGAGAAACAATCGTAATTTGTGGTCACTGAGATACAACATTTTTAGGAAGAAATTATTTTCATAATGTTGATTATGATACTCAAAAATATACTTCAGGTTTATATCTCGAAAATAATCCTGAAAAATATAC
>CBFHLZ010000255.1:0-1257 GCA_965656795.1 Patescibacteria group bacterium
AAAGTTTAATAGCTTTTGGATTTAGTGAAAAAGAGTATTTAGCAAAAGAAAAAATAATGTCTCGTTCTGCTTTACATAAAGTTATAAAATGAAGAAGTTATTCTAAATCTATAGATACTATCGTACAAGAACTCAAAGATGATGAGACAAAAATCAATCAGGTTGAACAAAAAGTTGAAAATATTATTGCTTCAATTGAGCAAAAAAATAGTATTTCGGCTAAAGAAGAAAAAATGCTTGTTTTATTAAAATATTTACACACATCACTTGAGTATCAAATATTTTTATCTGCAGAAAAAAAATTAGATGCCATTGATACAAAAATTGAAAATATTATTAATGAAGTAAAAAATTCTGATATTTCACAAAGTGAAAAACAAGAAGTTGAAGATATTTTTGTAGATATTCAAAAATCTACTCTCGAAGATTTTCAGCTACTCTACTGAGAAATGCAAGAATATATTGAATATCAATCAAACTATGAAGCAAAATGAGATGTAAATATTGATTACGATATTGATAATGAAGTAATTGGACAATATTTTGGAGAATTAGATTTAGAAAATTATTCAATCAAAAATTCATTTTTAGATTCAAAAATTACATGAGAATTAGAAGCTATTTTTAATTCTATTGAAAAATGAGATACTCAAGCTATAAAAGAACAAATCTCAACTTCAATTAACTTGATTCAAAAAGATGGTTGATTTTATGCGCTTTTAGAAGACTTAGAAATCACAACTTCTCAAGAAAACGAAATGATTGAAGCATTTGTACAAAGAGCAAAATCATTAGCACAAGAAAATAAATATCTTGAAATATCAGATCCTCAAACACAACAAGTTTATGAAATGTTATGAAACATTAACAGTCAAAAAGTTTTTGCTGATTTAGAAAAAACTGCAGAAAAATCACTATTTACTAGTTATAAAAAAATTGATAATACACATTATATAATTCCAACAAAATATGCTTGTGATTCTATAAAATCACTTTCTGGAGTATTTGATCCATTTGTTGGAAAAACTTGTAGTGAATCTCAATATGATGATCTATTAAAAGGCTTTTTAGCGATTTGAGAATTAACACTCAAAATTGAAGACACAAATACTTTAGCATTAAAAGCTTTTGAATTTGAAGGCATAGAAACATTTGAAATGAATATTGAATTTGATAATCAAGAAATTGTTTCAGCAAATCTATTACTCGAACCAAATCAAGAAGAATATCCTGGAGATACAATTAGTCTAGAATACG
>CBFHLZ010000256.1:0-1253 GCA_965656795.1 Patescibacteria group bacterium
CAAAGATACAGAAGAAAGCGATAAGAGCGATCAGTGGGCGAGACCATTCCCCAATGGTAGAGGCGTAAATGCCGACTAATTGATGAGTGAAGCCAACGCCAGAACGAGACAATTCAACACCTGAACCGTGAAGGACCAGAGCGCCTAAAGCAACAAATACCAGTGCCAGCAATGCCGTGCCAATATAACCTATATTGAAGTCGAACAGCGCTGATTGAGCGGTTACTTCTTGTTTCTCTTTTTGGCTCTTTAGCCACATTGAAGTGATGCTTGAGATCTCGATAGGCGCCGGCATCCAACCCATGGTTACCACGATAAAGCCGATAGCAGCCAATGACCAAGGCGACGGTGGAACAAAAGCCGCGTCAGGCTCGACTGGAGATCCGATAGCAATGGCAACCGCGGCTAAGGTTGTGATGGTCAGGATCGCCATGATGGCCTTAGATAGGGTGTCAAGCGCACGATAATGGCCAGCAAACAGAATGATCAAACAGGTTGCTAGTACGATCATGCAAAGCGTGCTAGTCGCTAGATCAAAAGGAACAAAGTAGCTAAGTAGGCTCGCACTGAATAGTAACAAAGCAGCCGTGTTCACGACGGCGGAAATGGCGCTCAGCATCGAAAAGATCACTAGATATGGACGGCCTAGGTTAGAGTAACCTTCAACTAAACTTTGACCTGTGCCTAGCGTATATTGAATGCCAGCTCTAAAAAATGGGTACTTAAATATATTAACTAGGATAATAAGAGCAGCGAGCTGCCAGCCATAAATGGCACCAGCTTTGGTTGAGGCTACTAAATGAGAGCCTCCCACCGCCGCCGCAGCCATCATGATACCTGGGCCAAGAGACTTAATTAAGCTTGATAGGGGAGTAGAGGTTTGTGCTTTTTTTGTGGTTGTTTTAACCGTACTTTCCATTATTTTTCCTTTAATGCTGACTTCTTATTTTCCATTCCCCCTATCAATACCATGTTTTGTAAAGTCGTCAACTTTTATGTACGAAAATGTTGAAAATCGTATTTATTAATAAACGAGTTAACCATAAGTTATTTATTCACCAGCAATTAAGAGGCTCCAATGGCGTTAGAAGAGTACACACCACCACGTGAACCGTGGATTGATATTGTTTATCAAGATGACGATATTCTTGTGGTGAACAAGCCAGCAGGTCTGCTTTCTGTGCCGGGGAGATTACCAGAGCATTACGACAGTATGTGGAGTCGGCTTGTTGAGGAGTTTGCTGATATTCAAG
>CBFHLZ010000257.1:0-1245 GCA_965656795.1 Patescibacteria group bacterium
TTTATATACTTAATTATATAATATTATTAATACAAAACATATTATGAATTTTATTAAATCTTATTTTAAATCTACAGCAGTATTTTTACTTGCAGGTTTCAGTGTTTTATGAGTTTATGCTGCACTTTCAACAGTAAGTTCATGAGATCCTCTAACGGCATCAGGTTGGAATGAAATAGTTTGAAAACTGACTTCTTTGAATACAAATAATGATGACTTAGTTACAAAATCATACGTAGATTCTCAAATCTCTGCAAGTAGTTCTAGCTTATCGTTTGCTGGGTATACATCTTCAGCTTATAATGGGAATATGTGAGGGATTAAATGAATGAATCAAAAATGTAATGCTCAATATACCGGTTCGAGAGTATGTGGATATGATGATGTAGTCCAATTATGAGTAGATTATCCATGGACAGAAAATGTTTGGATACCTTGAGCTATTGTATCATCTGTACAGTATTATTATGATTCAAACAATACTACACATTATACTAAGGACGGTTCAAATGTAACTATTGGTGCTAGTAGGTTTCCTACATGTGGTATATTTAACAATAGTAATTCAGCTTTTGTATGAACATTATTAAATACAACTACAATTGTATCTTTTCCTACATGCAATAATGCTAATAAACTTGCTTGTTGTAATGGATAAAATAAAAAAACTCTTTTTCAAAAGAGTTTTTTTATTTTTGTAAAATTTTTGAAATTCATTCGAGAATTTTATCTTTTAGTTGAGAAAAAGTATTTTTATCGATTGGACCTTTTTGATTTAATGCAATTGAAATTACGTTTATATTTTTGCGAAGATTTCAAATACTTTGATTTTGTACTTGCTTAAATAAATGTGTTAATGAATCTCCAGGTTTATTTAATATACTGACAATTTCTTTATAATTTCAAAATTTAAACGCATCTAAAAGTACTTGTATTTCAGATTTATTCATTTTAAATTCATTTGAATATTCAAGATAGTTTTCTAAATATTCTCAAATTCTGTATTCTAATATTTCATATTCTTCATATTCATCTTTTCAAAATTGTTTTTCAAGGTTATCTAAATCTACTCAAGAATATTCTTGTTTTATTTCAATTTTTTCTGATAAAAATGGATTTATTTGTGTTAATAAATCATTTAATTCTCAAAAATCAAATTTCTCATGATATTTATTTTCTAAAGCCTGAATAATTTCATATTTCATAAATAATTCAATCAATATATTTTTTCAACTTTGGGTTAAT
>CBFHLZ010000258.1:0-1233 GCA_965656795.1 Patescibacteria group bacterium
TAAGCTGAGTACAAATGTGTCCTTTGCCTAATTCATGGCTCACTACCCCAGCAAGAAAGCCGATCTCTTGAGAGTAACTCGTGGCTTGCTGATCAATAAAACGGGCAAATTGATAATCCAACTGACGAATCGAACCCTTATCTGCAAGAAACTTGAGTACATCCATAAGTTGCTCAGGAATAAGTGAAACTGGCTTAACAGAGTTCGCTGTTTCTATGCTGGTATTAGTGGTTGTTGTTGTCATTATAGAAGCCCCATCTGTCCAGTTTCATTGTCATCCAATTGTACTGAACGTCTGTCTATCACTTTACCGTCAATCAATTGATCCATTTCATTGAGCAAAGCCAGTGTTGGTTTCGCCGAGAAAATACCTTGTTGAGATTGGCCGTCCATTCCTCGTAAGAATAAGTAATAAACACCACCAAAATGTTGTTCATAGCTGTAATTCGCAACACGGCTGCGTAAGAAGCGATGCAGCGCCAATGCATAGATTTGATATTGCAGATCATAACGGTGGTCGGCCATCGCCGATTTCAATGCCTCACCATGGTAGACGGCAACATCATCACCCAAGTGATTCGATTTCCAGTCGAGTACATAGTATTTACCTTGATGCTCGAACACCAAATCAATGAAGCCTTTCAACATACCTTGCACGGTTTGGAAACCTAGGTCGCCCGCTTTAGCGGATAGCGGATCATGATATTGGATGGTTTGATTCAGTTCAGATGCGGCCAATACTTCGATTGGTAATAAGAACTCCATCTCAACTAAGCGTTGCGTCGAATCTTTCTCGCTTAGCTTTAAGCTTTTACCATCCAATGCTGTGTTAAGAACGGTATCGACGAGTTGCTGAAGCACAGGTAGCCACTCTAATTCGTATTGTTCAGACTCTAATAAGTGAGTGATTACTTGCGTGTTATGTTCACTGGTTGCTGGCTCGGTAAATTCAACATCCTCAAACAAGGTGTGTAAGAAAGTACCCGGACGAGCACCACGAGGGAACGTAAAGATAGAACGTTCAGGTTCAATCAACTCAGACTCATCCTGCTCATCAGCCGAGTCAATATCAAAGCCAGAGACCTCTATGGTCGCGTCATGGCTCGCGCCGTGGCTGCCTTGCTTAACAAGCCCCGAGTAACTGGTGATACGCCAAGCCCTATCGATTGAAGCCTTGAGTTCATTAGCATGTAAGTCTTCACTCACTTGCTCTGTTTGTACAAACACTTGCTC
>CBFHLZ010000259.1:0-1224 GCA_965656795.1 Patescibacteria group bacterium
GTGCGCCAATTTGAGAATCTGCTCTAGATTCTTTTGACGCAGCTCCTTACGTTTTTTCTCACGCAATAGGGCTCGTTCGATAAGCGTGCTCTCAGCTTTATCGCTTGGTTTTACACTATGACTGATTAAGGAATCTAAGCCGAAGCTTTGTGCGATATGCCGCATTCTGCTTGCACTGTCGGCAATATGAGGTTTTTTATCATGCTTATGCTGTGCATCACTTGCATGCTCAATAATTACTGGCTGTTTGGTTTCAGACATAAAAGTACCGTAGGAGACGATTTAACTGCCTAAAATGTAACTCTTTATCTTATTAGTGGCTAGATTTTGCGTGCAGAGTTGAAGACTTCAACAAAATTTCACTTTTGATAATGATAATAAAATGTTAAATTTGTTGTAATTATCAAGGGGGAGTTATGAATCAAGTGAATGATAATAAGCTGAAGAAACAGCTTGGTATAGGGATATTACTCGTTACTTATGTTGGTGTTCTAGCTTATTTGTCTAATTACATTGTATAACTTAGACGAAAGTTTTAGTTATTAAACTGTTATTGAATGATATCACTTGTTCGGTAACGGTAGCTCATCCTTGAGCCACCCTTCTAATGGTTACATATCGTCATACTCTTCAATCGCTGTGCCTTCAATAAGATAACCTGTTTGAGCTAAGTCGTGGCTTAGTGACTCGGTTTTTAGCGTACCGACTAAATAAATCACATCCCATAGCTGCTGTATTGGTGCACCTTTAGGGAACTTCACGTAGATGATTTGGTTTGGCGGCGGTGGCGGCACGTGGATACATGCGCCAAAGTACGGTACCAGCAGAAATTCAGTGATCATGTTTTCATCACCTTCCAATGGAATCACAAAGCCAGGAATCTTTACTGTGCTGCCATTCAGCTCAGGGCGAACAGCGCCAAGTGTCGATTGTTGAGGTTTGTCCATACTGTCGTGGTTAACTGTCGGCATGCCGAACGAATCCAACTGAGCACGTTCTGATTCCGGAATCAAATCAATCCAATCCAGAGTTAATACCGATTCGTCAGTCTGAGTGGTTTCAGCGTGAGCAGTGCTGATCAATGGGAACAAAAGTAGCCCAAGTATCAGTAGAAGTTTGCGTTGCATCATAGGTTCCTAATTAGATTCGAATGGTCATGCCATCTGCCAATGATTGACGGTATGCACGGAAAGCGGGAATAAAGCCGATGATGACTCCTGCGGT
>CBFHLZ010000260.1:0-1219 GCA_965656795.1 Patescibacteria group bacterium
GCTGAAGTAAACAGGTGTACTGAATTTTCGTATAGCTGAAAACAATTTTATAGCCAGTAATAATATATAGAAAACGCCCCTAAATTCTAAGATGAACTTAAGGGCGTCTGTATTGGTCTTAACATAGGTTTGGTTTCAATGCATGTTTGAGTTTCAACGACTTCAATTCTATTTTTTCGTAGTCGGGAATCGAACGAAAGGCTGTCGCAGCATCAGATCTAAACGTTGTTCTTTACCATCTTGAATCTCTGGCACGCCAATCTGAACGTTCTCGTGACCAAGTTTTGGTTGGTCACGGTAAGTCTTGAACCATATATCCCAAACAGACAAAAAGAAACCAAAGTTCGAATGCGTTTCTTTAACAATGATAGAGTGATGTACTCGGTGCATATCTGGCGTGACAATCACTTTGCGTAACTGTTTATCCAGCCACAAAGGCAGTCGGCCGTTGCTGTGGTTGAACATCGCACTCACATTCAACACCACTTCGAAGAACACCACTGCTAACGCCGGAACGCCGAGTACAAAAATCAACGCGACTTTAATCAACATCGATAAGATCATCTCAATCGGGTGGAAACGGGTACCCGTTGTCACATCGATATCGAGATCAGCATGATGAACTCTGTGTAGTTTCCAAAGCAGGGGGATTCGGTGAAAGACCAAGTGCTGGAGGTAAATAGCACAATCCAACAGCAACACGCATATCAGAATGCTAAGTTCTTTAGGAAGTGACAGGGTATTGAATACTCCCCATTGATTATCTTGTGCGATAACCGCCGCTTGGAACGCAGCGATAGGGATTAGAGTCGCTAATAGAAAACTATTCAAAGTGACTAGCGCGAAGTTATTCCCCCAACGAAACCATTTGCTTTGAGTCAATGTTTTGCGTGGGAAATGTTGTTCCCATAGAGCACACAATCCAAAAGCGACAATAAAACAAACAAGGCGAAGTAGCGATGGGTCCTGCATAAGAATTCCTTCTATCATTATCAAGCCACTGTAAGTACAATTGTGCCACTTTTCTAGTTCTATCTGTCGTTATTGTCCATGAGAATCCACGCTTTCCACCGTTTATACCAACACCGTTTATCACTTTCTACCAAACCGTTTAATGCGCGCGGATGTAAAGTGGTGCGATGTGAGTACTGCAAAATCAAACAAGACAGTTGTATCTGTGAACACCAACCAGACATAGATACGAACGTCGCGACCATGT
>CBFHLZ010000261.1:0-1211 GCA_965656795.1 Patescibacteria group bacterium
TGAGTTTTGAGAATAATATATTTTATCTGCAATATCACTAAATTGTGGTGAATATTCACAAAAATCATGTACTTTTTGTAAAAATTCTATACTTCCATCCCAAACAAAATTTTCAAAGTCACAAAAAATTTTTCTAAAAATTTCCTCTCTGTAAGTTTGTGATTCAAAATAATCGTGATGATGTAATGATTTATTTGTTTCCATAGTTTTAAAAATTATATTTTAAAATATGCCTCCTTTGAAACAAAATAATTATATATATTTGTACTTAAGCTAAACTTAAAAAAATGTTAAATAATTATTTCAATTATTGGAAAATTTTTGTACAATATGTTACAATAAAAATAATTATCTTTCAAAATTATTCTAATGGCTATAAATTCACAAAATCATTGACTTGAGAAACCGAAAAATTTAAATCAAAAAAATACTCAAGAACCTGATATTTCTCATACTATTGAATGAGTAAAATATGACTTAGAATCTGTTTTATCAAATATTTCCCAAGCATATGATTTACTCAGAAATATAGAACAATCTACAAAATGATATTTATTTAGACAAGATACATTAGAATCCGTGTTTAAAAAATATCCTGATATGAGTATAGAAAATTTTCAAAAATACTTTCTCGATGGAATTTATAATAAAAATATTTTAAGAACAAATCCAGAAATTATCAACCTGTTAGATTTGGATAATATAGAAC
Organism: Patescibacteria group bacterium; assembly: GCA_965656795.1. Classification (GTDB taxonomy): domain Bacteria; phylum Patescibacteriota; class Gracilibacteria; order BD1-5; family UBA6164; genus CAJXJP01. The sequence continues at coordinate 710 of CBFHLZ010000261.1, forward strand.
CTGGAAGTGACTTAATTGAAATTGTGATAAATAAAGTTTCAATGTCTCAAGATGATTTTGAAAAACATACGCAAGGAAAAATCGATAAAATCACTATTCCAAATATGTCGAGCACAGATGTCGCTCAATGATATTTTAAATCAAAATTGGAAGAATTTTTACCTCAAAGCGAAGTGATTTTTTGAGATATGGAAGAAATGCGTGAAAATTTAGGATATAATCAAATTTCAGCTGATAGTGTTGGATTTATTGATATATTATGAAACGGGCACTTGAATTCTTGTTTATTTAAACTTTTTAAAACACAACCAGATCCAAAAAAAGTACAAGAAATAAATGATATTTTTGCAAATAATCAAAAAGATATTTTTTTAGGGTGAAGTACATTTGTTATTCCATTTGATACTCCAGATGAACTTGATGTGGTAAAAATGCCAAAAATGGAAATAAATAATAATCCATTAGAATTATCAAAAAGTAATATTTTACTCAATAGTATGTG
>CBFHLZ010000262.1:0-1209 GCA_965656795.1 Patescibacteria group bacterium
AGAGCTGACTCCTATAACAGGGCGTTCTCACCAATTGCGAGTACATATGCTAAGCTTAGGCCACCCTATTTTAGGCGATCGTTTATATGCCCACAAAGACGCACTTGCTGCGGCACCTCGCCTACAGCTGCATGCACAAATGCTACAACTCAAACACCCTGTAACAGAGCAAGTACTTACTTTTGAAGCTGAACCCGAGTTTTAATACGGATTAATCTTTTAGTTATTTGCAGTAAATAGCTAAACTTTAAGAGTGCTACGCCGATACATAAATAAGATTTAAATTAAAAGCTTATTATGTTTATTACGCAGATGTTTAAAGTCATTATTACTACTCTTTCGCTTGGCTGTGCATTAATCAGTTTTCAAGTGCTTAGTGCTGAGTATATCGCTCCTCCTCCCTTTTCAAAAAATATTGATGCGGATATCTCTCGCCTAGCCCAAAGTGATGAAGTAAAGTCTATTTTAGCTGGTGATACTGAGTTTTTAACTTTATACAGTGAATATATGAGCGCCGACTTTAGAGGGGTGGTCATACTAATTCCTGACTGGCAATCAACGCCCACAAACAATTCCGGCATGAACTTTTTGCGTAAAGAGCTGAATAATCATGGGTACACTTCTTATGCGATGACAGTTCCTGATATAGATTGGCAAGCAGCCCAAGATGACACAGCAAAAACGATTAATGATTCTGTGGGCACAAATAATGAAACAGCCAACGCAAATACTGAGCCTGGCACCAGCACACAAAAACAGCCTCATCATGCCGACTATGTTGAGCAAGTAAATACCGAGGTCGTGGATAACTACAAGTTAAAACTGCTCGCTCGCTACGAAGCTTTGTATCAGCAGGCAGCAATGGAGTCTGACAATATTGTTGTTATTGCACAAGGCACCAGTGCTGGGGTGTTGTTGGAGCACTACGCTGAATTTGCAGACTTAAAAATAAACGCCTTCATTAGTTTGAGTAGTTACCTTCCTAATACAAAACGCAATGCCAAGTTAAGCCAAATAACATCCTTGGTCACCCCTGCTTTGTTGGATATTTATTTTGCTACAGACAGTAATGATATCTTAATGAACCTTAAAAACCGTCAGCGTTGGGTTAACCGTAATGCAAAGTTTGATTACCGCCAGCGCCAGCTATTTGGATTGCGCGACGCGCCACAGCAACATGCACGCTTGAGCAAAGAAATAGACGGTTTT
>CBFHLZ010000263.1:0-1194 GCA_965656795.1 Patescibacteria group bacterium
AGCGGCATGACGACCATCAGTATTGCAGTGAAAACCAACGAGTCTCAAGCGATAGCTGATCCTGTGTTTTTGCAAGCGATTGGTGACTTTACCGACTGGCTGCGTGTACAACCTGAAACCGACCATGTGGCAACGCTTTCCGATGTTTACATGCGTTTGAATAAGAACATGCATGGCGATGACGAGAGCTACTACCAATTGCCACTTAACCGGGAATTAGCTGCGCAATACCTGCTGCTTTATGAGATGTCTCTTCCTTATGGCTTGGACTTGAACAACCAGATCAACGTCGATAAGTCATCGATAAAAATGGTACTCACGGTCGATAACCTAGGCAGCGTAGAACTGGTTGAACTCGAAGAACGCATCTACTCATGGTTTGCAGCCAACGCGCCGCAATATGAAGTGGTCGCATCCAGTCCATCTCTGATGTTTGCTCACATCGGTGAAACCAATATGGCGAGCATGCTATCAACTTTGCCTATCACCTTAGTGCTTATCTCTGGTTTGATGATCTTTGCATTGCGCTCGGTTCGCTTAGGCATGATCAGTCTCGTGCCAAACATTGCCCCTGCAATTATTGGCTTTGGTTTGTGGGCGCTTATCTCTGGTGAGATCAACCTTGGATTGTCGGTCGTAGTCACCCTTACTTTGGGTATCGTGGTTGATGATGCAGTGCACTTCTTAAGTAAATACCAACGCGCACGATTGGAAGGGAAATCCGCGGAGGAAGCGGTTCGTTATGCCTTCCACACTGTTGGCCGTGCATTGTGGATCACCACTGTTGTGCTCGTCGCTGGTTTCTCTGTACTGGCGATGTCGAGCTTCAGACTCAATTCCGACATGGGCTTACTCAGCGCGATTGTGATTTTTATTGCGCTGGTGGTCGACTTCATCTTGCTACCAAGCTTGCTGATGATCTTCGACAAACAAACTCACTATTCAGACAAACCTCAGCACGAATCAAAGCTATCTAAAGTCGATCAATCTAGCCCGTCTAAACCAGTTGGCGAACTGTCTACGTCGACCAAATAAGGAATCGTCAGCCTGCTGCGGTGGGCTGACTCAAGGAGAAATTTATGAAAAGCATTAAACACTCTATTACAAAGAAAACATTAATAACGTCATTGATAACAATGAGCGCGTTTGCAGCTTTCTCTGCGTTAGCAGACCCAGTGAAAGGCCTAGAAATTG
>CBFHLZ010000264.1:0-1191 GCA_965656795.1 Patescibacteria group bacterium
GTATGTTTTTTTATCTTCTTGAGTATTTACTCATAATTCAGATTGAGAATCAATAGAATTGATTTCTTCGAGGAATTCTAAATTTTTATGCTCTAAATATCTTTCATTAAAAATTTCTGTTAATTTTTCATCTACATTATATTGTTGAGTAAATTCTTCTACATCGAAATTTTGAAGCTCTTGTTCAACTTGCTTTTGATATATTTCTTCGTCAAGAACTAAGTTTCATTCATTATCAGTTATTGTACATGTTTTCATAATTGCTGCTTGAACTGACTGAATTTTATCTTCTTGATATTTATTTAATACTTTTTCAGCTTCTTTTTTTTCTTCTCCACTTAATCAAAGAGAATTAATATATATATCTATTTCTCATCAAAATTCATTAAAATTATTAATGAGAGTTTTACGTGATAATTCTTTATTTATTTCGGGTCAATTTATGTTTTTTTGTATATCTTGTGAAATCGTATACAACTTTATATCTGAGAGTGTTTCTACAAGTTTATTTTTTTGATTTGCATTTAAATTAGTCATATTATTAATTTTTTCTATGAATAATTTTTTAGAATTTATATCAGTTTGTGTAAGTAAATTAATCAATTCTGTTATTTCTGCATTATTGATATCAATTCATTCAATTGATAATTTTTGAATAAAGCTTTCTTCTAATTGAGCGAGTTTATTTTCTTCTGTCATTTGTTCAATATGATGTGAAATCTTACTTTGAACTTCCATTAATGTTGATATTTTTTCATTTTGATCACTAATACTTTTTACTATATTTTCTACTAGTTTTTTTTGAGAAGGTAAACATTCAAAACTTTTAGTTGATACTAAAATATCCATGATTTTTTGACGAAATTTAGCATTACTATAGAGTGAGTTAATAACATTATCATCATTACTACCTTTTCTTTTTTCTATACTTTCTATCGTGTATAACACAGATTCAAAATTTGGAAAATCAACTATATTAATAAAATTTTGAACGTCTTTAATTGGTTTTTTATCTATAACAATTTCAAATAAGAATGGATGTTTATTATATATTTCAGCAGGAAAAAAGTGAGCAAAATTTTCTCAACTTTCTGTATATAATAAAGCTTGAGCTATATTTTTATTTAATAAATTAAAAAACATAGGTCATAAAATTTTTCATCAATTTTTTATATATTCTACTATTTGATA
>CBFHLZ010000265.1:0-1191 GCA_965656795.1 Patescibacteria group bacterium
CAGGTTTATGTGATAGGTGTGAAATACAACTTTCGTATGCTATTTGAGTAGCACAACCTGTTTCAATTTTTATTGATTGATTTGAAACTCAAAAAGTCGATATTTTTAAAATAATAAATACTATAAAAAATAATTTTGATTTATCTCCAGATGGAATTATAAAAAAATTAGATTTAAAAACTCCAATTTATACAAAAACCTCATCGTACTGACATTTTGGAAGAGATGATGTTTCATGGGAAAAATTAGATAGTGTAGAAATATTTAAAGATATTTTATAAAAAATAAAAACGATAAATAATTTTTTTATTTATCGTTTTTTCATAGAATAAATGCAATATTTTTTAGAAATAATATTTATGGAGCTTTGGATTATTTATTCTCTTATTTCCTGTGTTGCTGTTTGATTATTTGGTTTTTTTCAAAAAGTTGAGTCTGAGAGTAAAACAGTGAATACAAATGGTTTTATTATTTATGCTCATGTGAGCATGATTTTATTACCATTTTTAATGTTTTTAACATGATTTTCTCAAATTACGGTGAATTTGGAATTGATTTTTTATGCGATTGTGATGAATTTTATGTATATTATTATTCTGAAAACTCGTTTAAAAAGTTTAAAATTTTTGAGTTCTTCAACATACTTTATTAATTATAGAATATTTTCTTCTATTTTATTATTACTATTTGGACAAATTTTATTTTGAGAAATAATTTCTCCTCGAGAATATTTAGGAATATTTCTTTGATTTGTTATTTTTTATTTTCTCCTAGAGAAAAAAAGAAAAAAAGAATCTGATCAAGATGTAAAAAAATGATATTTATTTCTCGCAGCAGGAGTTGGTTTGCTTAGTGTGATTTGGTTAGCGCAAAAACAATTTACACTCTGAGATTTTGATATAGTAAGTTATATTTTTTATTCATGATTTGCAGGAATTTTTTCTACATTTATGATGAGAAAAAAAGGTGAAACTTTAAAAGAAATTTTAAAAATAAAAAGAAAAAAAGATATTTTATTTTTAGTATGAACGGCTATAGTTTTTCCTATGTGATTATATTGTAACTTACAGGCATTAATGGCTTGAGGAGATGTAGCAGTGGTTTATAAAATTATTTCTTATTCTCTATTTATTCCAATTATTTTATCTGTAATATTTTATAAAGAAAAAATTACTCTGAATAAAATATTTG
>CBFHLZ010000266.1:0-1177 GCA_965656795.1 Patescibacteria group bacterium
TGATCAGCATATTATAATTCTAAAAATCAAACTTACACAAATAAAGATATTTTAAGTAATGATGATTTCTTAGATTTTTCTAAAAAAACATTTAAAAAAGAAGAAAAAACAATTTTTATTAGTTTAGGTTGTGGAAACTCTGAAACTGAAAAATATATTATGAGTAATCTTTCTGATGAATACACAGTTGATTATATTTGAGTAGATACTTCAACTCAAATGATTGATATGTCAGTTGAAAATCTTAAGGAATTAAAAAATAATAAAAAATTTCTTAGAGCTGATTTTTGATCTGATGAATTTAAAAGTGAGATAAATAATTTATGTAAAAACTACGATAGAAAAGTATTTGCATTTTTTGGTGGGACCTTTTGAAATATAAAGTATACAAAAATCATAAATATTTTATATAATATATTAGATGAAAATGATAAAATCTGGATAGATATTTGAATTAGAAAATGAAAAAAAGTAGAAGATGATCTAAAATTATTTGAAATATATAAAAAATATCTTTCTAATGAAAATGATAAGAAAAAATTTCTTTTAAATAAAATTATTAGCGATGGTATTAATCCTAGTGATGGTGAAATAATTCTAGAATCATCTGAACACACTGAAAGTGAAGCGCTTCAATTTAGTTTTTATTTTAAGTTTAATAAAAAAGTAAGTATTGATATTAAAAATTATAACATAGTATTTTTACCAGGTTATAGTATTAAATTAATTCAAGTATATAGATTTTGAGTTGATGGATTTGTGAACTTACTCGAAGGTCATAATTTCAAACTTTTAGAAAAACAAACAAAATGATTTGATGGGCAATTTCTTTTTGAAAGAAATTAAAATAAAAAAATAATTTACTCGAGAGTAAATTATTTTTTTATTTTTATAATTTTCTTTTTCATTTCTTTAATTCCAAAATTTGATCTCTTATTTCGGCTGCTTTTTCATATTCCATATTTGCTGAAGCAATATCCATTTCAAGTTCAAGTTTAGATAATTCTTTTTCAACTGATTTTTTATCTAATATAGCATAATCTTTATCTTTTGTATTGATTCACATATCTTTGATTTTTGAAAAAACCGTTGTTGCTTGCATCCCTGTTTTTTCGTTATGTGCTTTTTGTAAATTTCTTCTATAATACGTTAATCAAATTGCTTTTTTCATAGCTTG
>CBFHLZ010000267.1:0-1175 GCA_965656795.1 Patescibacteria group bacterium
ACGCGCGTTGAGTAAACCCAAACGAGACTTAGAAGATTTTAAGGCTTTGATCTCTCCGGCAGCAGAACCTTACTTAGAGCAGATGGCACAACAATCGTTGGCGCTAACGCGTAAGCGGTTCGGTAATACGATGTCGCTTTATATTCCTTTGTATCTATCTAACTTGTGCGCGAATGCGTGTACGTATTGTGGTTTTTCGATGGAGAACCGTATCAAGCGTCGTACATTAACCTTGGATGAAATTGATGCTGAAAGTGCAGCTATTAAAAAGATGAAGTTTGATAGTGTTTTGTTGGTCACCGGTGAACATGAAACTAAGGTTGGAATGAATTACTTCCGACAGGTGTTGCCGAATATCAAAAAACAATTCAACTACCTTGCGATGGAAGTACAGCCGCTTGACCAGCATGATTACGCAGAACTTAAAACTCTCGGCTTAGATGCGGTGATGGTTTACCAAGAGACCTATCAACCAAGAACCTACGCGGAGCATCATCTGCGTGGCAATAAAATGGATTTTGAGTACCGCCTCGAAACTCCCGATCGATTGGCAAAGGCGGGTATCGATAAGATAGGTATTGGAGCCTTGATTGGTTTGGAAGATTGGCGAACCGACTGCTTCTTTGTTGCTGCTCACTTAGATTACCTAGAACGTACTTACTGGCAAACTCGTTACTCGATTTCGTTCCCGCGCCTTCGTCCTTGTGAGGGGGGAGATGCCAATGGTGGTCTACAACCTAAGTCTGTTATGAGCGATAAACAGTTGGTTCAACTTATCTGCGCGTATCGATTGTTAAACCCAGAGGTTGAGTTATCCCTTTCGACTCGTGAGTCTGCAACGTTCCGCGACAATGTGTTGCCATTGGGAATAACAAGTATGTCGGCGGCTTCGAAAACCCAACCTGGCGGTTATGCTTCGGGCGAAGAAGAACTTGAGCAGTTTGAGATAAGTGATGAGAGAAGTGCTGCCGATGTGGAGTCGATGATTCGTCGGCGAGGATTCGACCCAGTGTGGAAAGATTGGCACAGTGCTTATTCTGGCTAGTTAACATCTAAACTAATGTTCCACGTGAAACATTAGTTTAGATGTATTGATACAGACAAACAAAAACGGCTACCTAACAGGTAGCCGTTTTTCTATAGTCACTTTTTATTTAACTTAGTAAGTGCGTTTT
>CBFHLZ010000268.1:0-1170 GCA_965656795.1 Patescibacteria group bacterium
AGCAATTTTTATGTCAGATACTTGGTATGTATTTGGAAAATAAAAAACCGAAGATTAATCTTCGGTTTTTTATTTTTATAAATTTTTGAATTTTATAGAAAAAATATTATAGTAGCCTAAAAAATATTTACCAATAAAAAAATAAAAATGAATATTTCAAAAATATTTACAATATGACTTGTTACTTTATCTGTTTTTTATTATATGTTTGAAAATGGAAGTAATAGAATTTGAGTATACTATAATGATATATGACATGATATGTATGAGCAAGAAAATTATTCATGAGCTATAAATCAATTCAAAAAATGAGTGAAATTTGACTCTAATAATACAGTAATTTGGTATAATTTAGGTCTTGCTCAATATAATATAGGTGAATTTGAAGAATCTTTATTATCTTCTCAAAAAGCACTTGATAATAAAGAGGTTAATTATTCTTCTAATATTTTAAAATGAGAAATAAATAATCTCATTATGACAAATTATTTTAATTTATGAGATTATGAAAAACTAGAGAAAAAAGTTGATGAAGAATTAAATCTTAATTCAAAAAATTTATTTGCAAATTATTATAAAGCAGAAATACAGTTACATAATTATGAATACAATTCAGCTTTAGGTTATATTAACAGGTATCTTGAAATTGATTGAGAATATGAAGAAGCGTTATATTTGAAAGGAGATATTTTATATTATATGTGAGATTATAAAAAATCAGTTGAACTTTTCGTAAATACCAAAAATTATTATTCTGCAGGTTTTGCTTCATTATATTCATATGATTTTGAAAATGCAGTAAAATATTTTGAATTATCTTTAGAACAAGAATTTTGAGAATCTATTGATTCACATGATGACCAATTAATAAAAAATATTATGCTGGCTATTTCTTATTATTTTACGAAAGATTATAATACATCAAATCAAATATTTACAGAAGTAATCAAGCAAGATTATCAAGAATATAAATATAAAGTGATTCCTTTTTATACTTTAGTGCAACATTATTCTAGATGATTAACAAAATGATGGAAAAATTATATAGAAGGTAAATTAAATTATGATACACTTATTGAAAAACAATCAACAATAGATTCTATTTTTATAGAAAAAAGCTTAGACGAATTTAAGGATTATTTATATCAAAATTATATTTATTCAGGAATG
>CBFHLZ010000269.1:0-1156 GCA_965656795.1 Patescibacteria group bacterium
ATGATATCAACTCATAATTTTTTTGCATGTTTTATCACATCAATATCACGAGTTCCACAATCAACGGTAATTATTAAACTCACTCCAAGCTCTTTACATTCATCAACGAAATAATCCTTTAACCCATATCAATCATTTACTCTATGAGGTAATCTATAACTCGCTTTTATACCAATTTTTTTGAAAAAATGCATCAATATAGAAGTACTGGTAACTCCATCAACATCATAATCTCAAAAAATCATTACTTTTTCATCATTTTGTTTTGCCTGTAAAATTCTCTCTACAGCTTTATCCATATCTTTTAAACCAAATGGATCATGTAAATCATCAATCGTTCTTTCTAATTCTAACGGATCATCAAATCTTTTCATTAATATTTCTTCAATATTTTGATTATCAGAAGTCTCATCATACGAAATAATATTTTTCTTTATACTTATTTTTTGTTTCATTTTCATTTTAGATAACCCATCGACCTATGGTCACTTCCTTTAAAATAATGGAAGATTTTTCTGGAAATATATTATATGATTTTATTATATTGATGAGAATAAAATCGCAAATACAAAAATAATTTTATAAAAAACTTTACAATAGTAATTTTTTATATATTATAAATTTACATCTAAATAAGAGAGGTCCTCGATGTATGACATAAAAAACAAAAAACAAAAATTTCTTGATTTAATTGCTACAATTATGATAGAACGTGACGTAAGCTACGAAACAGCTAAGTGTATATTAATTTCTGGTCTTGAAAAAGACCCAAATAATAACACAACCGAGTTTATAAAATATTGTATAGAAAAAAATAAAAATGATTTATACTGATATTTTGTAACTCTAGTAAGTCCCGAAAGAAATTTTGGGCTTACTAATAGGAAATTTTTCTGAATATGTATTTTTTAAAAAATATTTATTCAAAAATATTTCCCTGGAGACTTTCAGGTTATGATGTACTGATAGTAGCTTTGTCCATCCCGTTTGGGATGGATTTTTTTTGTTTAAATTTGATTATTTCAATTTTTCAATACAATACTTGAGCACACTAAGCGCCCGTAGCTCAGTGGAAGAGCACCAGGCCGCGGACCTGGGTTTGCGTGGGTTCGATCCCTGCCGGGCGTACCATAACGTGAATGTAAATATTTAAGAC
>CBFHLZ010000270.1:0-1154 GCA_965656795.1 Patescibacteria group bacterium
GAGCAAAACAAGCTATATTAAAAGACTTTTCGAGTGATGCAAAACTCATTACACTTATGAAATCATACGAAGAAAGTTGAGCAAATAATGCAGAACTCATTACTCCTAAAAATATAAATAATCTCAAAAATATTTCTAAAAATATAAAAAATATTTATACAAATTATAGTTGATTTTATTGAGAAACAATCTATAAAGATAAAAATTTACGTGGAGAAATAAAATGAATATCAAAAGACTATTTTCAAAATAAAGAAGTTTCGCTTTTGTACGGACATAATTTTGATGAAAAAAATTATTTAGAAAACGAAAAAAGAATTATTTTATGAAATAAACTCATCTGAGATAATTTCTCAGAAGAAAATCCCGTTGGGAAAAAAATCAGTGTTTGAGGAGAGACATTTATTATTATTGGAATATTAGAAGAAAAAAATTGGAACTTCGATTATAATATGTTTATTCCCCTTCCAACTTTGCAAAAAATACTCTCAATAGACAAAATTCAAAATGTAGAAATAGATGTAGACGAAGAAGAAAATATAGAATCAGTAAAACAAATAGTAGAAATATATTTCTCTAAATTAGCTGGAAAAACTAATTTTTCAGAAACATGATTGCAAACCAGAACCAACAAAGAACAAGCAGAAATGATGCAATGATTCATAACCAAATTTACTCTATTACTAGGATGAATCTGAGCAATAGCACTGATAGTATGATGAATTTGAATCATGAATATTATGCTTGTTTCAGTTACAGAAAGAACCAGAGAAATATGAATTAGAAAAGCAATTTGAGCTACAAATTTTAACATTTTATTACAATTTTTAATCGAATCAGTTATTCTCACACTTATCTGATCAGCTATTGCACTTTTGTTTTCCATGTGAGTGGTAAAAATAATAGACCATTTTATTCCTGATTTTAGTCCAGTAATAAATATGAATGTATTAATAATAGCCACGAGTGTCTCGATAATTATGTGAATTTTATCCGGTCTAATCCCTGCTTATAAAGCAGCGAAACTCAAGCCAATTGATGCTCTACATTATGAATAATAAAAAAAAGAACTTTTAAAAAAGTTCTTTTTTTTATTAAAATGGAATATCTTCAACTGAAATATCTCCAGCTTGATCATTTTTTGCATTATAATT
>CBFHLZ010000271.1:0-1154 GCA_965656795.1 Patescibacteria group bacterium
GTTTTTGAACACTCGATTCTGAAAATTCTGTTACCTCAGAAGGAGATTGTGATTGAGAATTAATATGATGGTCTAATGAACCAAATGTATTTTGTGTACCCATATAATTTAATTATTAATATCTAAAGTAATATTATATTAACATATGATAATTAATTTTGTCAAATATATTATTAGTAAATTTATTTTATAAAATATACTATTTGCAAATAATATAATTTAATGGTAAAATAGAGTTAAATTTATATATAAAAAAATATATTATGTGAGAATGATTACCTCCATCAGCTGATAGAGCATATGATAATTTTTGACCAACTCAAAAAAAAGAGATTATAAGTAGTAGTAATTACCCAAGTAACTTTACAGTGTTTGAACAAGAAATTCTTGATTGATATTTTGAACAAGCAAAAAATGATACTATTAATGATGTAAACGCAATAATTTGAGAATTTAACTGAAAAGAAGAAGATTTATTAAAATATTTACGTCAAAAAAAATCATGAACTTTGAGTTACGATGATAAAATTCAACTGTCTAATTTAGAATTAGCTTTAATGAAAAGTAAATCTCAAGTGAATCAACAAACTCAAAATAATTTACAAAGAGAGAGAAATCAAGTTAATGAAGAAGTAGAATTGAATAATACTATAGATTTTAGAATAAGTTGATCTGTAAAATTAAAAACAAATTTTTCTCGGGATGAATTCTATCTTGTCAAATGAAAAAATATGGAAATAGAAGCATTGTGAAACAATAGTTACAAGGCAAAAATAATTGTTCAAAGAAGATCTCGTTCCAGTTGGCAATGAAAAGATAGTTTTGATATTAATTTTTATTATGATGGAAGAGAGTTGATATTATTCAGGGATAATAATCGATCAAATCAATTTGAACAACAAAGAGATAATTACTTGCCTGTAGATATTAGATATAAACAAGGAATTAAAAAAGAGTGAAATCTCTATAGAAAATCATATTTTTCTACTTGAGAATTAAGTATCCCTGATTCAATAACGAATTGAAATACGAAAGAATTAAAATTAAATTTCACATTTTAAAACTGATTAAATTCAGTTTTTTCTTTACAAAATTTTTAAACATTTATAATAAGAATAAATATATATTTAAACCTAAAAAATTCGTGGGAGTAG
>CBFHLZ010000272.1:0-1149 GCA_965656795.1 Patescibacteria group bacterium
ACTTCATCGGCTTTGAAATCACTAATGAGTTGGTCAAAGGCCCAAACTTCTCTTCTTTGATGTATCACGCGGCTTCTTATAGCGAAAAGTCGAATTATCAGCTGGTGATCACCGATGGCAAACACAGCGCTGAAGACGAAATAAAGGCGATCAACTTCCTGCTGGATATGAAGTGCGCGGGCATCATCATCTATCCGCAATGCTTAACCGAAAGCGAGATTGCAAAGATCATCGAAAGCACTGACACACCGATTCTGGTACTCAACCGGGAAATGCCGTCGAAGCCTAATCATGCCATTACCACCGACCACTATCAGAGTGCTTGTTTGATGGTTGAACACATCATCGAGCAGGGTCATACCGATATTGCAGTGATTCGTGGTAAAGCCGGTTCTTCGACAGATGAGTTGCGTTACCAAGCCTATCAAGATGTGTTAACTAAGCAGGATATTGCATTAGATGAGTCCAAAGTTGTTCAAGGTAATTGGACGATGGAGAGCGGTTATCACGCGGCTCAGGCTCTGGTAAAAAGCAAAGTAACATTCACTGCTATCTTGTCGGAAAACGATGACATGGCGATTGGTGCGATTAAGGCGTTAACCGAACTTGGGTACTCATTACCTCAAGATGTTTCTATCGTCGGCTTTGATAACAGCAAAGTGGGTGCGTTTTTAACGCCAAGCTTAACGTCTGTGAGTGTGCCATTAGAGCAAATGACGCAAAAGGCGATCCTGCAAATTGTCGGTGAAACAGAGCAGGCGAAAGATTTGAGTACGACGGGCAGTTTAGTGATTCGCGATTCAGTTGCTCAGCGTATTTAAGCTCAATTAACAGAGAGTCGATTTCATAGTTAGCCTACAAAAAGTGATGGGCTACACATCTCTGAAATCGTGATAAAGCCTTGCTTACTCTGTTTTATTAGATGTGCGATATTGCGTTTTTTGGTCGATGTGTTGACCATTATTAGGTAAGTAATGTGAAAGAGTAGGTAAGTAACGTGAAAACAGAAAAACAAAAAATGCTGGCTGGTGAGCCTTATTTAACATGGGACGAGCAGCTGTATGGCGAGCGAATCGAGTGCCGTAAGGTATTGCAAAAACTTAATAACAGCATTCCAGATACCGAAGAGTGGCGCACGGCGATTGATAC
>CBFHLZ010000273.1:0-1146 GCA_965656795.1 Patescibacteria group bacterium
TAAATCAATTTCATTTAATAACCTATCATCTAGAGTTGGTACAATATAGACTCAAGATTTAATTGGAAAAATAATCTTTTCTGCTTTGAGTCTGTATATATAGTTATCAACTTTTTTTTGATACTGAGATTTTAACTCTGGATCGATAATTTTAAAAATATCTTCTTTCCAGAGAACTTTTCATCATTTTTTTAACAGTTTATTTACAATTTTGTCAAAAGTAATCATTGTTATTTTTCGCTTAATATAAATAAAAACTATCTATAATAATAGTATAGATTTTCCTATAATAATAGTATAGATTTTCCTATAAAAATCAAATATTTTTTCCTATAATAATTATTATTTATTTTTATTTTTAATATATAAAAAAACCTGAAACTCTTAGTTCCAGGCATAAATATATAGGTATATTTGTTACATTTTTGGTGGTAAATTTGTATGAGTAATGTTCATATGTGGGTATGCAATTTCGATTTCTTGTCTTTTTAAAGCCATATTTATTGTTTCTGAAATATTAGACTTTGTATGAAAGTAGTTATCACTCATTGTAGTCCAATATCTTGCTTTAAGTAAAATACCATTATCAGATAAATCATCTACAATAACGTCGCTCGCTGGAGCTTGAAGAATATTTGGAAATTGATCCATAACCATTTGAATAGTTTTTTTGGCTTTATGTACATCAGCCGTGTAATCAATAAGCACTTCAACATCAATTCTCCTTTTATCATTTGTATGATAATTAGTAACTTTATCTTCAATAAAATGAATATTTGGAACATAAAATACTACTCCATCAAATTGCTCTACTGCTGTAAATAATGCATTTACTTTTCTAATTTTCCCTATTTGATCATCTACTTTTATCATATCTCAATTATGATAATATCCTTGAGTTACCATCATAATACCAGCTACAAAATTTGTTAGAAATGTTTTAAGTGTAAACCCAATCCCAAATCAGATTCAACCCATAAATATTCACATATCGATTCACAAAATCCCTAGAGTAATAGAAAAACCGATTAATAATACCGTCACACTTACAGTTCTAGAAATCACTCCGGTCAGTTCTTCTCTACTGGTTTCTTCTGTTGCATTTCTTTCAATGTATGAAACAATTTTTCCACTTATAACTTTTGA
>CBFHLZ010000274.1:0-1139 GCA_965656795.1 Patescibacteria group bacterium
GGAGTTTTCCCAGTTAATTCATATTCAGCAATAAGTTGATTTAGAACTCATTCTAATTCTCTTACATTTTGATTTACGTTTGCTGCGATAAATTCAGCAATATCTTGAGGAATCATAAACTCTCTTTCTCTTGCTTTTTCTTGAAGAATTGCAAGTCTAGTTTCAAAATCTGGTTTTCCTATATCAACCGTAATTCCCCATTCAAATCTTGATCTTAATCTTGGTTCTAGTTCTGTTAATTCTTTTGGAGCTTTATCACCAGAAATAATTATTTGTTTATTATCTTCGTATAATAAATTGAAAATATTATACAGTTCGTTTTGAGTTTGTTCTTTTTTCGCGAGAAATTGAACATCATCAATAACTAAAACATCGATTTCTCTATATTTTAATCTTAACCTTTCAACTGATCTTTTTTTCACTGATGAAACATATTCAGTGATAAATTTATCAGCCGTTGTATACACGATATTTTTATCTTTAAATTTACTATAGATTTCATTTCCAGCAGCTTGAAGTAAGTGTGTTTTCCCTAAACCAACATCACCATAAATATATAATGGATTATATGATTTACCAGGATTTTTACAAACAGCTTCACAAGCAGAATATGCTAATTGATTATCTGCACCAACTACAAAGTTTTTTAAGTTATATCTTTGGTTGATTAATGAATTTCTTTGAGATTGAGCTTGAGATTTTTGTGATTGAGATTGTTTTGTACTTGATAGATTTGAAACTGTAGAAACTCCACCTTTTTTTGTTTTTGATGCAGTTTTATAAAATGCTGTACAATCTACTACTGCAGTATTTGAAGGATTATCAATCTCTTGATCAACAACAAATTCAATTTCAGTAATAGTTTCAATTTCTTTTTGAACAGCTTCTAAAATTTTAGAATAAAATTTAGCTTGTAAATTATCTTTCATAAAAGTTGAAACAACTCCTAGTACTAATTTTTTTTCTGTAATTTCTACTGCTGAAATTTTTCTGAAATAAACAAGAAAATCTTGTTTTTTTACTTCATCAATCAGATTTGTTACGATATTTTTAAGTTTGTAATGTTTTTCCATATTTACTATATTGTTTTAACTCTATTATAAAATAGTTTTCTTCGTTGTCATCCTCCGTTTTCTAGC
>CBFHLZ010000275.1:0-1138 GCA_965656795.1 Patescibacteria group bacterium
GCTTACATCAACTGATCTACAGTAACCTAGTTTGTTTTTTACTGCTTCAATAGTTTCAATATAATTTGCTGTGCTTTTAGTATGTCTCATCTTATTATTTATTATTAAGTAAATCAGGGTTTTCGTATATCCATTTATATCCTCATGCTGTCTTTCTATTTCAATTCAAAACAGAACTTATATTAGCTTGTGATATTCAAGTAATTTTAACTGCTTCTCTTTGAGACTTATAAGTATTTATTTCTCAGTATCATATTCAAATTACCCTTCAATTTCTACATCTCCTTTCCATAGATTGTTTATATCTATTATCTTTCCATGTTAATATCTGAATATTATCTAAAGAGTACCATTTCTTATTATTTATCCTATCAATACTAGGTTTCATTTCTTTTGTATACCCTGATTTTATCCACTCATTATATATCCTATTAAATTTAATATCATTTAAGTAAACATCTTGTAATTCCCTTAAAGAGTATTCAGGATAATCTAATCATCTTTCCCTACTTCTGCTTAATTGGTGAGCATATATATTAGTTATAACCCCTTTTTTACTTTTTCGGTAGTTTTGCGTATTCTCTAATTTGTTCTTCTGAGTTTTCATATTTATTTCATAAAATAGTTAAATTATCTAATATTATATTAGATAATTCTATTGTACTTCAATCTGAAATATTAACAAGAGATATTTTAAATTTAGTTTGTTTTACTCTATATATATGAATTAATGTTTTCACATAGTCATCAAAATATATTTCCTTTCCGTTCTTGTCTTTAAGTCCTGTGTATTGCATAATGTCATAATATTCTCATCAATCAAATCAAACATCTTCACACTCTCTTGAGTTTTGCCAATCATTAATCATTTTTTTGTCATCTGTTTCAGATTTTCTAAATCAATGATTTCAGTATGCTCTAAATTTTATTTCTCTCATTTTAGTATATTAATAAATATTTCTTTATGTTCAGGACTAAACATATTAATCTCTAGTCCTTTTTTAATAAATTGTTGTACCTTACCTTCTTGCATTGATTTTAGTGCTTGTTTTACTTCTTGTTTTGTATTCATTTGTTTATAGTTCTGTAATATTCTTTTTTAATTGCATCTTGTTTAGATGTCAGATGTAAATTTCAG
>CBFHLZ010000276.1:0-1122 GCA_965656795.1 Patescibacteria group bacterium
ATGATTATGGCACACTTGGAATCTGTAGTTTACGACAGACAACGGTGAAAAGTAATTGCTAAACAAAGTAGAAAACTAGATAATCAAGAAGAAATGGCCGCATAAAAAAAGAACTTTTAAAAGTTCTTTTTTTTATTTATAAAATTCATACCCATTTTGATTTTTCATTGAAATCAGTTTATTTCATTTATAAGTTATTGTAAGTATATCTCACCTTATTAATTTAATTTTATCTACAATACCATTATCATAATCAGTAATACTATTATTATTTAATATAGTAATTGCTCATAATCATGATATAACAGAGACTTCAATTATTTTAGCATCATTATTCATTAAGTTAGCAGAAACTTTATTTTTTGTTTCAGCTGCAAAATCTCTAAATGAAGAAGATCATGAGTCAATATCACTTGAATCCAAGTTTTGCACTCCGTATGATATTCAAGCTCATAAAATTGCTCAAGTTAATATAAATTTTACTTTTCATAATATACTATTAGATGAAGTACTTTTTTCTTCATTTATTCAGTAAGAAGATGTAAATCAATTTAAATCTAAATTTCATAGATTAATATTATCAGTATGGAAATTAAGCTCTTGAAAAGATAATGTTCTATTGAATTTAGATATATTTTCCTGCGTAACAACAACAACTTTATTTTTAAGATCTCTAACTGAATCTCAAACATTAACTATATCTGATTGAGAATTAAGACTATACCCAACTATTTTTTCATTATTTTTACCTTTGTATACTGGTGAAATTTCACCATTAAATGACAAACCATTTACAGTACAATTAATTTCTAAAGTTTCCGGGTTAAATGAATTTATAGTTATAACACAATCTTTTAAGTCATTTTTTAATAAACTTATTACCACATTTTCTCATTCTGGCTTACTAAATGAATAAATATATCATTTAGGAGTATTTGCCTCACAGTTTTGTAAAATTGGTTCTCAATCAATATTACCAAATTCATCTATAGTTGCAGAAGAATATTTCATTACAATTCTAGCTTCAGTTAATTCTTGAGGGGCATCTTGATTATTTAACGACATAAAAACAACATAAATATATAAAAATCGAAGTGATTATAAAAATAAGTTTATTAATGT
>CBFHLZ010000277.1:0-1120 GCA_965656795.1 Patescibacteria group bacterium
GGTGCAGTGTCAAAACGAGCGCTCGCAGCATAAAAATAAAGCCCAAGCAATGAAGCAGTTAAAAGCGAAATTATTTGAGCTTGAGCTACAACAGCAAAATGCAGAAAAGCAAAGCCAAGAAGACAACAAGTCTGATATTGGCTGGGGAAGTCAAATTCGTTCTTACGTACTTGATGACTCGCGTATTAAAGATTTACGTACCGGCGTTGAAAACCGTAATACACAAGCGGTACTTGACGGCGACTTAGATAAATTTATTGAAGCCAGTTTAAAATCTGGTTTATAACCACCAAGCTAAAAAAGAGCTAAAAAATGACTGATCAAATCCAAGACGAAAATAAGTTAATCGCTGAGCGTCGTGGCAAGTTAGACGCTATTCGCGCAAATTGCCCAGCCAACGGTCATCCAAACCAATTCCGTCGTGAGCATTACACGGCAGATTTGCAGGCTGAGTTTGGTGATAAGAGCAAAGAAGAATTAATAGAATTACAGCACCTAGTATCAATTGCGGGTCGTATTCTTGCTAAGCGTGGTCCGTTTATGTCTATTCAAGATATGAAAGGCCGTGTACAAGTTTACGCATCAAAAGATGTGCAAAAAGATTTAAAAGCAAAATATGGTCAGCTTGATATTGGCGATATTATTGGCGTTAAAGGGCCGCTTAATAAATCAGGTAAAGGCGATTTATACGTAGACATGGCTGAGTACGAATTACTGACTAAGTCACTTCGTCCACTTCCTGAAAAATTCCATGGCTTATCGGATCAAGAAACCAAATACCGCCAACGTTATGTTGATTTAATTACTAATGAAGCAACGCGTGAAACATTCCGCATTCGCTCACAAGTGGTTGAAGGTATTCGTCGCTTTTTAGCTGACCGCGACTTTATGGAAGTTGAAACGCCAATGCTACAGGTTATCCCTGGTGGCGCATCAGCTCGTCCGTTTGTGACTCATCATAATGCGCTTGATATTGACATGTACTTACGTATTGCGCCTGAGCTTTACTTGAAGCGTTTAGTCGTAGGTGGTTTTGACCGCGTGTTTGAAATTAATCGTAACTTCCGTAACGAAGGATTATCAACGCGTCACAACCCAGAATTCACTATGATTGAGTTCT
>CBFHLZ010000278.1:0-1112 GCA_965656795.1 Patescibacteria group bacterium
CAGATAAAGGTAATTGCGAATAGATTGGGTGGTAAATTAAAGGAATCATAATCAAGTTAATTGCGTATCTTTCTTAAAATCATAACAGCCTCAGACTTGGCGACAACCTTAATTAATGATAACAATTATCATTATCTACAATGCATTTCAGAGGCAACAATGAAAAACGTAATACTCATCCTTGGGGTGATCTGCGGCTCGATGGCTGCAGTAATGATTTTTGTAGGAATGCTAATGGCCAGTTGGTGGACCGTTGATTTTCTCGTGTTAAGCCATCAAACTTAACTAATTGAACTGAAAAGGAATCACCATGAGCGTTATTTTTATTACTGGAGCGAACCGCGGCATTGGCTTAAGTTTGACTCAACAATACTTGAAAGGTAATCACAAGGTGTACGCAACTTACCGTGACGCCTCTTCAGCAAAAGAACTGCTCTCACTCGCAGACCACAACAGTAACCTAACCTGCATTCAGTTAGAAATAACCGATTACCAAGCGGTGAGCCAGCTTCCTTCTCAAATTCCGTCGATTGATATCTTGATTAACAATGCTGGCTACTATGGGCCAAAGGGTTACGGACTGGGTAATACCGATGTTGAAGAGTGGCGACGTGTTTTTGAAGTCAACACGATTGCACCATTGAAGCTTGTCGAAACGCTATTACCTGTTTTAGAAAACAGTGACGTGAAAAAGGTCGCTTGCTTGTCTTCTCGAGTGGGCAGCATGACAGAGAACACCTCCGGCGGCGGCTACATCTATCGCTCCTCTAAAGCGGCTCTCAACTCCGTTGTGAAGAGTTTAAGCAACGACCTAACCGATGGTGGCTTTACTGTGTTAGCACTGCATCCAGGTTGGGTACAGACCGAAATGGGTGGGCCAAATGCTCTAATCGATACAGACACTTCGACATCTGGCCTTATCAAAGTCATCGAATCTGCCAATACCGAAGTAAGTGGTCACTTCTTCAATTTCGATGGCACCGATATAGATTGGTAGGCTCCCCATGAATCCTCGCCTTCTTTCAAATTTACTGCGGCGTTCACCACTGGTTCTGTTAACCGTGGTGCTCGGTGGGTGTTTTGGGGAAGGCCCTGGAGACTTGTTCGACGAC
>CBFHLZ010000279.1:0-1096 GCA_965656795.1 Patescibacteria group bacterium
TTAATAAAATATTATTTTCTTCTTGATTATAAAAAGAATTATTAATACTATTTATATTTTCAAATCTATCATTTTGATAATAGTTAATCGGAGAATATTTTTTATTAAATAATTGTTTCTTAATAAAATTATGTGATTTTTGCTGAGGAGTTGGATTTAATGGTATTTTTTTATAAAAATTAGTAAATCATTCTTTGATTTTTCTATTTTCAAAACTATATTTTAGATCATCATATTTAACTTTATAAAACTCAATATCAAGAAATTTATTTCCACGTAAATTTATATTTTTATTAAAACGAGATTTAAAAATAGGATCAAAATAGTGTTTTGGTTTTTTATTAAAAAATCTATATTTTTGAGAAATCTTTAGTGAATCATTTCATGGTAAAAATATATCTTTTCTTAAATTTTTATAAACATCATTGAGTGTATTTTTATGGTCTGTAATTTGTTGAGAAACTCAAAAATCTCTACTTGAATCGTCAAGTGAGATTTCTGGATTCAGATCATTTCTAATATCCCTTAATGTCATAAAAATTTTATTTATTTATCTCTAATATAATACAAAAAATGGCTTAAAAAACAAATATTTTTCAAATAAAAAAACTCAGATTAATCTGAGTTTTTTTATTGTTTTTTACAGCCCCATAGTTTCTCTAATGATATTTAATTCATTTAAAAGAGATTTATCAGCTTTAATTAATTTTTCTAATTTATTGCAAGAGTATAAAACTGCTGCATGGTTTCTTCCAGAGAAAATATTTCCGATTCTTTCGTATGTATAATGCATTTTTGTTTTAAGTAAATACATTGAAACTTGTCTAGGAATCATAAATTCTTTTTTTCTATTTCCACCAAGAATACCTTCTTTTTCGATACCAAAATGAGATGAAACTGCATCTAAAATATCTTCATATGATTTAATAGTAGTAGTTCTGATTTCTTGTTTAGGTGCACCAAGTAAATCAGTAGTGAAAGACAATTTTTTAAGTTGAGATGATACTCTCGATAAACTTGGAGTTTTCCCAGTTAATTCATATTCAGCAATAAGTTGATTTAGAACTCATTCTAATTCTCTTACATTTTGATTTAC
>CBFHLZ010000280.1:0-1095 GCA_965656795.1 Patescibacteria group bacterium
AACCTTTTTGAAAAATGAATCTTATTCTGAGGCTAAGAGACAGCTGGCTATTATTCGATCGAGCATAGAAGCTAGGATCGTCTCGGATATGTATATTCTCAACAGTTTCTCGACTATTGTGACCATCAACCCCGATGGCGGTCAAAAAGATTGGGAGCGGATTGCGCAAAATATTATTCGAGATGCTTCCCACATTCGATTGATTGCCTTAGCTAAAGATGATGTGCTTAATTTCGTTTATCCCATGGAAGGTAATGCGCAGGTCCTGGGTATTGATTATCGCGACCACCCAGTTCAATGGGAGTCGATTGAGATCGCTCGTAATATCGGTCATACATTTATCGCAGGCCCGTTTGAGCTGTTTCAAGGTGGGCAAGCACTCATTACACGAACACCTATCTTTCGAGATCCTCCCTTCTATCAAAATTACTGGGGTGTTTCCAGTGCCATTATTGACTTAGATGAATTATTTGAAGACGTCGGTATTGGTGAGATCGAAAATAAATATGAGCTCGCAATTCGTGGCGAAAACAGTTCAGGGAAGAATGGCGATGTCTTCTATGGCGAACAAGACGTATTTGATAATGCGTTTGCTACAGAGCAAGTGAACTTCCCTTATGGTGGTTGGTATCTTGCTCTCTCTGGAAATGAAAATGTATTGATGGACGTCCCTTGGTACCGAACTCAAGCCGTAAGGTTGGTGAGCTACACTATAACGCTTGTGTTAGTGATAGCCTTTTTTACCATCTATCGCTTGTATCGTATTGCAGATAGCCGCTCAATGCATGACGAGTTGACGATGCTGCCGAATCGTAGATACTTCATGTACAGCTTGAAACAGGTCTTTAAGGGCACTCAAAAACAAGGGACAAGGACCTTTGCCGTTGTCAATATTGATCTAGATGGATTTAAAGCGATCAACGACACTTATGGTCACCTAGCCGGTGATCAAGTATTAGTCGAATGTGCTAAGCGTATTAAAAGTGAATTGCGTGTCTCAGACATTGTCGCAAGGATCGGCGGGGATGAGTTCTTAGTTTTGCTACCGCGTATTATCGATGATGAACATGTTTCGTCGATTGTTACAAAGCTTCG
>CBFHLZ010000281.1:0-1092 GCA_965656795.1 Patescibacteria group bacterium
GAAAGCTTAATGGTGAATAATTTGAATATTCAAAGGTTACTTTTAAATGATTCTACAAATACATCACTTACAAATAGCTGAAAAGGAACGAAAGCACAAGCGAATAAACAAAATATTCAAGTGAAATATGAAAGATTAGAAAAGTTATCAAATCAAGCTGAAAAACAAGGGTTGAGTTTCGCATTGGATAAGGATAATATTTATGACTGAGTAAGTAGATCTTGAGTGAAAGAATGAACAAAAGAGTGACTTTTAAAAGAAGCTTGATTTACAAATTCTGAAAGAGAAGCAATTAAAAAACAAGAACCAAAAAAAAATAGTAAAAAACTTGAAGATAGAGCTGTTGAGAGGATGAATAATGCTGTGGAAAGGATTCAACAGGAATATATTGAAGTAAATAAAACAATTAAGAATTTAATTCTGAAATGAAAAGACCCATATATTGAATTAAGTAAGAGATATACTGTTGAAAATATAGATAAAATAATAAAATTAAAAGAATCACTATAATCAAAGTGATTCTTTCTTTTTTCTAACAAGAAAATCAAATAATATAAGCATTGTTTTAATATCTGATTCTAATGCATTATTAACTATATTTTTATACTCTAAATCTCATTTATTATATATTTCTCATCAAATTGTTATTGAATTATCTTCATTTAGATAACCTCAATTTTCTTTAATATTATCAGATAGTACAGACCTCTCAAAACTATTCTTTAATATATTATCTAAATTATTAAAATTAAATTTTTCTTTAATTCAATCAATACGCATTTTTTGCTGTTGTTCAAATTCTGATAATTCATTCATTTTATGTAAGAAATCTTTTAACTCTAATCATATTGTTTTTGAAAACTCAGTATCTTTTTCTCTTTCAAAATCATATAAATAATCTACTTTCTTTCAATCGATAGACACAGCAAATAACTCTCTATTTGGCACTTCAAAAATCTTTACACTTTGATTCTCAATAGATATTCTTAATTCAGAATTATCCTCTCATAAACTTCAATAAATTTTTCTTAATATTTCTTTTTGCTTCTCTGAATATTGCATTTCTTCTTGAAGTTTTTCAGTTTTTTCTTT
>CBFHLZ010000282.1:0-1087 GCA_965656795.1 Patescibacteria group bacterium
TTTGTTTTCGTTAAAAAAGCCCATTTTAATTTTAAATGTCTAAATCACTTTGCAAAAATTTCACTCGAAACTTCTATCATCTTTCCAGTAAATCATTCTTTTCTCAGATCAAAACTTCACTTACTAAAAAAACCTGTTGCAATATCAGCTCACAGTGCTTTTCCCATCATCAATATTAATCTTTCTCCTCCTCATTTATACAAAAAAGTATCGTGAAGAATTATTGTTTTTTTATTATTTTTAGTCATTTTTTTCTTTTTTTTAATATTTTATTTTAAATCCATCTGGTCTATCGGCCGTCTTTTGTATATAAATGATGGATTATTATTGGTTTTATTTATTCAAATACATTTTTGCAGCTTCTAAATATCAGCTACAAAAATAATCTTCTAAAATTATTTCGTCTAGTTTTACCCATAAAAAATCATTATGTTCGTGAGAAATCTTTACTTCCTGATTTTCACTCAAAAATGCTTCGAAAAAATTATAATATAAATATTCTGGAATATTTTTACTGGTAAATTTTCCCTCAGCTTTATGTCTTGCAATTGCGACTACTTTTTTCAAAATTTCAATATTTTCCACTCATGCTTCTTCAAATAGTTCTCTTTTCAAAATTTCAATATAATCCGTTTCAAATTCATCTTCGTCAATTCTTCCTCACGGAAAATCATACATCCCATAAAAACTCGAAGTTTCTGGAGTTTTCAAAATCAGAACTTCTCATTTTGAATTATGTAAAAAACATTTCAAAGAAATGTTGTAGAGTGCTGGCTTAGACATGGTTTGTTAGTTTAAATTAAATACATATTCAAATCCGGACTTAAATATTCTTTTAGTAATTATACCGTATTAATTTTAATATTTTTTCGGAGATAACAACATTTCTATAAATGTATTTTTTGTATTTGTCCTCATGCTAGCAATTCTTAAATCTAAATCTAAAAACATCTGAGCAAATTGTGATTCATTTAATTTTTTTGATTGAGCTAATTTGATTCTATCAGATTTTAAAAATCATAGATTTTTGTTTCATACTTTAATATTCACTTCTTCATGTAATTCAAAATAAACTTCTATTGTGGTA
>CBFHLZ010000283.1:0-1086 GCA_965656795.1 Patescibacteria group bacterium
GAAGTTTTATATATAAATAAAGTTTCGAAAAAATCTCTTAGACCTGTTTGGCTAGAATAAATAAGACAATAATTTTTCTCATAGAATTTCTCATTTGAACGAAATTTATTTGTAAGTAATATTTTTATATTCTTTTTATAACTATTGTCAATAGTTTTTATATGAAAAAAAATCTCAAAATAAATTTTGAGATTTTTTTTAGTACCACATATCTTGTTCCCAATCCGTAATGCTTTGAATATCACTCACAGAAATTTTAGTAAAAATTTCTTGTCATTTGAGTAAAATAAATACTTCTACTTCACCTGGCTGAAGTTCTAATAAAAATGATTTTAACTCATGTAAATCTTCTTTTTTTGCATGAGATGGTATTTCCACAACATATTTATGAGTATTTTGAGAAATTTGTTCTTGAGGTTCAGATTCATTTGTGTGAATTTTTTTATCTAAATTCTCATCAAATTTTTTATCTTCTGCTTGAGAGTTTTCTTGATTATCAGATTCTGATTTTTTTTCTTCTACTGACTCTTCTTGCTCAGCTGCAAGAGGATTGAATAATAAACGTTTTTGTTTATTCATCAGTCATAAATCCGTTGCTTGTTCTCTGACTTGAGAAATACTCGCAATTTTAATATCACGAGCTTGAATCGTTTTTCTCCCATATTCAAAGTTTATTTGTAATCATCCGTTTACAATTACTATTTTATCAACTTCGAGTTTATCTTGATATTTTTCTACATCTTTTGGAAAAATAACCACTTCAAAATCAAAATCAAATCATTCACACTTTAGAAATACCATTGGTTTTCCAGTTTTTGTAACGATTTTTCTCACATCAGCAACTACTCAAACAGCTTGAACTATTTCATCTTTTGGTCTTTCTTTTTTGATTCAATTTTTTTTATTTTCTTCTTCTAATTTCTTTTTTTCAGCATCTGGTAAATAATTATCAGGATTTTCTTTTTTATCAGCTTCAAGTAACTCTGAGATTGGAATTTTTAATTTTCTTACATTATTTGAACGTCTCATACAATAACGTCCTAATCCATCAAGTGCGTGACCAGAAACAGAAAATCAAATCATTTC
>CBFHLZ010000284.1:0-1082 GCA_965656795.1 Patescibacteria group bacterium
TTAGCTCCAACAAGAGAACTTGCTGTTCAAATAGGAGAAACTTTTGCTCCATACTCAAGTGATACAAATATGAAATCTGCTGTTATTTTTGGTGGAGTAAATGATTTTCACCAAATTAAAGCTATAGAAAAATGAGTAGATATACTTATTGCTACACCAGGAAGACTCGAAGATTTTATTTCTAGAGGATTAGTAAAACTTTCTTATGTGGAAATGTTTGTAATGGATGAAGCTGATAGAATGCTAGAAATGGGTGCAATTGATAATATTAAAAAAATATTAAAAAGATTGCCTGAGAGTAAACAAACTTTATTTTTCTCCGCAACTATGCCAAAGGAAATAAAAGAACTTTCAGATACTATTTTAAAAAATCCAAGAAGAGTTGCCGTAGCTCCGGTTGCTGCAACAACTGATACCATTACTCAACAAGTGTATCACATCCATAAAAATTTCAAAAGGCAATTATTACAACAAATAGTAAGAAAATCTCAATATAAAAGTATTTTAGTATTTGTAAATACTATTGATGAAAGTGAAAAAGTTTATGAATATGTAAAATCAGCCAATGTAAAATGTGCTGTTTTAAATAAGAAAAAATCTCAAACGGGAAGACAAAAAGCACTCAATGATTTAAAATCATGAGAAATCAAAGTATTAGTTGCCACTGACTTAGCTTCAAGAGGTTTAGATATAAATGATTTATCTTGTGTGGTAAATTATGAAATTCCAAATGATGCAGAAAGTTACGTTCACCGTATTGGGAGAACAGCTAGAGCTGGGAAAGATGGTCTAGCAATAGCTATGTGTACACCAAATGAAAAACCAAAATTTCAAAATATCGAAAAACTTATCGATCAAAAAATAAAAGTAATTGATGATGAATCCTATAAAAATATTGTTGTTGCTTCTGGGAAAAGTGAAAAAATCAAAAAAATAGACGCAAAAAATAAACCAAGAATTCAAAATGGAAGAAAACAATATGGAAAAAGTGGAATGACAAATTCTTCTTCATCTAAATCTTCTAAATCAAAAAAATCTACACCAAAAAGAGCTCCGACTCAATTTGCAAAAAGAACTCATAA
>CBFHLZ010000285.1:0-1079 GCA_965656795.1 Patescibacteria group bacterium
TCTTTAAGCGCAGCCATGAGTTTATCGTCAAAATGAAGGCCTGCGGTTGGTGCAGCTACGGCGCCTGGCTTTTCGCCATATACTGTTTGGTATCGCTCACGATCAGCTTCGTTATCTGGGCGATCAATGTAAGGAGGAAGCGGCATGTGGCCCACATCATTTAAAATGTCGAGCACATTTTCACTGCGGTCAAACTCAAGCTCAAATAACGTATCGTGGCGTGCCACCATAGTGGCTTTTGCTTTACCCTCTAAAATGAGCACATTGCCCGGTTTTGGCGATTTACTAGCGCGAATGTGCGCGAGCACCCGGTGCTCGTCTAATACACGCTCTACCAGCACCTCAACCTTACCCCCAGATTCTTTTTGGCCAAACATACGCGCAGGTATTACTTTGGTGTTGTTAAAAACCAGTAAGTCGTTTTCGTTAACAAGTTCAAGAATGTCACTAAATATTTTATGCTCAACAGCACCACTCGGCCCGTCTAAGCTCAATAAACGGCTACTAGTTCTGTCTGCTTTAGGAAAACGAGCAATTAATTCATCAGGTAAGTCAAAGCTAAAATCAGCTACGCGCATTGTTAGAATTCCACATCATTTAAAATCGCGCCAAGTGTATATCTATACTTAAACAACCACAAGGTACGTGCTAAATTACACTATAATGGTATTGCTCAATAAACTTATTTATTAAATTAAGTCAATTATTACTACAAATAGATTTAAGATTGATCGTTAGATTTAAGGCCGCTCTATAATAAATACGCTTGTTCTTAGCACTAAATATCATTACTCTTATAGTTTTACGATCTGCATTTCTCGGAGTGGTACCTAAGTGGCAAAACAGCTTAAATTGCTAATATTAAATGCAAGTAATGATGAGCGCCAGACTATACGTGCCACGCTGGAGAGGCTTAGTGTGTTTGAGTTTATTGAAGCCTCAGACAGCCAAGATGCGTTAAAAATATTAAAAAACCAAAGTGTAAATATAATCATAACCGGATTAGATGTAGGTAAAATTGATGGCTGGCGGTTTTCACGTATGATCCGCTCTGGTTTACTTAACACGCCGAAAAATAC
>CBFHLZ010000286.1:0-1078 GCA_965656795.1 Patescibacteria group bacterium
TTAGCTCATAATCCTGACACAACTCTTAAATATTCAAACAATATCCCAGATCTCACTCTTGCAGGGCACACTCACGGAGGGCAATTACGTATTCCAGGATTGTATAAGTCAGTTATCCCAACCACCTGAAATTTTGACAAATGATTTTCTCAAGAAGAATTTACTAAGCTCTACGTTTCCTCAGGAATCTGAGAAACAGCAATCCCACTGAGATTTCTCAATCTCCCAGAAATAGTGGTTTTGGAGTTGTATTAAAAAAAAGGTAATCCAATTTGGATTACCTTTTTTTTAATTGTTACAAGGGGGATTAAATTTATTTATTAAATGATTTTCAATTTGTAATCTTCTATTTTTATCATTTGCCAGATGCACATAAATATACTTTTCTCATTTACCAATAAAACAATTTTTCTTATGATGGTTTGAATGTCTTTCTTTTAAATTTCACGATTGTCACACATAAATAATATTTGTATTTTCGTTAGTAATAATATAAACTCATGCAAGTTCTTTAAAGGTATCTGTACTTTGACACTTATGCCAGTCTAAGTTCTCAAAATTTATTATTTTAGTCATAGTTATATTTTTATGAAATTAAGTTTTACAAATGTAACTTCACCAATATAATCCATTGTAAATTTTCTTGGTTGGAAATTTATTTACATTGAATCTATTTATTGGAATCTTTGTAAAGATTGGTATGAAATTAGCTTAAGCTACTTTTATACCTTTTTTTGTGCGAAAAATTACCATTTTATGTAATTAATAAATTAAATATACACATAAAGTATGTACAATGGATATTACTTTTTTTATTATCCATAATCTTTATGATAGCCTAATTTTTAGAAGTAACAAAATATTTTTTACTTTCTTGTTAAAAACTATATATAGATATCTTTGTGTTCATATTATATATTATTTCTATATATTGTGGTTATAAAAAAAATACAACCCTATTTATAGGGTTGTATTTTATTGTATCAGGATTATTTAAACTATTAAACTCTAGTAGTTTTATCATCTCCGTCAGTTTCAACGTCAGCATCTTGTACTCCGTCGTCTGCTTTTTGTTCTG
>CBFHLZ010000287.1:0-1075 GCA_965656795.1 Patescibacteria group bacterium
TCACTGCTATCACCACGCTCGGCTTTATCTATCGCCAGCTGTGCGAGGTAGTTTCTGAGGATGTATTTAGGGTTTACCTGCCTCATCTTTTCGCAGCGCTCTGCCACTGAACTCTCTTCGAGTTCACAACGTTGCAAGTAATTATCCAACCATAGCTTTGCGGCCTCACGATCGATAACCAAATCAATCACTTCCTGCGCAGGCAAGGTATCTAGGTTCGACAGCGTTCTAAAAAATCTTGGATAATCAACTTTGTTTTGCGACATCAACTCGAACATAGATTCAAACAAGCGGCTGTCACCTTCGTGTTTTGCAAGCAACCCAAGCTTTCTACGCATCAGTTGGCTGAAATAACCGTTCATTTGTGGTTCGTATTGTTCTAACGCTGCCTCTAAATCAGCTTTCTCCACCAGCGGCGACAGAGAGTGAGCCAGAGCTGACAGATTCCATAATCCAATTCTAGGTTGTTGATTAAAGGCATAACGACCTTGATAGTCGGAGTGATTACAGATCAACCTCGGGTCATACTCATCTAGGAAAGCGAACGGACCGTAGTCAAACGTCTGTCCAATAATCGACATGTTATCGGTATTCATCACCCCGTGGGCAAAGCCATTTGCTTGCCACAACGCAATCATCTCTGCGGTACGGTCAACAATCTGATTAAACATAGCAGCGTAGGGCTTGTCTTCATCAAGGCATTCAGGGAAGTGCCACTCGATGACTTTATCAGCCAACAATTTATGCTCGGCCAACTGATTGGTATAAAACAGATGTTCAAAGTGACCGAAACGAATGTGTGATTCAGCAGCACGCACCAACAATGCGCCCCACTCTTGCTTCTCTCGATAAACAGGCGTGTCACTGGTCATCATCGCCAACGCACGTGTCGTTGGGATATTAAGCCCAGCCATCGCTTCGCTACACAAATACTCACGAACGGTTGAGCGAATCACGGCGTGCCCATCCCCCATGCGTGAATAGGGTGTTTTCCCTGCACCTTTAAGGTGTAAGTCGAACGTTTCACCACTTTTAGCGACAACTTGAGCTAATAACAGCCCTCTACCATCACCTA
>CBFHLZ010000288.1:0-1070 GCA_965656795.1 Patescibacteria group bacterium
GTTGAGGATATTATTTTTTATCCAGGACAATCATTTAGTTTTGCTTCGCAATTACTCAATTAAATTTAAGTGCGCTACTACTTAGCGCACTTATCACACCGCTGAGTAGCAGGGTCTCTTTCTAAGTGCTGCTCTGATATTTTCTCTTCACAGTCACAGCAGTAGCCATATTGACCAATATCCATTTGGCTAATTGCTGCTTCAAGCTTGTTCATTCGTTCAATTAACGGGTTATACTCATTACCTAATTGTTGAGCTGCTAAATCGAGCCACTCTTCATTAGATGTATGGGTTAGGATGCAGAGTAAGTTTTGATGTGTAGGGTGAGTTGATTGTGACAGCAAACCTAATATAGTTGCTTTAACACTTTCTATTTCATCGTTTAGTCGTTGCTGATGGTGCATTAGCAGTATAACCCTCAGTTAATTTGTAGTGATACTGCTATTATCTATTTAGATTTGCTTAGGTGTTATGATTTGCATCAAGTTGTGGCGCTTTCGCATATTTCTTTAATACTTCGGCTACCTCATCCTTTGCTTTTAAACGACGAATTTCATCAAATAATAGCCCAGCTTGTG
This sequence comes from Patescibacteria group bacterium, assembly GCA_965656795.1. Lineage (GTDB taxonomy): Bacteria > Patescibacteriota > Gracilibacteria > BD1-5 > UBA6164 > CAJXJP01. Next base: position 579 of record CBFHLZ010000288.1, read on the forward strand.
GATATTGGCGTTTTAAATAACCAAGCCATTGCTTTGTCCGAGATGCAAAATATTTATTATCTTTGCTAGCTGTTTGGTGCATAGATGAATGAATAATATGGTGTAAAATATTCTCCCAAGTGAGCTCGCTGTAGCTTTCGTTACTAACTTGCGCTTTAATTTTTCTTGCGAGATCAGGATGTGAAAGGGCGCCACGACCAATCATCAAATCACGACAACCACTGCGTTTTTGGCATAAAAGTGCATCTTCTATTTGCCAAATTTCGCCATTGGCGACCACTGCAATTTTTTTATCTTTGACCAAAGGAGGGATTTTTTCCCAATAGGCGGGTGGATTGTAGCCATCGCGTTTAGTACGTGCATGTATAGCAATGCTGTTAGCACCCGCACTAACAACGGCATCGACAATTTCTTGGCTGTTACTATCATCATCAAAACCTAAGCGAATTTTAGCACTTACTTCATGTTTATCATCAACGGCGTCCCTTACCG
>CBFHLZ010000289.1:0-1048 GCA_965656795.1 Patescibacteria group bacterium
GAAGCAGGACCACCGTGAAAGTTATGTCTTTTCATTGCACCAGTAAAACCTCTCCCTTTAGAAAATCCTTCAAGTGCAACTTTTACACCTTCTAGAACATCTACAGAAATCGTATCACCAATTTTATATTTTTCTGAATCTCCTTCGTTTAGAGGAAATTCTACGATTTTAGAAAAAGCACTTTTATTTAAAGTAGTTTTTCCTTCTGCTAATTCAGTTTGCGTTTTCTCAACACCAACTATCATAGCTTCGTATCCATCTCTTTCGAGAGTCTTAAATCCTACTACTTTTAAAGTTGGTACTTGTAACAAAGTAATTGGGATGAATTTATCATCTTTAATTACTCTTGTCATTTCCAACTTTGTAGCAATTATTCATGCCATAACAAAAATAATGTTAACAAAATAAGTCAGAGGTTAAACTTTCCGCTTCGTGAAGCGACGTTTAACTTAACCTCCAATAAAAACTTTTCGTGAAATTTCTTAAAAAGCCCCGGCATTATATAAATTTCTTTTCTTTTGTCAAAAAAAAATATTTTCTCTTGCAAAAAAGAAAAAATATTTTTTTATTAAACTTTTTGAAAATCATCTTTTGTAGATAATTTTTGATTTTTTAATCTTTTTAAGTCAGAAGAAAATGTAAACATGTTTCTTCCATTATATTTTGAATAATATAAAGCTTTATCAACTTGCTTTAAAGTATAACTTTCAAATTCATCTAAACTTAAGAGTTTTCATTGCTCTAAACCTTCTGATAAATTATGAATTCATATACTCATAGTTATCTTCATATCGGAAAATTGTTGAAACACTCAACTACTTCTAAGTTTTGATGATAATTTTCATTCAACAGTTTCTAATAATTTTTTAGCAAATAATTCAGCTCAATTTTTATCACTACATTCACATAAAACCATAAATTCTTCTCATCAAACCCTATAAAAATTATCCTCTTTTCTTGTCTCACTATAAATAGTTTGCGCAAATTCTTTTAACACTAAATCTCAAACATCATGTCAAAATTTATCATTAATATCTTTAAAAAAATC
>CBFHLZ010000290.1:0-1032 GCA_965656795.1 Patescibacteria group bacterium
TAAAAAACGTGTACCGTAGCCAGCTGCCGGGAAAAGGCACTTTTTGATCATGGTAAGACCCTTTATCTATAATAATAATTATTAATTCAACTTGAGTAGTTGATATTTATGAGGGCAACTCTAGCATAAGTTATGCATGCAATTCAGCAACAAAACGTATGGTTTACTAGAATTTACCTCAAAACTATCATCAGCTTAATCGCCCGCCTCATTATGCAAGTAAGTTCTGATTTGCCCAAGCAATGGCTTGGACTCTATTTTTAACCGCTAACTTGCGAAATATCTGATAGAGATGAGATTTGACGGTGAACTCGCTAATAAATAAATCATCGGCTATCTGAGTGTTTGATGAACCTGATTGAAGACAGCGAATAACTTGGATCTCTCGGATGGTTAAATCGACATTAGTGGGTGTTGTGTTGGTGTTGACCATGTTGCGGTAATAAAACAGCAGTTGGTTCGTTACCTTTCTCGGTAACCAGTTATCACCATCAATGACCTCTCGAAGACCTTTTGCTATTTTGATTTTTTTCTCGGAATCATAAAATAACCCTTTTAGTACGCCATAGTTAAGGAGCTCCGAGGTAGGAAGCGGCTGCGGAACATTAAATAAAAGGATCTCATTATTTTTCCATATAACGTACAAGTTAGGGAATATGGCAAGTAATTGTGGAACCGCTTTGTAATCGACGAGTAGAATACGGTTGCTCTGTTTCCTATCTACCAGCATCAAATCGTCCGTTGTCATTTTGTAGAGAGGAATAGACAAATGCTTTTCTATCGCTTTTATGTGTAGGTGAGTGTCGCTGGGATCGATGCACAGAAAGTGTAAAGTGCGAGCATATCGAGATTTTCTCATTGAAATACCTTGTATTAATGGAATGAGATTTCACGTTGTCATGCACGCATGGGCTTCTCTAGCGACATCGTTGTGTCTTGCGTTGAATATCAATTCTAAAAGTAAATGAGTGGTTTGTAAGTGGAGAAAAAAGCAACATCGCTCTGAATATCATGATTTGTTACGTTTTTATT
>CBFHLZ010000291.1:0-1006 GCA_965656795.1 Patescibacteria group bacterium
TACGATTCACTTTATCAAGAACTATGAAGTGAGCCGAGTTCAGGTTTTGTTTTTATTAACTATTTTTTACTAAAAACGGCTATTGAAAAAATAAGTTTATATTGATTTGATTTTTCTACAGATAATAGAATTACATGAAATACTTATGCTAAACAACATGACTTTGAAAAAGAAAATGCAAAAATTGATGCGTTAATTCAACAGTATGGTAAAAAAATACTTATGAATTAAATAACAAAAAAAAGAAAATAATAATTTATTTTCTTTTATATATTTGAAAACTAAAATCTATTTCATTTTCAAAAAATTCAGGAGATTCTTTTTCTAAATTAAATTCTAGGGGAATTGGATCGAGAAATACATCACAATCAAAATCTTGTTTTATTTTTGTGAGATAAATTAAATCCAGCCTTTCGTCTTCTAAAACTTGATTATATAATTGCGAACCTCATATAATAAATGTATTCTCGATAGACTCATCTTGTGAAATTCTTTCTAAAATTTCTTCTAAATCATTTCAGACTTCACAACCATCATCACAATAATTTTCATCACGAGTGAGAATAAAATTTTTTCTATCTGGAAGAGGGCGAAATTTTTCAGGAATAGATTCCCAAGTTTTTCTCCCCATTATAACAGCATTTTGTTTATTTTCTTGTTGCGTTTGAGTTGTAATTTTCTTGAAATATTGCATATCGCTTTTTAATTTCCAAGCTAAATCATTATTTTTACCGAGTCAGTTATTTGAATCTATTGCGAGAATTATTGAAAATTTCATAGGTAATTATATTTTAAGAATTATTTTTAATTTACTTATAATATTCCATTTCTTGAGGACATACTCTATCACACACTCAACCAATGTAACTTTCAGGCCAACATTCGTAGCTACAATCACAATTATTAAGTCTTTTTACATCTCAAGCAGGGCATACTAATTCTTGTTTATTGAAAAAATACACAGATAAAATTCAGATTATTAATATTCAAATAATTATGAATATAT
>CBFHLZ010000292.1:0-1004 GCA_965656795.1 Patescibacteria group bacterium
TTTAAGCTGCCACATAGCTGAATTGGCATGTGTTACCGCTAATCTAATATCAATATCTTGGCTAATAGGCACTGCCAGTTCTAGTTTGGTTTGCGCTGGGTTTTTAGCATTTAAGAATGACTTTTCATAGGATGCTCTGAGTTTAATACCTGAGTCAGTACCAGTAATAATCCCCACCTCTACCGACGAATCATAAAAGTGGCTATTTTTAGCTAAATCACCCAAGTAACCATTAACTAAGCTATAGGCTAAGGTGTTGTTGCTAAATTGCCAAGCTTGTCCGGCTCCCCCCATAACAAAACTACGTTTACAGGTTCTGCACAGTGCTGGTTGTCTGTCGAATCCCACATTGATTTTCCATGACCACTTAGATTCATTAGCCCAAGACAATTGGCTTGGATTGAATGACTCCAAATCTAATAAATGAATTTTGTTTATGTAAGTTTCGCCATCTGTAAACATCAGTTCGGTATCTAACATTTCTAAATTAGAAAATGGAATGCGGGCAATATCAGAGGCAAGGGTATCAAAATAGCTCAGCCTAAAACCCAGAGTGTACTGTGTTTGCTCAGCCGTGTGCATCGCAGAAATTGAGCTGTTAGAGGGCTTTTGGCCTTTATGTGGAGGCTGCTGGGTAAATTGAAATTTAACTTTGTTTTCGCCCATTGGTAGCTTTAAGCGCGCTTTGATTAGCGCATTTTTTAACTCACTTATTTTTACAGGAGTTTGCTTTTGAATTTGTTTCACTTGTACAAGTTCAAATGAAGCGCCAATAATGGCTTTTTGAGACTGCACTGGCAAAGCTAAAAACGATTCGTTTTTAAGTACTGCTGATTCGGCAAAGATTTGTTTGGCAAAGCTGAGCTCTTTTTCACTTAAAGATTGCACATATTTTGAAAATACAGTGTCGCGCGAGGGAGTAAATGTGATGTTTTTAACCGCTGATTGCCCTTGGTAAGTGGCCGAGTTTAACCTTGAAAAAATAGTGGCAGGTATTACCCAAG
>CBFHLZ010000293.1:0-1002 GCA_965656795.1 Patescibacteria group bacterium
GTGCTCGATTCGCGGTGCGACGGCACGCAAGAAAAACTCACGTGTACCTGAGCCTGATTCGCGCAATATCCAATGACTGTCTTCTAAATCATGCAGAGCAACTTTGTCTTGTGAAACGAGAGGGTGCTGATTACTAACGATAATACACATCTCATCGCTGCTGAACTGGCTAGAGATCAATTCAGGATGGAGTGTTTTTCCTTCAATTAGCGCGATATCCAGTTCATAATCCACCAACTTTTGACAGATCAGCGCACTGTTTGAAATGAACAAGCTCTGGTCTTGATGCTGAGTTCGTTCGCGAAAGCCTGACAGAATAAAGGGTGCGACCTGATTACCAATCGTGTCACTCGCTCCAACCTTGAGATTGCCACTTAATGGTTGGTCATCTCGGAACAAAACATCGATACCCGCAGCTCGGTGAAGAATCTCGTCAGCCAAAGGAAGTAATTTTTGTCCCTCTTGATTGAGAATTAATCGGTTGTTAACCCGGTCAAATAGAGAGTGACCCAACTGTTTCTCCATTTCGCCTAGTGCCATGCTGACCGCGGCTTTAGACAAAAACAGCGCTTCAGATGCGGCGGTAAGCGTTGAATGCTGGGTAATGGTGACAAACACTTTGAGTTGTTTGATTGAGATATTAGCCATCAGGTTCCTAGTTTTACGCTGCTGGTGGAAAGGGTTGTTCAGTATTGATGAACACATGTTATATATAATTGGATATTGTTTAACGAAGCGCAAGCGTATTATGGCTTCAACAAGCTGATGAGTTCACAAGTTTAGTGAATTAAGTTTAAGAGAGGCTGACATGATTCAACGTATTAAATATAGATTAACAGGAGCTCCAACACCCATGGCAGGGTTAGCACTAGCAATCGCAAGCTTAGGCTGGTGCTGGGATGGCGTTTTAGTCGCACAAGGTATTTTGCACACTCCAGGCTTAGTTCAGTGGATCAGTGCAGGTATTGCAGCGGTATTGCTTCTTGTTTTAGCTGTGAAATT
>CBFHLZ010000294.1:0-1001 GCA_965656795.1 Patescibacteria group bacterium
TCATATCCTCTGTGAATATATTCAACATTTGTTACGGTTGATTCTCCATCTGCAATAAGTGCTGCAATTACCACTGCGGCTCCGGCTCTTAAATCCCAAGAAGTAAGAGTTGCTCAACCTTTGAGAGTTTTTGCTCCAAAAACAAGAGCTTCATGTGGATTTAAAATCGCTACATTTGTCCCCATTTTTTCTAATTCATAGAGAAAATTTAATCTGTTTTCAAATAATACTTCATGAATTTTATTTGTTCATTCTGCTTGTGTCATTAAAACTCCAAATGGTGCTTGAATATCAGTAGGAAATCCAGGAAAAACATTCGTTTGAATTTTTACTGCTTTTAATTTTTCAGCTTTAAATACTCTCAAAGTATCATTTCATAAATCTTGAACTTTTACTCCTGCTTCTTTTAATTTTTCTATAAAAATAAATAGATCTTCGATTCTTGCATTATGAATATCTAAATATTCTTTTGAAGCAAGTGCAGCTAAAACCATATATGTCCCAGATTGGATATAATCAGCCACTACGTCAAATTCGAAATTATCTTTTAATTCCTCTACTCATTCAACTATAATAGTGTGATTGTAACGCATTTTTATATTTGCTCCTGCAGCTCTGAGGAAATCTATTAAATTCATCACGTGAGGTTCAATGGCAGCTAATTCAATCGTTGTGCTACCTTTTCTTAAAACATTTGCAACGAGTAAATTTTCTGTTCATGAAACTGAAAATCCAGCATTTAAAACTCTATCTCACTCAGCAACATTTCCATCTAATTCAATCGATTCTTCACTATGAGTTGCTGTGTATCAGATTCTTTCTAAACCATTAATATGATCATCAATTGGTCTTTTCCCGATTACACATCCTCCTGGAAGTGGCATAGAAATACTTCCAAAAAAGTGAAGTAAAGGAGCTAATAAAAATATTGAAGCTCTGATTTTTTTTAATTTTTCTATATCTAAATTATCTTTTCTGAGGTTTGACGCATCAAAATGAAG